>NZ_CP010776.1:0-318749 GCF_001577755.1 Rufibacter sp. DG15C
CGCATAGTTTTCCATCTGGTAGTCATAGCGGTCCAAATGGTCTGGGGTGATGTTGAGCAGAATACCGATGTGCGCTTTGAAGGCGTAGATGTTGTCCAGCTGGAAGCTGCTCAGTTCCACCACATAGTACTCGTAGCCGCCTTCCAAGACCTTACCGGCCAGGCTCTCGCCCACGTTCCCCGCCAAGGCTACTTTCAAGCCGGCGCTTTTCAGGAGGTGATAGGTCAGGAGCGTGGTGGTGGTTTTGCCGTTGGTGCCCGTAATGCAAATGAACTTACTCGAAGCGTACCGACCGGCAAACTCAATCTCAGAGATTACCGGAATGTTTCTCTCCAAGGCGCCTTTGATGACAGGAGCAGTGTCTGAAATGCCCGGGCTTTTGATGATTTCCTGGCGTTGTAGATGTTGTCCAGCGTGTGCTCGCCTTCCTCAAAATCGATGCCTGCCTTGGTCAGCTCGGAACGGTACTTCTCTGCAATGGCGCCTTTGTCTGACACAAACACGTCATAGCCTTTGGCCTGCGCCAACAAAGCGGCACCTACGCCGCTCTCTCCTGCTCCCAAAATGGCTATTCGCTTGTTCATGGTATTCGTTCGTTTTTGGCTTGTTTCTGAAAAAGAGGCGAAAAAACGCCTATCTTAATTTTAAAGTGGCAAGGGTCAAAATGGCGAGCATGATGCCCACGGTCCAGAAGCGCGACACAATCTTGGCCTCATGATACCCCAACTTTTGGTAATGGTGGTGCAGAGGCGACATCTTGAAGATTCTTCGCCCCTCGCCGTATTTCTTCTTGGTGTATTTAAAATAAGCCACCTGCAACATCACCGAGAGGTTCTCCACCAGGAAAATGCCGCACAGCACCGGAATCAGGAGCTCTTTGGCGTAGAATCAGGGCCAACACGGCAATGATGCCGCCAATAGACAAGGAGCCGGTATCGCCCATGAACACCTGCGCCGGATAGGAGTTGTACCACAGGAAGCCCACGCAGGCCCCCACAAAGGCGGTACAGAAAATTACCAACTCACCGGTGTTAGGGATGAACATGATGTTCAGGTAATCTGCGAAGATGGCGTTACCAGACACCCAGGCAAATACAATCAACGTGGTGGCAATAATCGCCGACGTACCTGCGGCCAGGCCGTCAATCCCGTCGGTGATGTTGGCGCCATTGGACACGGCGGTAATGATGATGATGACCAGCGGGATGTATAAAAAGCGGGCATACGACCCCAGAATGGGGCTGGCAAAGCTGAAGAACTGATGGTAGTCCAGCTCGTTATTTTTGGCGAAGGGGATGGTGGTAATCATCTGTCGCACATCTGTGTAAGTGGCAGACGCCTCTACCGCCGACAAGCCGTGCTCCGTTAAGTACTGGCGCACCACCACGTCATCTGAGAAGAACAGAGTCAGGCCCACAATCAAACCCAGACCAATCTGTCCCATCACTTTAAATCTACCTGCCAAGCCTTCTTTGTTCTTCTTGAAGACCTTGATGTAGTCATCTAGGAACCCGATGGCGCCTAACCAAACCGTAGACACAATCATGAGCAGGATGTAAACATTGTCCAGACGGGCTAATAGAAGCGTGGGCACCAGAATGGCTAGCAGGATGATGAGACCGCCCATAGTAGGCGTGCCTCTTTTCTCCAGCTGACCGGCAAGTCCCAAATCCCGGATGGACTCGCCTACCTGTTTACGGTGCAGCATCTTGATGAGCCTGCCGCCAAAAATCATGGCAATCAACAGAGAGATTAGCGCCGCCAAACCTGCCCTAAAGGAGATATACCGGAAAACCCCAGCCCCGAAGAGGTCAAAGTGCTGGTCTAAGTAGTTAAAAAAGGTAGTAGAGCATCTGGTTCTTTTAAGGAAAAGAAGCGCCTTATAATGTGGTCACTTCGCCGTAGAATCTAGTATCTATTTCTTTTATTTCTGGAGCAGGGTAAATGCCTCCTGCAGAACTTGCTTGTCGTCAAAAGGAGAGCGTTGTCCTTTCACCTCTTGATAAGTCTCATGCCCTTTGCCCGCAACCAGAATGATATCATCCGGCTCGGCGAGCATCACGGCAGTTTTAATAGCTTCTTTGCGGTCTACCACGCTTAGGGCCTTTTTCAAATCGGTGTGCTTCACGCCCACCTGCATCTGGTTCAGGATTTCCTGTGGGTCCTCGTCGCGAGGGTTGTCTGAGGTCAAGATGACTCTGTCGCTCATGCGGGCGGCAATGTCTGCCATGATGGGGCGCTTGGTCGCGTCACGGTTTCCGCCGCAACCCACAATGGTGATGACTTTCTGCTCGGGCTTTCTGATTTGCTGGATGGTCTGCAATACGTTCTCCAGCGCGTCGGGCGTGTGGGCATAGTCCACAATTCCGGTAATCTGGCCCGGGCTCACCACGTAGTCAAAACGACCGGCGGCCGAAGTCAAGGAAGATAGGCTAGTCAACACTTCCTGAGGGTCTTCGCCTAGCAGCACTGCCGCACCGTACACGGCCAGCAGGTTATAAGCGTTGAAGGTCCCGATGAGCTTGAACCACACTTCCTGGCCGTCCAATTCCAGTTGCAGACCTTGGATGGAGTTATCTAAGAGACGCGCTTTGAAGTCAGCCTCTTTGCGCAAGGCGTAGGTTTTCTTATCAGCCTTGGTGTTCTGCAACATGACCATGCCGCGCTTGTCGTCTGAGTTCACCAGCGCGAAGGCCTTCGGAGACAGGTTGTCAAAGAAGAGTTTCTTGGCTCTGATGTACTCGTCAAAGGTCTTGTGGTAGTCCAGGTGGTCATGCGAGAGGTTGGTGAAGACCGCTCCGGCAAACTCCACCCCGGTCACTCTATGTTGAACCAAGGCATGCGAACTCACTTCCATGAAGGCGTGCGTGCAACCCGCTTTCACCATCTTTGCCAGCAAAGCCTGCAAGGTGATGGCATCTGGCGTGGTGTGCGTGGCCGGAATCACCTCCTCGTTAATCTGATTTTGAACCGTTGACAGTAGACTAGCATTGTAGCCCAGCTCCCGGAACAGCTTATGCAACAGTGTGACGCAGGTGGTTTTGCCATTGGTGCCAGTCACGCCTACCAGTTTCAATTTCCTGGAGGGATGACCGTAGAAGGCCGCCGCTACGTGACCCATGGCCTCGGCTACGTCTGGCACTAGCACAAAGGTGACGTTGGCAGGGGCGTTTTCGGGCTGTTTTTCAGAAAACACGACAGAAACGCCTTGCTCTACAGTCTGGGGTATAAAGTCATGACCGTCGCGTACGGTGCCCTTGATGGCAAAAAACGCCACGCCCGGGCCCGCCTGGCGCGAGTCCATGGTTAACGCAGAAAGCTCGGGGTTAGTAGGCCCGAGCAATTGCGAGGACGGTATCGCCTGCAATAGGTTTTGTAGTTGTGCCATTTCGTTCTAAGGTAATTGTAATCCACATGCCTTTTCTGACGGGTTGTCCAGCCGGCACGCTCTGTGCTTTCACGCGGCCCAACCCGGCGGCCCGCACCTTCAGGCCTTGATTCTCCAAGAGGTAAAGGGCGTCCTTCAAGGTCATGTCCTTCACATCAGGCACGCGGCCTTCCTTCACGGGGACCGGTTTCATGGCCACGGAGTGCTTTTGGGTATCTACTCTAATCCAATCCTCCTCTGGGTTCACCGGATGGGCGCTTACGCCCAGTTTGTTGCAGAGGAGCGTCAGTTCCTCCTGATTACCCGCGTGTAGGCTAGGTAGTTTAGGAACCACGTTAGCGGGTCTGCGCACCATAGGCGCATGAATAGCTAAGTCTTGGGCGTAGGCTTTATCCGCTAACTCCCTGAACACTGGGGCTGCTACATCGCCACCGTACTGGGCGTTTTTGTTAGGATTGTCTATGATGACAATGCAGCTGTATTTAGGCCGGTCTGCCGGAAAGTAGCCTACAAAGGAAGTAGAATATCTCTTAGTATATTGTCCATTGATTACTTTGCGGGCAGTACCCGTTTTACCAGCCACCTTGTAATCTTTGCTCTTCAGGTTTTTGGCCGTACCATGCTCCACCACGCCTTCCATCATCTGCTTTAGCTCCGCTAAGGTCTCATCTGAGCAGATTTTTGGGTTAAGGACTTTGGCCTCAAACTTCTCTAACACCTGGTCGGCGCGCTTGATTTCCTTTACAATGATAGGCTGTACCTTAACCCCATTGTTAGCCACGGCATTATAGAAAGCCAAGGTCTGCAACGGCGAAATCTTCAACTCATAGCCAATAGCCATGGTAGATAGGGACGGACGGCTCCAGCTACGGTCTTTTGGGGTTTTAATGTAAGGCACGGCCTCTCCATTCATCTGGAAGCCCAGCGGTTGGTGCAGGCCAAACTTGAAAAGGTAGTCTACATATTTTTGCGGGTCGTTCCCGAAATGGTCTTGAATCAACTTGGCAATACCCACGTTGGAGGACTTCTCAAACACCTGTTGCAGGGTGATTTTCCCGTTGCCATGCGTATCTGTCTTCACAGCGCCGCCAATCCGCATAGAACCGTTTCCTGTATCAATGGTGTCGGTGAGTTTCATGTCTGAGTCTTCCAGCAAGGCCATCATAGAGGCTAGTTTGAAGGTAGAGCCCGGCTCGGTGCGGCCTTGGTTACCCACGGCGTAGTTGTAATCCTCTACATAGGTGCCCAGACCGGCTTTCCCTAAGTTGGCGATGGCTTTTATCTCCCCTGTGCTCACTTCCATCAGAATCACACAGCCGTGGGCGGCGTCATTCAAGGTCAAGGCCTTGTAAAGGGCGCTCTCCGCTACGTCCTGGAGGTTGATGTCAATGGTGGTCCTGATATCAAAACCTGGCAAAGGCTTCACTTCGGTGCCATCATAGATGGGCTTGTTTCCGCCTGCCATACGCTCATATAAAGCCTCGCCGTCTTTCCCGGCCAGATGGCGGTTGAAGCTAAACTCAAGGCCCGCGCCTTTCTTGTCCTCGTTCAGGAAACCAATGGTCCGCTTGGCCAATGACCCGAATGGCAGGAACCGGCGGTCGAGTTTCTCAAAAATCACCCCGCCCCTGTTTTTACCAACTCTGAAGATGGGCCATTTGGCCATCTGCTTCTTCTCCTGGTAATTAATGAGGCGGTTGTTGATACGCACGTATTTGCGCTTGTTATGGCGCGCGTTCTTAATCTTGCGCTTGTAATATTCAGCTGAGCGGTCTCCGTAGAAACGGGACAGCATCATGCCAAGGGAGTCAATCCCTTCTCTGAAGACCTCATCTTTAGAAATAGTAGGGTCAAACGCCACTCTGTAGAAAGGAAGGGACGTGGCCATGATGCGCTCATCATTGGAGTAGATGTTGCCGCGGGTGGCAAAGATGGGCTGGTAATGGAAACGCTTTTCCTGGGCCAGTTCCTTCCACTTGTCTCCATCCTTAATCTGGATATAGCCAACCTTGTAAATAATAGCGAACGCAAACAGACAGATAGCCAAAAAGGCCAACCGCACACGCGTTACGATGGACCTCTTAATATTCATCTTTCTTGATTACTACTTGAATGGGTGGAGAAGAACTTTCCATTAAGCCAGACGCCGCCACATTGCGGGCCACCTCAGACTGCTTGCTCGCCTCCATGTAATCAGATTTGAGCGTGGTGAAATCAGCCCGCAGGTCCTCGGTGTCTGATTTGGTTTTGTCTATCTGGCGCAGGGTACGCTCTGCGTAGTGGCTATTGCCAATGTAGAAGATGGTCACCGCCATTAAGAACAATACCTTGGGTAGGTATTTTACCGGCAAGCCGTCCGCAAAGAACCAGTCTACCTTGGTATAGCGGTCCAACAGCTCAAACAGGCTGGTCCCTTTTTGGCGGGGCGGTCTTGGCGGACGCACGGGCTCCACCTTAGGAACCTCACGCTGGGTGTTGGCCTTGGGCTGGCTGTTTCGTGGACGTACAGTGTTGACTGCCATGTTCTATATTCGTGTAATTCTTATTCTCTATTTCTTGAAAGGCGTCTCTGGGTTCTCTCGCTTCACGGCCACGCGCAGCTTGGCGCTGCGGGAGCGGTTGTTCTCCTGCAGTTCCTGGGCGCTGGGCACTATGGGCTTGCGCGTGACAGAATCCAGTGGCTTTATCTCGTTGCCAAAAAAGTCTTTCTCCACCTCGCCAAAGAACTTGCCCTTGTTGATGTAGTTCTTCACCAAACGGTCTTCCAAAGAATGGTAAGAGATAACCGATAGGCGTCCGCCGGGCTTCAACAGTTCCACGGCCTGTTCCAACATTTCCTCCAGGGCCTTCAGCTCATCATTGACTTCTATTCTGAGCGCTTGGAATACTTGCGCCAGGTACTTGTTCTCTTTCCCTTTGGGAGTGCAGCCTGAGATAGCTTCCTTAAAATCTGCAATGGTCTCAATGTCGCGCACGTTGCGGGCGGACACCACTTCCCGGGCAAGGGTCTTGGCGTTCTTCACCTCGCCGTACAACCCGAAAATGCGGTGCAGCTGCTCCTCTTCATAGGTCATGATGACATCCTTGGCAGTCAGGGGGCTTTCCTTGTCCATGCGCATGTCCAGAGGGCCGTCAAACCGGGTAGAGAAGCCGCGCTCAGCGGTATTGAACTGATGCGAGGAAACGCCCAGGTCGGCTAGAATGCCGTCTACCTGGCGCACACCGTACAGCCGCAGGTATTTTTTCAGGTACCTAAAGTTGGCTTTGACAAACGTGAACTGGTCTGAGATGAGGCGCTCCGACTGTTTTTCGGCATCGGTGTCCTGGTCAAAGGCGTAGAGCTGGCCGCCTTGCATCTGCTCCAGAATGCGGGCAGAATGGCCGCCGCCGCCAAAAGTGACGTCCACGTAAATGCCTTTGGGTTTTATAGCCAAAGCATCTACCGATTCCTGTAACAAAACGGGGTTGTGGTATTGCATGGCTCGGGTTATTCTATAATGGTGGAGGCCGGTGGATTCCCCAAGTATTTCTGGGCCAGCTGTGAGAAGTTTTGTTGGTCTTTTTCCAGGAACGCGTCGTATTTCTCCGGATTCCAGATTTCTACCCGGTTGCCCAATCCCACTACAATCGCTTCTTTGTCAATCTCGGCGTAGCGTACCATGGTCTTGGGCAGGATAAACCGGCCCGCGGTGTCCAGTTCTATCTCTGTGTTACCCCTAAAGAAATTCCTTTGAAAGTGGCGGTACTCCTCGTTAAACTCATTTAAACCGGCCACGCGGTCATAGATGGCTTTCCACTCGGTTCTGGGGTACAGCACCAAGCAGGGCTCAAACCCTCTGGTCAAAACCACCTGATTGCCGGAATCCTCTGGCAGATTGGTTTTGATTTTAGAAGGCAGCACCAATCTTCCCTTGGGGTCTAGCTTACATTCATATTCGCCGGAGAGGAAGTTCATTGGTGTAGGGAGATAACTCTAGTCTTTGGTACAAAACAAAAGTAATAAAGGGGACACCAAAGTCAACCACAGTCTCCCACTTTTTCCCACTTTGTGGATAAATCATGGTTATCCACCCCACTTATACACATTATCCACATTTTTTCTTCCCACATCGGGAAAACTTTCTAATAACTATATAGAAAAATCCTTTTATTAAACACGCGAAAATGATTTTAAATAACTGAATTACAATTACTTAAACCCACAACCCTCAATAGCCAGTTGGCCAAACCTGCAAGTGGAATGAAAGTGGCACAAAGTGGGTCGTTTTTCCGTATCTTTGTGACATGCGGCCCACTTACCGACATATTCTTCTTCTTTTGCTGGCATTTAGCGTGCTGACGGGCTCTGTGGGCATTGCCGCCACCCAGCGGTTCTGTGCCATGATGGGCATGGAAATCAGTCTGGCCAAGGCAGAGAAAATGGAGAAGATGGGCTGCTGCCAGAAAAAGGCCCAGCCAAAGAAATCCTGCGAAGAGGCTGCCGCCCAAATTGAGAAAAAAGGGTGCTGCTCTTCCTCCACCACCTACCACAAGCTGGACAACCTGGCGCTCAAACTCACAGACAAGGTTGTTTTCTATTCCCTACAGCCAGCGCTGATAAGTTCGTTTCTAGCACCGCCAACAGTTGCGTTGGTAACCTCCTCCTCTTGGCCTTCTTTCACAGACACCTCGCCGCCACTGGCCGGGCGTGACCTGTTGACAAGACTGCAAATTCTTAACATTTAGAGACTCTGTTTCCCAAACAATAGAAGCGGCGGCCGTTTGCGCCCTTTTGCTTCTACCTCAAGGAAATAATATAATCTTTAAATGACTTTCCCTTATGCATTCATATAATTACCGCGTCTTCTGGACCATGGTATTTCTGGGCGTCTGCCTGCCCTTTTTGTCGGTTGCCCAATCGCTCTCTGGCCGGGTGATAGACGCTACCACTTCTTCTCCCCTTATTGGCGCAACCGTCACCTGGCTGGGCACCACCCAAGCCACCAGCACAGATGCCACGGGTTTCTTCCAGTTAAAGGCCGCCCCTGCCGGCGAATCGTCCTTATTGGTGTCTTATATTGGCTATACATCTGACACAATACAGGTGCAGGGACGCTCCAACCTGGTAATCAAGCTCGTGTCCAGCGGCTCTTTGAAAGAGGTGACCGTGACAGGCAAGCAGGACCGCTACAATGCTATGACGCCCACCAATTCGCAGGTCATCACGGCCATGGATTTAACCAAATCAGCCTGTTGTAACCTGGCGGAGAGCTTTGAAACCAACGCCTCGGTGGAGGTCTCTACCTCAGACGCGGTGTCTGGGGCCAAGCAGATTCAAATGCTAGGCCTGGACGGTTCTTACACGCTTATGACTACGGATAATGTACCAGCCCTGAGGGGCTTGGCCACACCCTACCGCCTGAACTACCTGTCGGGCACGTACATAGACGCCATTGACATCATCAAAGGGACCGGCAGTGTGCTGAATGGCTATGAGTCTATCTCGGGACAGGTAAACGTGCGGCTGCGGGACCCGGAGAAGTCTGACCGGCTGTATATGAACCTATATGGCAACAGCTTCGCCAAATGGGACGCCAACGTGAACACCTCGGCCACGCTCACGCCCAAGTTGAGCACCATTCTCATGCTGCACACCGACCAGCTGAGCAACCGCGTAGATGGCAACGATGACGGTTTCCTGGACCTGCCCTTGGGCAAGCACTACAATGTGTTCAACAAGTGGAAGTACAACACCGGCAAGCAGTGGGTAGCGGAGCTGGGCTTACAAGCCCTGCGCGAAACGCGGACCGGTGGGCAGGTAAACTACCGAAGCGGCATGCCGCAGGTAGAGGGCAGTTTCTATGGCACCGAGTCTGAAACCGACCGCTACAGCGTCTTCTCCAAAACGTCTTACACGTTCAAGAACCGGCCTTATCAGAGCCTGGGCTTGATTCTGTCGGCGGCGCACCATGACTTTGACTCGCATTACGGTGCCAGAACTTATAACGGACGGCAAAACAGCGGCTTGGCTAATTTGATTTTCCAGTCGGCGTTTGGCAACACGGCCCATACCTACAAAACCGGATTGAGCTACCAGTTGGAGGATTACCAAGAACAATTGGCTGGCCAGAACTATACTAGAAAAGAGCAGGTGCCTGGCGCCTTCTTCGAGTACATCTACCAGAACAGCACCAACCTTACCCTGGTAGGCGGCGTGCGTGCCGACCATCACAACCTGTACGGCTGGGTGTACACGCCCCGGTTCAACGTGAAGTATGACTTCACGCCCAACACCATTCTGCGTCTGGCGGCCGGAAAAGGCTTTAGAGTGGCCAACCCCATTGCCGAGAACGTGGCCTCGCTCATCAGTAACCGCGAATTTGTACTTGAAAACAACCTGGCGCCTGAGAAAGCTTGGAACCTGGGCGGAAGCTTTACCCAGTACTTTGAGGTGGGTGAACGCAAAGGCGCCTTCATTACGGACTACTACTACACCAGCTTCCAGAACCAAGTGGTACCCGACATGTACAGCAGTCCAAACCAGGTGGTCTTCACTAATTTGGATGGCAAGTCTTTCTCCAAAAGCTTCCAGGCTGAGGTTCAGTATGAACTCACCGAAATGCTGGACGTGAAAGCCGCTTACAAGTATTTTGACGTGCGCACCACCTATCAGGACCAACTATTGCAACGTCCGTTCATTCCCAACCACCGCGCCTTCTTGAATCTGGGCTTCGCCACGCCGTTTGACAAATGGCGCGCCGATGTGACCGCTCAGTGGTTTGGTCCGCGCCCGGTGCCGGTGATGGAAGGCGGGCATTTAAATGGCGGCCACTCCCTGGATGGCATCATCAGGACGCGAACTGTTAGCCCCTACGCGATGTTTAATGGGCAGGTCACGCGGGCATTCAAGAAATGGGAAGTGTACGTGGGCGGCGAGAACCTCTTGAATTATAAACATAAGAACCCGATTATTGCCGCAGACAAACCCTTTGGGAATGACTTTGACGCCAGCATGGTTTGGGCGCCTATTACCGGAAGACTAATTTACGCCGGCATGCGCTTTACTATAAAATAATTGTCAATTGCTGATTGTTTTAAAATTGGACCAAACAATCAGCAACTGACAATTAACAATAAATTCGTTTTTGGCCTGATTTTGGTAAAACAAGCTAAAAACGAACTTGAATCGAAAACTCTAAACTCATACTTTTTAAACTTAACTACTTAAAATGAAAACGTTAAAAATCTGGATGCTCGCTTTGGTCATGACTGGTTTCGCCTCTTTAGGATTTGCGGCCGGCGGTAAGAAAGGCGACGAAGTGAAATTCAAAACCTCGGCGGTGTGCGGCATGTGCAAAGCCACCATTGAGAAAGGCCTGGCCTATGAGAAGGGCGTAGAGAAAGCCGTTTTGGATGAGAACACCAAGATTGTCACCGTGACCTATGACGCCAAGAAAACGTCTCCGGAAAAACTAAAGAAAGCAGTGAATGAGCTTGGTTATGACGCTGATGATAGCCCGGCCACGCCGCGCGCCTATGACCGCCTGGATGCGTGCTGCAAGAAAGATGCGGCTCACTAAGAGTCCTTTCTTATAATTATAGAAAAGCCTGTTCCTGTAAGAACAGGCTTTTTTTGTGCCCTTGTTTTTGGCCTGTTTTCTGGAAAGCAGGCCAAAAACAAGGGCCGCTTGCCAACATTGCCTGCATTGCGCGCATTCAACAAAAATTCATCTTACCTTTAATTGGCCAATTACCTAGGCCCAATGCATCCTTCACCCAAACCGTCCTGCATGAACTGCACCGTTAAACCACTTTTTATTGCTTTCCTGTTTCTGGGAGCCTTCCAAAGCGTAGCCCAGCAATTACCCATGCCTCGCAACATTACCGCCGCTTATCAAAAAGGCACGCGCAGCCTAAGCGGCACCCCTGGCACTGCCTACTGGCAGAACTCAGCTGACTATACCATCAACGTCAGCTTTGACCCGGCGTCAAGAAAAGTGGCCGGCACCGTGGACATTGACTACACCAACAACAGCCCCGACACGCTCAAGCAGATTGTCTTCAAGCTCTATCCCAACTTATACCAGAAAGGTGCGCCCAGAGCCGGCGGCATCTCGCCTACAGACGTGAGCGAAGGCGTGAAGATTGAGAAACTCAGCTACAACCAAGAGGCCCAGGATGTGCAGAAACTCCGTATGGAAAACACCAACATGACGGTGCGCATCAAGCCCTTGGCGCCCAAGCAGAAAGGGCGTGTCAGTATTACCTATAACTATGAATTGAATGCCGGGTCGCATAACCGCACCGGTCAGGTAGATGAGCAAGGCGCGGCCTTTCTGGCTTATTTCTTTCCGCGCATTGCCGTGTATGACGATGTGGACGGCTGGAACCGAATCCCCTACCTGGGACCGCAGGAGTTTTACAATGACTTCAGCAACTTTAAGGTGAACATTACTGTGCCCCAACATTTTGTAGTCTGGGCCACCGGCGATTTAAAGAACTCTGATGACGTGCTCACCAGAAAATACGCCAAGCGTTTGCAGAGTGCTGAGAAGAAGGACGCCATCATTGCCATCATTGACAGCACCGACTTATTGCGCCGCGAAATCACCGCCAAGAACGCCCAGAACACCTGGAAGTTTGAGGCCAGCAACGTGATTGACTTCGCGTTCGCCACCTCAGACCATTACCTCTGGAACTCCACCAGCTTGGTGGTAGACCCCAAGACCAAGCGCCGCACCCGGGTAGACGTCGCGTTCAACCCCATTCACCATGACTTTAAAGAGGTGATTGACTTCTCCAGGAAGACCGTAGAAGCCATGAGCTACACGTTCCCCAAATGGCCTTTCCCCTACCCGCACATCACCGTGTTTGACGGTCTGGATCAGATGGAATACCCCATGATGGTGAATGACAACCCCGTAGAGACCCGCGACGATGCCATCACCCTCACCGACCATGAGATTTTCCATACCATGTTCCCGTTCTATATGGGCACCAACGAGACCAAATACGGCTGGATGGACGAAGGCTGGGCCACCATAGGCGAGTGGGTAATCTCCACCATCATTGAGCCCAAGCTGATTGATGATTACGGCGTGGCGCCCTATTCCATGATGGCCGGCACAGAGGCAGACATGCCCATCGCCACGCTTTCCACGCAACAGTCGGGCACGCCTTTCTTTTTGAACTCCTACCCTAAGCCAGCCTTGGGCTATTTGTATGTGAAAGAGCTGCTGGGCGATGAGCTGTTCACCAAAGCGCTGCATACATACATCAGGAACTGGAACGGCAAGCACCCGCTCCCTTGGGACTTCTTTAATTCAATGAACGCTGGCGCCGGACAAAACCTCAACTGGTTCTGGCAACGTTGGTTCTTTGACCACGGCGTGCCGGATTTAGCCATCGCTAACGTGCAGCAACAGGCCGGGAATTACTTGGTGACCGTGGAGGCCAAAGGCACCAAGCCTGTACCCGTGGAACTCAACATCACCTACGCAGACAATTCTATAGAGAAAGTAAAGCGCAGCATTAGCGTCTGGGAGAAAGGTAACACCACGGTACAGGTAGACTTCAAACCCACCAAAGCCGTGAAGAAACTGGAACTCAAAGGCACCTACATTCCCGACGTGAACCCCAAAGACAACGTCTACGAAGTGAAGTAATCCATACTTTTTTTAAACGCGAAGCCCCGCCAATCCTTAGATTGGCGGGGCTTCGCGTTTTTGGCCTGTTTTCTGGAAAACAGCCAAAAATCGAAATATCAGAAGACTTCTAAAAACTTCTTCAATAATAATTGATGACTGCTTTATTGGTTACTGTTTCCAGACAACCGGTCTTTCTCCTGATAGAGTTTCCACCATGGCAGATACGGCTTGTCATGGTGCTCATAATGGTACCCGAAGAAGTAGCAGCTGATGAATGCCCACAGATGATTCCGGCCTTGGGTAGAGGATTTGTGCTTATTGTTTGGCTCATGCTCCCCGCGGTGCGGCAAATACGTCCCGAAGTAGAACAACTGAAACGTGGCCAGCACCGCCGGCGCCATCCAAAACAGAATGATATTCTCCACAGGAAACCAGACTTGCAATAAATTATAGGTCCCCGCCATTAACAGCACTTGAAGGATGGTAATGTACTGCCGGGCGAAGCTCAGGAACCACAGAAAGAAGTTGCCGCCGTGGTAATCAGGGTCTTCCTCAGTAGCGACGTGTTGGTGGTGCAGGTGATGTTTAGGGTATAACCGTCCGTAGTAATTGAAAGCGAACAACCCGGCCGTGACAGTACCAATAAGGGTATTTAAGCGCTTGTTGCCAGGAGCCACCACACCGTGCATGGCGTCATGCGCCGTAATGAAAAGGCCAGTATACAAATGCGTCATCACCAGCACGGCCACATACGTCAACGGCGAAGCGAAGGAGACTTCCCAGTGCAACAGAAACCAAAGCAGGCTCGCCCAAGCCGTTAGAATGAGCAGAGCAATGATGATTCCAGTGTAGGATTGGGTTTTAGGCTTCAAAATGAAAAGCAGTGGTTTGGTATTCTTTACGAAGTTAGGGATTGATTTGACTTGTAGCGTTAGCAGACATTCTTCGTTTTTGGTCTGTTTTCTAGGAAACAGACCAAAAACGACCTTATCCATTTATTTTCAAACTTCACAGCGCCTGCAGTGCATCCCGCACCTGTTCCATCAACCACATAGGCGTGGAGGTGGCCCCGCAGATGCCTACGGTTTCACCATCGGCAAACCAGTCAGGCTGTATTTCTTCTACCTTAGATACGAAGTAAGTATTGGGGTTGGTGTCCTTGCAGACCTGGTATAACACCTTACCATTAGAAGACTTGGTGCCTGACACGAACACAATCTTGTCATACTTCTGGGCGAACAAACGCAGTTCCTTGTCGCGGTTGGACACTTGCCGGCAAATGGTGTCATTGGCGTCTACGCCGTACCCGCGCGTCTCCAGCTCGTTTTTGATGTTGTAGAAGCTATTGGTGCTTTTGGTGGTTTGGCTGTACAGGGTGATGTTCTGCGGCAACTCATGGCGTAGGAGTTCGTCCAGGTTCTCAAAGACCACGGCCTCGTTGCTAGTCTGGCCTAAAAGACCTAAGACCTCGGCATGGCCGTGCTTGCCGTAAATGAAAATCTGCTCCTTCTTATCAAAAGATGTTTTGATGCGGTTCTGCAGTTTTAACACCACCGGGCAAGAGGCATCAATCAAAGTGAGGTTGTTTTGCATGGCCATCTGGTAGGTAGACGGCGGCTCGCCGTGCGCCCTTATCAGCACATGTTCATCTCTGAGTCCCTGCAACACGTCATAGTTGATGATGCGCAGCCCTTTCTTCTGCAGGCGCTCCACTTCCTCATCGTTGTGCACTATGTCACCCAGGCAATACAGGTAGCCACGCTCCTCCAGCAGGTCCTCGGCCATTTGAATGGCATAGATTACCCCGAAGCAAAATCCAGAGTTGGCATCAATGGTTACCTGTAGCTGTCGCATATGTCAATTAACAAGCGCCGCGGTGACTTTGTTTGCAGGAGACTCCGCTTTTTGCTTTAAAACTTCATAAACAATGATCGTCATGAGGAGGAGCAGCATGGAGTACATCGTGTCTTCGGCAGGAATAGTACCGATTCGGAGGCCCGTATTGTGTGCATCACTGTACAACACCACCGGCAAGGCGGTCAGCACGCCGTTTACTAGCAGGAATGGCACCAAATGCACCAGATACGCCAAGTAAAACCTACCCATCTTGTGGTACTTAAACTGCCAGTAATAAATAACCAGCAACACCGGTACCAGCAGACAAGTGAGCATGGTATACCATCTTCCCCAAAAATAAATACCTATCACCAGGTTGGCCACCACCAAAAACCAGGTAATGGCTGGGGCATATGGTTGAAGCCACTCACGTTTTATATACGTGTTTAAGCATTCATAGATAAAAACGCAGGCGTAGGGAACAGTGATGAAGAACAGAACCTCTTCTAAGGGCAGGTTGCCAATGTACAGGCCTACCAGATAATCTGGATTGAAGCTCCAGACGCCATGCTGGGTAAAGGCCATGTCCCAGGCAATGAAGCAGAGCGCCGTAACGGCCATGGCCGGAAACAGATAGCGCCAGTTGGTATAAAAGTGCACCCGCTTGTCAAAAGAGAGCACCAGGGGGAAAAAGATGGTGAAGATGTTTAAATAGAGGTAGATGTAACTCATAGTTTCAGGTTGGTCACCTGCTCGCGCTCCTCACCGGTCAGGTGCTCTGGATGCCGCAAGAGAAAGTCCTTCATGATCTTCAGGGACTCTACCGGCATACCAGACTTGGGATGGCGAAGCATGGCACTCAAAAATATTTTCTTATCCTCGTGCAAATGGCCGCTCATGTTCAAGTAGCGCGGCACAAAGAACTCTATGGAATAGCGCAGGAACCGCACTTCTGGGTCTTGTTTGTCCAAAGCCACCGCCTGCTCAAAAATATGCCCCGACGTGCGCAGGTACTTCAGTTTAGCGTAGGGGCTCCAGGTGTGCTTGGCCATCACGGCGTTGGACACGGCCTTGTAGCCCAACTTCAAGGGGTCTTTTCCCTGGTACTTCTCCATCAAGGCATGAAAGTCATCGGCTAGGGCTTCGTTCTTGGCAGATTTCTGGTAGAAGCTCAATAACACCGAGTGACGGTAAGCGTCTGTTTCCTGGGCCACTGGCACCAACACTAGACTAAGGGAGAGGAGAACCGCAGATAAAAGCATAAGCGCATTAGAAAGTATTAAACTGGTACCTAATATACGAACTAAGCAACAATGCTAACTTCGTATTATCTGGCACTCTTACGCGTTCTGCTAAAATTTGGGCAGCCGGGGCCTTTTTTATTTTCTTGAAAAGCTTGAGATAATAAATGTACGCCAGGTACACGCCCATCTTTGCGCCTTTGGGCAAGGCCATGATTCCTACATACGCATCATCAAAATCCTTCTGGATGTCTGCCTCAATTTCTTCTTTGTCCTTGTTACAGAAGGATAAGAAATTCACCTTCGGGAAGTACACGCGCCCGCGGTCATGGTAGTCACTTTTTATGTCCCTTAAGAAGTTTACTTTCTGAAAGGCGGCCCCTAGCTTACAGGCGGGAGCCTTCAAGCGCTCAAACATGGCCTCGTCGCCTTCGCAGAAGACTTTCAGGCACATCAGGCCCACTACCTCAGCGGAGCCATAGATGTATTCCTCGTAGCAGTCGCAGTTGTACTCGCGGTCTGTGAGGTCCATGGCCATGCTGTTCAAAAAGGCGTCTATGTAGGCATGGTCAATCTGGAACTCATTCACCACCAACTGGAAGGCGTGCAGCACCGGATTCAGGCTAATTTTCTCCTCTAACGCCTGGTACGTGTCTTTTCTGAACCGCTCTAACAGCTCAGCCTTGTCATGGTCATGGAAGGTGTCCACAATCTCATCCGCGAACCGCACAAACCCATAGATGGCGTAAATGGAATCGTGGAATTTAGGGCTGAGCGTCTTGATGCCCAGCGTGAACGAGGTGCTGTACCGCTGGGTGATGAGCTTGCTGCATTCCAGCGTGGTGGTGTCAAAAAGTGTCTTGGGTGGTACCATGCATTAATGAGTTAAGGACGCTTTTTGCGGGGCAAATTCTTTCACAACTTCCGCGGCCACCACTTGCCCAGAAATAAGCGAAGGCGGCACGCCAGGTCCGGGAACGGTCAACTGGCCTGCATAAAACAGGTTCTTTATCTTTTTGCTCTTCAGGCTGGGCTTCAAGACGGCCGTCTGAGTAAGCGTATTAGCTAAGCCGTAGGCATTGCCTTTAAAGGCGTGGTAATCCTGTATAAAATCCTGGTGCGCGTAACTGCGTTTATAGATCACGTGGCTTCTCACGTCCTGTCCCGTTATCTGCTCCAAGCGAGTCATGACCATGTCATAATACCGCTCGCGGGTTTCTTCGGTGTCGGTCAAGTCTGGGGCCACGGGTATCAAGATGAACACATTCTCCTGCCCTACCGGGGCCACGCTGGCATCTGTCTTAGAAGGCACCGATACGTAGAATAGCGGTTTCTCGGGCCAAGCCGGACGGGTGTAAATCTCCTGCGCATGCGGCCCGAAGTCCTCGTCAAAGAACAAATTGTGGTGGTGTAAGCCGGTGAGCTGCTTGTCAATGCCCAGATAAAAGATAAGTGAAGACGGCGCCATCACGCGGCTGTCCCAGTATTTATCTGAATAACTACGATAGGCAGCCGGCAACAGTTGGGTCTCCAGGTGATGGTAATCGGCGGCGCCTACTACTACGTCTGCGGTGTAAGTGCCTTTATTGGTAATAACTTGGGAAATACGCCCGTCTTGAATGTCAATCTTCTGGACTTCCTCCCCTAGTCGTATCTCTACACCCAGTTCCTCGGCCAAGGCTACCATGCCTTCCACAATCTTGTGCATGCCACCCATGGGGTACCAAGTGCCCAAAGACATGTCGGCGTAGTTCATGAGGCTGTACAGGGCCGGCGTGTTTTCTGGCAAGGCCCCCAAGAAAAGGATGGGAAACTCCATCAATTGAATCAGGCGCGGGTGCTTAAAGAACTTGCGCACGTGCTTGGCCATGGATTGGAACACATCCAGGCGCATGACGTCCACCAGCAGTTTCAGGTCCACAAACTCGGTCAGGGACCGGCTGGGTTTGTAGACCAGTTGGTTGATGCCTACCTCATATTTATAGGCGGCTTGTTTTAAGAATTCTCTCAGTTTTAGGCTGGACCCCGGTTCCAAGTCATCAAAGAGTGCTTCTAGTTCTGCCATAGAAGCCGGCAACTCTAACGTGTCTCCCTTTCCATACAAGACTTGATAAGATGGATCCAGGCGCACCAGGTCATAGTAGTCTGCTGTGGTTTTACCGAATTTCTGGAAAAACTGCTCAAAAACGTCTGGCATCCAATACCAGCTAGGTCCCATATCATAGGTGAAGCCTTGCGCACTAAACGTGCGCGCCCGGCCACCGGCAACTTCGTTTTTCTCCAAGACTGTGACGCGGTAACCGGCTTTCGCCAGACTGGCCGCGGTAGAAAGGCCGGCAAAACCGGCGCCTATGACAATGGCTTTGTTCTTGGGGAGGGATTCACCCATGGGAATTGGAGGTCGTTAAAAGCTTGTTTCTATCTACGGATTAAATACCGTACGCGTACACCCGCAGCTGTTGTTTTAATTCTTTGCGAGCCAAGTGAATTCTGTTCTTCACGGTTCCAATGGGAATCTTCAACTTCTCGGCAATCTCCAGGTACTTGTAGCCCACATAGTACAGCATGAACGGTGTTTTGAACTCTTCTGGCAATTGCTGCACGGCGTCTTCAATGTCCTGTGCAGCAAACTCACCCGTGGCACCGTTCACGGCCACCATACGGTCATCATTGGGAAAGTATTGAAAATAGTCTGTCGTGTCAAGGGTGCTGGTACGCTTGGTCACCTTGTTATAGTGATTGATAAACGTATTGCGCATGATGGTGTACAACCACGCCTTGATGTTGGTGCCGGTTTTAAACTTGTCGCGGTTGGCAAACGCCTTGAGCAAGGTTTCCTGAACCAAGTCCTTGGCATCGTCGGTGTCTCGGGTGAGATTGTAAGCGGCCGGACGGAGCGTAGGCGCTATGTTCTCTACAACGGTTGAAAATTCTATGGCAGTCATTTTGTTTAACGTTTGATGTAAAACATTAAACAATTATACGAACATTAAATCAATGTAGATACTTTTGTTTAATCTTTTTTTATAAAAAATAAACAAACAGCTTCCTGTCGTTCTTAGAAGAACGAGACATACGAAAGAAATATAGGGAGTGGATTGCCTAGGAGGCGGAATTCTGCGCTAACCAGTTCTCTAGTTCTTCAATCTCTTTAAAGAACTGAATTGGCTTTGGCATGTCCTCTACCGGGAAGTAGTGGAGCAATGAACCGCTCACTAGGATTTGCTTAGCAGGCACTTGCTCTGCCAACTGCTCTAAGTATTCAGAAACGGTGGTGCGTAGAAAAGGCGTGGTGAAGACAGAGTAAACAAAATCTGGCTTGAAGTAGTTGGCAGCTTTTACCAGATCTACCAAAGGCAGGTGCTGCCCCAGGTATAAGGTGTAGAACCCAGCAGAGCGCAACAGATAATGCACATATAATAAGGACAGTTCGTGCATTTCGCCTTCAGGCAAATATAGAATCACGCGCGGGGCGCTTTCTTGCCTTTTAACCGGTAACGCGTCAATGGCCACCAGCATCTTCTGCCGCACCAACTGGCTCATGAAATGCTCATGCGCGGGCGTGATGTTACCTGTCTGCCACAGCAAACCAATCTTATGCAGGAAAGGGTAGATAACGGTGCGCACAGAGACAGAGAAACCCAATTGCAGAATGGCCCTACTCAAGATGCGCTCAAAAAGCACTTCGTCCAGCTCTACCATGGCCACAATCAACTGGGAGATGAACTGCTCCTGCCCTAGCTCTGAACCGGTGATTTTGAGCACCTCCTGCGCAACCTGGTCGCGGGGCAGTTGGGCAATTTTGGAAATTTTGTATCCCTCTTGGTAGAGCAGGGCTACGTTGAGCAGGTTCTTGAGGTCTGCGTCATCATAGTACCGGATATTAGTATCCGTGCGCTTAGGCTGCAACAGTTGATACCGCTGTTCCCAGATACGCAGGGTATGCGCCTTAATGCCGGATAAATGCTCCAACTCCTTAATAGAGTATTGCGCCACAGGTGTGAGAGGTTAAAAGGTCCACTAAGTTAACGCTTCCGGGCCATACGAAAGAATTTAGGATGTACCCACAACATGCCAAACGACTGAGAACCGTCTCTGCCTTTGGTTTTGTGGTGTACTTTGTGCGCTATGTCCAAGGCCCTAAGGTAGGTGTTTCTTGTCTTGCCAAACAGCTTCATGCGCCTATGGATAAACAAGTCATGCACCAGAAAGTACGCCAACCCATATAAGGTAATGCCTACTCCCACCCAGAACCGGTAGTCCAGCGCCTCTGTCCCGTAAATAAAGCAAAGCGCCGCAATCACCCCGTAAAAGACAAATGACACGTCATTCAGCTCAAATTTGTGGGTGTGCGGTTTGTGGTGCGACTCATGGATGTTCCACAAGACCCCGTGCAGCACGTACTTGTGTACCGCCCAGGCCACCAGCTCCATCAACAGAAACGTTCCTAACACTATCGCCGCGTTCGTCAGCATATTCTCTCAACCAATGGAGGTTAATTTTGTTTTTACGAAAAGGAATTTGATGATTTTAAATGCAAAAATTCAAGGACGGCTTCATCTAAGGAAGCCTTTTACAAAGCCATTTTTGGCTTTGTTTCCGGAAAACAGGCCAAAAATGGAGGCAATCAACTAGTCTCTAATTTCTAAACCCCTTAGGTGAATCATACTGGAAACTTACCAGGTCAAAGGCTGCTTATCCAGGAAGGACTGGATGCCGCGCTGGCAGTCTTCTGTAGAACGGGCGAAGGCGTTCTTCTCAGCGGCGTATTCCAGGGCGTCGCGCAAAGGCAATTCCTGCACGCGCGCAATCATCTCCTTGGTGGTTTCCATGCTCTGTCCCGAGTTCTGGGTGCACAGTCGCTGGGCCAGTTCATCTACGCGTTGCGCCAACTCGTCTTCGGCTACCACCTCATTGATCAGGCCAATGGCCTGCGCTCTTTCCGCGGAAATCAAGTCACCGGTCAGCAAAAGTTCTTTGGCTTTAGACTCTCCTATCTTGCGCAGCAGGAAGATTTTGACAATGGCCGGGATGAAGCCAATCTTGACCTCGGTGTAGCCAAACTTGGCGCTAGGGATGGTGTAGGCAAAGTCACAGACCGTGGCCAGTCCGCACCCGCCGGCAATGGCGTGGCCGTGCACCTGCGCAATGACCACTTTCTTAAGCGTATAGATTTGGTAGAACAGCTGCATGAGGTGCGTAGAGTCCTCCATGTTCTCCTGGAAGGTGTTCTGCTGCAACTGCTGCAGGTACTCCAGGTCTGCCCCGGCGCAGAACACCGCGCCCGCCGCCTTAAGCACAATCACTTTACAGTCGTCGTCATTCTCAGCGTAGTCAAAGGCCTTCTTGAGCTCGGTGACCACCTGGTAATTGAGCGCGTTGCGCTTCTCCGGACGGTTGAGTGTAATATACCCCACACGATTAGCACACTGGTACTGAATGTATTGCAGGGATAAGGTTTCAGCGATGTTCATATCAATGTCGGTCATAGTCTATTTACCTACGAAGAGCCAAACTTAAAGGTATGAAAATTCAGAAAACTCGCATTGAAAAACGACTTGGTTTACCGTACGCGTATCGTCCAGGCCCCTTCCCTTTCCAAATCATAAACCTGGTAACCAGCAACCTGTAACTCCTGCGTTTTGCGCTGCACATACCAGGGTGCATTGGTCTGGTCCAGCACCACGTACCGGCAGTCAAAGGCCTCCTGTAGTTGGGCTGGGCTGGCCCATGCATTTTTCTGCAAAACCAGCACATCAACTTGTATTGGCTGAGCCAGCTTTCGGGGCAGTTTCTGTAACCACAGGATCCGCTTGCCCTGCCAAATTAGGAGTCTGTTTCCATCTGCTGTCTCATGTATTGCCAGTTCCCGTTTTTGGCTTGTTTTCCAGAAATCAGGCCAAAAACGGTGCTTCTCCTGAATGCCCTTCGCCCACCAATGTGGCTGAATGTTATAGGTGAAATTCTTAGGCTGCGCATGAAAGGCTGAGTCTGCAAACAAGAGGGCTCTTCGGCCTTGCAGAATGCCTACCGCGCTGCTTTTTCTTGTGCTGTATAGGATCAGTTCCTGGGTTTGGCAGTGGTGACGGGCTTCCACTATCTCTGTAGTAGACACAAAGGCCAGACAGACGGCGGCCAGGCCAAGCCATGACAGTTTTCTATACACTAAGAACAACACGATACCTATCATGAAGATATACAAGGCCAGCACTTGCCCAGTCGTGATGACAAACCCATCCAGCACCGAATACGGCCATTGCTCCACCCAGAGCAAGAATTCATTCAAGCACCAAAGAGTCCACTTCAATACGAATCCAATGAAAGCATTGAGATATGGCAGCCAGAACAGAAGCATGAAGGCCACGCCAATATACAGGCCTAACGAGGTGAGCGGCACCGCCAGCAAATTCCCGACCCAGAAGTACACCGGAAACTGATGGAAATAATACAGGCTCAAAGGAAACGTAGCCATTTGCGCCGCAATGGAAATGGCAAACAACTCCCAAGTCCAACGTACTAGCTTCCGTTCTGGGTACCAGAGTTTGAGGAAGAGCGGCTGCAATAAGACAATGCCCGCCACCGCCAGAAACGACAGCTGAAAGCCCACATCAAACAAGAAATTGGGGTCATACAGCAACAGTACCATGGCCACGGCCGCCAAGGTATTTAGAACGGAAGATTTGCGGCGTAACAGCAAACCCAATTCCACCAACGAGAACATGCACACCGACCGTAGTACCGACGCCGACAGCCCCGTCACGAACGCATAAAACCAAACTACGCCCACTATGAACAGGAAGATGACTAACCGTGATTTTCGGCCGCGCCGTAAATGCTTAAGAAAGAAAAGCAGCACGCCATACAACAAACCCACATGCAGACCACTCACGGCTAGTACGTGCATGGTACCAGTTCTGGCGTAGGCATCCCGAAGTGATGCATCCAGGTTATCCTGAATCCCCAGCACCAATGCATTGGCAATTGTAGCTTCGCGTTTGGTATTTATATTTGTTTTAAAGGCTGCTTCCAGCGTTTTACGGACTTGTAAACTGATGGCCACTAGCGCACTTGGCGGGCTTATGCCTATGACTTGCCAGGAACCCATGGGTAGATACGCCTGCCATTGAATATGCTTGAGAGTGAGGTAGCGGCGATAGTCAAACTGAAAAGGATTGGCTGGCTTAGCTGGCGGCGTTAAAGCGCCTTTGATGAGTAGTTGCTGCCCATATTGCAAGGCGTCGGCCTCTGGCGAGTACGGTAGAAAAATGGCCACTTGTCCATCTGCCGCGTGCCAGTTGCCCAATGAATCCCGCACGGCCTCCACCCTTCCTACTGAACTCACAGAGGTTGGCTTTAGGGCCACCGCCTTAACCAGAGTCACTTTGTAATGGGTAACGGTAGCAGCTGGAATGGGAAGCGTTTTTGGGCTGTTTTTCAGAAAAGAGGCAAAAAACGACAGATAGAAAATTGCCGCCAATCCAAGCCAACCGGTCCACGCTCTGGCTTTCCAGTTAGGTTTTCTTAAAGTGACGTACCAGGCTGCCACAAAGGAGAGCACGCAGAATGCCGCAGTCAACCCTATCCAAGTCCCACCATGGCCAAAGTAGTAAAATAGCAGAATGCCGGCCAACGTTGCTGCCAGAGGGCGCATCATGCCAGTTAAGCGGGGTTTAGCCATTCAATGCTAGGTTTCTAAGGTTGAATTAGATGTAATCACCTGACTGCCTACCAAATACGCGGACTTTTACAGATGCGTTTTATCAGGTAGAACCCAACAGCCTTAAAAACAGAAAGGGCATGCTACGCATGCCCTTTCTTATAAACTGAAATGTTGGTAATTAATCCTCGCGGCGGTACTGCTGACGGCGGCGCGGTGGGTCTTGGTGACTGTCACTGCCTTCAGACTGTTCACGTTCCCGCTCTTGCGCGCGGCGTTCATCATGCTTGGTATAGGCGTCTACAATGCTCTTCACCAATCTATGGCGCACCACATCGTCCACGGTCATCTCCACGAAGCCAATGTTGGGCACATCCTTCAAGACGTTAATGGCCTCTATCAAACCTGATTTCTGGTTGCGCGGCAAGTCTATCTGCGTTCGGTCCCCGTTGATCATCACCTTGGAGGTAGGTCCCATACGCGTCATGAACATCTTGATCTGCATGGGCGTGGTATTCTGGGCCTCATCCAAGAGAACAAACGCGTTGCTCAAGGTTCTACCGCGCATGTAAGCAAGAGGTGCAATCTCAATCACCTTGTTCTCATAGTAGTATTTGAGTTTTTCTATGGGAATCATTTCTTCCAGAGCGTCATAGATGGGGCGTAGATACGGGTCTACCTTGTCCTTCATGTCACCCGGCAAGAAACCGAGGCTCTCGCCAGCTTCTACCACGGGTCTAGAGATGATGATTTTCTTCACCTCTTTGTTCTTGAGCGCGCGCACGGCCATGGCCACCGAAATGAATGTCTTACCAGAACCAGCCGGCCCCAGTGCAAACACCAAGTCATGCTTGTTGATCATGTCCACCAGTTTCTGCTGATTAGGCGTCTTGGGCTTGATCACGCCGCCCTTGCTGCCGTACACAATCACGTCTGGCGAGGTGATGACCACGTCATCCTCAAAGTCATTGTCGGCGGTCAGGAACTTGTGAACGCTCTTGTCTGTGATTTTGCCAAACTTATGGTAATGCTCAATTAGCGAAGACAGGATCTCATGAATCTTGGTGATCTCGGGCGTCTGGCCCTGGATCTTGATCTCATTGCCCCTAGAAATGATTTTGCTGCTAGGAAAAGCGGCGGCTAATTGCTTTATATTTTGATTCTCTGCCCCCAGGAAGTCTATCAAAGAGATATCCTCAAGGGTTATCGTTTTTTCTACCAAAGGCGTGTGTGTTTAAAAGGGTTTATGAACCAATCTACCGAAAAAACAGTAGTTTTGTTATGAAACATATATAGAATTTTTAAAGTTCTTCTGACCGACCGTTCCCATGGGTTTTATCACGTTATTGTCAGATTTTGGCACCACAGACCACTACGTGGCCGCGGTAAAGGCTAAAATCCTGACGCTCAATCCTGCACAAGTTATAGTGGACATTACCCACCAAGTGGAGCCGTTCAATATTGCGTACGGATACCACGTGATTTCCTCGGTGTTTGAGGACTTCCCGGCGGGCACCGTCCACATACTGGCCGTGGACACGCACGGCAGCAAACAGGGACGTTTCCAGGTGGCCCGGCACAAAGGGCATTATTTTGTCTGTGCGGACAATGGCCTCCTTTCCCTCCTCACCGAAGGCGACCCAGAGCAATTGATAGACCTTCCTGAGCAGCCCAACTCCCCGTCGCCGGCCAGAGACATCATGGTTCCTGCCGCCGTGGCTTTGGCTCAAGGTGCCTCCATGGCCGAGGTAGGCGACCTAGCCGACGGCATGATGCAGCTCATCAACCGGCAGCTTAAGCTTAATGACCATTCGGTGACCGGGCACGTGGTGCACGTGGACCATTACGGAAACCTTATTACCAACATAAGCAAGGATAGTGTTGACGCCATTGGCCATGGCCGGCCGTTTGTGGTCAAGTTTGCCCGGGAAAAGGTAGACCGCATGTATTCGCGGTACAACCAGGTAGGCGAAGGCGACTGCGTCATCTTATTCAACCGTCAGGGCTTCCTCACCATTGGCATCAACAAAGGCCACGCTTCTGAGCTGCTGGGTATGTACTTTGACTCAAGCGTGGAGGTGCAGTTTGCCCAGAGCTAAGGCTCATGTACTATTGGTGCGTAGAGCGTTTTTAAGCTATTTCCCAGGAAAGAGGCTAAAAACGATTTTTGATACCCTTTTAGCCTCGTTAAGTATTCTACCAATATTTTTAGGCTGATATTAGGGAGCGAGGTTTAATAAATTCAAGTGAGCCATTCTTGCAAGAAAGTCTTAAGTCCCATCATTTCAAATTTAAAATTTCTACTGAAGTTCCATGTTGATTAGAATAGTGCGCATGACGTTCCAGGAGGACAAGGTGGAAGAGTTTTTAGCCATCTTTCATGCGTCTAAGCACAAAATTGCAGCCATGCCCGGTTGTCACGGCGTGGAGCTTTTGCAGGATTACCACCAACCTAATATTTACCACACCTATAGCACTTGGGAGTCTGACGACGCCCTGAACCAATACCGCCAGTCAGAATTATTTGGCACCGTCTGGAAGCCTACCAAAGCCTTGTTTTTGGCGCCAGCCCAAGCCTTCTCTATGCGAAAAGACTAACACTTGAAAGGGTAACTGTATCTTCTACCCTGGCTCTTACGTCTATTATAATCCATTCCAAGCCCATAAAACTGTGAATTACTTTAGCTTTTACCAGATACCAGAAAGCTTTCTCCCAGATGAGAAAGCCATACAGGCCAAATACTACGCCTTCAGCCGCGAGTACCATCCAGATTTCTATACGCTAGAGCCACAGGAAAAACAGCAGGAAATTCTGGATAAGTCAACCTTGAACACCAACGCCTACCGCACGCTTTCCAACTTTGACAAGCGCATGCAGTACATTTTGGAACAACACGGTTTGCTAGAGGAAGGCGGTGCCAATGACTTGCCCCAGGACTTCTTGATGGAGGTGATGGACCTAAACGAACTGTTGATGGACCTTGAGATGGAATATAATTCTACCACCTTCAAGATTGTCTCTGACCAAACCATGGAAATTGAAGGACATATCAAGGCTGAGATCTGGCCAGTGCTGGAAGCCTATGAAACTTTTCCCCCTGAAAAACAGGCAGAAGCGCTCAAACAGATAAAAAATTACTACTTAAAAGAGCGCTACCTCTTGCGTATAAAGGAATCATTGAATAAGTTTGCATCCTCTTCTGACAGATAAACCACCTCAAAACGGTCAGTCTCTCAGAATCTACCGAACAGTAAATGCCCAGATGGCGGAATTGGTAGACGCGTTGGTCTCAAACACCAATATCTTTGATGTGCCGGTTCGACTCCGGCTCTGGGTACTGAAACAAAAAAGCCACTGAAGATTCAGTGGCTTTTTTGTTTACTGGTTGTTAGTAAGGTGGCAAACCTTAAAAGGCCTCTATTATTTGCACTATAAATTTACGAGCGAAAAAATACCTACTCTTTTTGACTAGCAGAAGCTACCAGCGCGTCTTTGTTTTCAAGTAAGAACTCCAAGACTGTTTTTGCGGGCCTTCCGAGGATGTACGGAATATCATTCTGAACCATCGACATATACGACATTCTTCCATCCAGCATTTGCTTAACGAATTCGATGTTCGCGCTGGCGTACCAACTATCTGCCCCTTCGGATATCCAAGCTTCAATCAGTTGCTTGAATTCTTCTAAGCCTTTCTCCTCGCACCTGATTTCAAGTCCGGTTACTTCACTCATGAGCTGGGCGATCTCTTTCCCGTTATGGCTCTCCACACTCAGCCAGTAATCCTTGCTGGCGTGCCGCTGGGGTCCCTCCACCAGGACCTTTGCCGCAATGGCCGCAATGTCACTCGAGGCGATGTACCCTACCCTGCAGTCTTCCCAATAGGTAGTGTAGGTAAGGTTCTTTGGCAGGTAAGCACTTGTAAGGGCTTCCATGAACATATTCGGGTGGAGGTGCGTCCAGGCCATCCCGCTCGCCTCAATGTATTTCTCAATCATCTGGTGCCATGCAAAGTGGGCATCTGTCGTATCCCATTCGGCGAATACGCCCACATGCACGATATGACTGACGCCTGCTTTCTTCGCAGCATCCACCAGTGTCTTGCTCTGCGTGAGCATGCCAACCGTGTAGCCGGTTAGTAAAAAGACTCGGTCAACGCCGGCAAGTGCAAGTGCAAAAGTTCGCGGATCATCAAGGTCAAGGTACCCGCAGTCTTTCCCTTCGCTGCGAAGCTGATCCACCACGTCCTGTCTGCGTGAAGTGATGCGGACGTTGACGGCCTTGCCTTCCAGGTCTTTCACCACTTGCTTGCCAATTGTTCCGCTGGCGCCCAAAACGAGAATTGTCGGATATTGATTATTTTCCATTTGAGTCTGTTCAGATTCTTCTATTTGCAATCCGATGGAGTGCTTTTGTTATTTCTCT
The DNA here is from genome assembly GCF_001577755.1 of Rufibacter sp. DG15C. Classification (NCBI taxonomy): domain Bacteria; kingdom Pseudomonadati; phylum Bacteroidota; class Cytophagia; order Cytophagales; family Hymenobacteraceae; genus Rufibacter; species Rufibacter sp. DG15C. The sequence continues at coordinate 28,172 of NZ_CP010776.1, forward strand.
TCTTGATTTATCTCGTTTCCTCTATGCTTCCAACCGCCAATTGAAGACCTTAATAATTTAATCCTAAAGCTTAGGTGTTCCCATTTGACTACCTAAAAACCCATAGTTTTTAATACTCTCCCTTATTACTTATTCTACTGTCCTCCTTAGTGTTGCTTCCATTGATCTCTGCCATAATCTCTGCAAATAGTCGGGTAGATTTTAGTCGGTCATGAATATCGTACATGGTAGAAACAGCAATGAGCTCGTTTACTTGGGTCTGGCCGAGGAATGCCTGTAGCTGCTTCTTCACCGTTAGCCTGCTACCCACAAAGGAGTATTTTAGCATCTGGTGCACCGCAGGATGCTGGCGTATTTCCATTAATTCGTTTGTCATCTCAGTAGGTGGGTGCAGCGGTTCCTTGGCCCCGGTCAGCACCCCCACAAACATCCTGATCAGGCTGGTGAACAGCCTTTCCGCCTCCTCATCCGTGTCGGCGATGTAGACATTCACCCCAGCCATGGTGTAAGGCTGTTCCAAGAACTCAGATGGCCGGAACTCTTGGCGATAAATCTTCAAAGCGTTGAGTAAGTGCGTGGAGGCAAAATGGCTGGCAAACGCGTAGGGCAACCCCTTCTGGGCCGCCAGGTGGGCGCTGTCCGGGCTGGACCCAAGGATATAAACCGGCACCTCCGTGCCTTCGGCCACGGCTGCCCTTACAGGGGCATTCTTGTTCTCGGGCGAGAAGTACCGCTGGATTTTAGCTACTTCTTCAGGAAACGAATAGGACGCCTTCATGAAATCCGACCGGATGGCCTGCGCTGTCGCCTGGTCAGTGCCGGGCGCCCTGCCAAGGCCCAGGTCAATGCGGCCCGGGTATAAATGGGCCAGGGTGCCGAACTGCTCTGCCACTATTAAGGGAGAGTGGTTTGGGAGCATGATTCCTCCTGAGCCCACCTTGATGGTTGAGGTATTCTCTGCCACATACCCGATGAGCAGGGAAGTGGCGCTGCTGGCGATGCTGTCGGAGTTGTGGTGCTCGGCAAACCAGATGCGTCTGTAGTCATTCGCCTCCGCCTCTTTCGCCAGCGCCAGGGAATCGTTCAGGGTCTGTTTTATGGAATTCCCCTCAGAAACAATGGCAAGCTCCAGAATGGAATAGGCTATCTTTTGGTTATCCATAGGATTCGATAATGTTAGGGTATTGTGGCTTTTTGCCTTGCTTCGATTTGCGGCAACTCATTGATTATTGGTTGTCGTCAGTTTCACCTCGATGTTATTGCGGGTGGCATTGGAATAAGGGCATACCTGGTGCGCCCGTTCGGTCAGGCGCTGTGCTTCCTCTATCGGCACCCCAGAGATATTCACCGCCAGGTTAACTGCCAACCCGAATGCGCCGTTTTCAATGGAACCGATCGACACTTCTGCCATCACGGATGTTTCTCCTGTCTTCACCTTTTCCAGGCGGATGACGTGGTTCAAGGCACTGTCGAAACAGGCGGCGTAGCCCGCTGCGAAGAGTTGTTCCGGATTGGTGTGATCGTCATTAACGCCGCCCATGGCTTTGGGCGCCCTAACCTGGATATCCAAAACGCCGTTGTCTGATTTTACATGGCCGTTTCTGCCGCCTGTTGCCGTTGCTGCGGCCGTATACATTGCTTTCATTACTATATTACTTCGTATTTAAGAAAAGCCTACTTCGTTCTCACCTGATATAAACGGTTGCCGGCTAAAACTTCTTCGTAAGAAGGCCAGGACTCCTTTTTCCTCAGATTGTCCATGATGAAATCCCGGATGGCAGGGGCTTTCCCTTTTTCAGCGTCGGCCAGGGCCTGTTCCAATTCCGCTGCATTCAATTCAGTGCAATAGGCCGGCGTGCCGGGCTGCTGTCTCCAAGATTCGGCCAGGCTTCCGCCGTCCACGGTGTCAAAGCCAGTCTGATCAACCAGTTGAGCCACTAGTTTTTTATGCTCCTCGTTATCGCCCGCAATGGAAATTGCTATTCTCCCTTCCGCACCGGCTGCTTTGCCTTTGTATTTTAGGGTGTGTTCCAGGATATTATTAAACACCTTGACAAGCGGGCGTTTCAGTATTCCCGAGATATACTCGCTTTCGGGCATGTGCTCCAGTTCGGCAATCTCACCATCCCGGAAAGGATAATAGTTGGAAGTATCCATTACCACTACCTCCTGCGGTACAGCTTTCAACAAATCCTTCGGCAGGTCTTTGTATGCATTGAAGGGCATCGAGAAGATAAGGGCATCCACGTCTTTTACCACATCCTGTATGGTGGCAGCGGTTGCGCCCAGCTGGGCAGCTATTTTTTCTAATTCAGGCATTGCCCTGGTGTTGGTCACCTTTACCTGATGACCTGCCGCAGAAAATTTTTCTGCTAAAATGCTCCCTATGGCACCTGTACCTATGATTCCTATTTTCATCTCAATCTCTTTATAAATAATATTCTTACATATATAACACCCGGTTCAAGCGAACCAGATAATCAACCGTCAGGTCTTCGTAAGAATCCGCGAATCGTTCCTGAAGTATGGCACCTGCTAAATCCCGGCGTTTAGAAATGCGTTCCTTTTCAGCTGCGGCAACTGCTTCGGCCATTTCATCCAGCCTCAAATCTGTGCAATAAACAGGTGCGCCGGGCTGCAACCGCCAAGAGTCTGCAATAGAGCCTGCGTCAAATGCGTCCACGCCGCTCTCATTTACGAGTGACATCGTAACCTCGCGGTCCGTGTCGCGGTCTGCTGCAATGGGTATTGCGATACGATCCGGGCTTCCGGCTGGCTTGTCTCTGTCCGCCAAGGATCCAGCACCAATAGCGTTCCATGCTTTTGCTATAGGGCGACCCAGTTTTTCGGCGACCCATACACTTTCTACCTGACCGGCATCAATGGCTTCTATATTTCCGTCCCGGTGCGGGTAGTAGTTGGACGTGTCGATTACGACGGTTTCCTCTGGAACATCTGCGAGAAGGCCAGCCATCTTTGGGTTGTGCTGAAACGGTATGGAGAGAATGATGACTTCTACATCCTTCACGGCATCCTTTGCGAATACGGCTTTAGCGCCTGTAGACAAGGTTTCAGAATCAATTGATTCCGGTTCTTTTGAATTGGCAACCTTTACGCTGTGCCCTGCCGCGCTCAATCTTATTGCCAGCGTTTTACCGATGTGGCCGACGCCAATAATTCCTATTTTCATGGTGTGGTTATTCTAGTTGATAAAAATTTAATTCTGTTGATGCGTATGGTGTTCTCAAACTCTTGACAAAGACGGGCAAGCAAAAAGGGGTTCGTTTGCGTTTAACCAGCACTGACTTTTCTGAAAGCCGGCTTCGGAATCTCCAGGTTTCCCCTGAGGGTATCAGCCTCGTATTCCGTCCTGAATATTTCGCGCTCTTGGAGAATGGGAACAACCAGTTCTATAAAGTCACGCTGCCCGTGTGGGTGGTCCTGCCTTATCATGAACATATCCATTGCCCCGGCCTCGTACCAAAGCTGGACCTTGTCGGCAACCGTTTCGGCCGAACCGAAAAACAGAGGGGTAGGTAAGCTGTTTCTTGGGCGAAGGCTCAACAATTCCATATACTTCTCTAAGGCCTCCTTATCTGTTCTCCCCACAATTGGGTTCTGAGAGATGGCTATGATAAAGTCCTCGGATTTCCGGCCTTTTTCTGCCAGCTTTTTCCGTATCCTGCCTGCCACGGCCACTGTGGCTTCCAGCGTTTCGCCATGCGTAAAGGCACCGTCCGTGTAACTGGTGGCATGCTCGATGAATTTCTCGGAGGTACCCGCCGTATACAGCACCGGCCTTCCCTGCACCGAACGGCTAAGGTTCAGTGGTCCGTCAACGGAGAAATAGTCTCCCCGGTAATTTAATGTATGCATCTTGCGGTGGTCTAAATAAATCCCCCGGGCTTTGTCGCGGATAAAGGCATCCTCTTCATAAGTGTCCCATAGACCAATCAGGATCTCCATGAACTCCTTGTTCATGGGATACTGGTCCTCCTTACCCAGATGCCCACGGCTGAAATTCACCATTCCGCCCGGATTGGAGGTGATGGCATTGAGGGAGGCTCGCCCCTTACTTATCTTATCCAGCGACAGGATCTGCCGGGCGGCGCTGTAAGGATCACCGTATGAGGAGGCAATGGTGGCAGACAATCCTATACTTTTAGTTTTCATGCTAAGGGCTGACATGATGCTGACGCCCTCAAACATGCTGAGGTAATGGGGAATATTGCCAGGGCCCACATGGCTCACATCCACCAGAAAGAGTGTGTCAAACTTGGCGGCCTCGGCAAGCTGGGCTTGCTGCACGTAAAAATCGATGCTCTCACTTGCATCTGCGGGCATATCAGGGTGCTGCCAAGCCATGTGGTTCCACCCCAAGCCGTCCAAGACGGCCCCCATCTTCAGTTTCTTTCTCTTACTCATAACGTCCGGGCTTATAAGGTTCAGTGGGTTTGCCTAGAATTCTAACAATCAAGTGGCAAGTGCCTATTCAGTGATACCCGATCATTCTTGGGATTGATGTTTAGCTAGGCCATGAAACCTTTCCCATTTTACATCCCCTACAAAGCAATGAGCTACAGATGAATAGACGGTTGCAAAAGTACGGACATTAACTTACCTTTGTATAGTACTTTCCTAAAGGAAAGTGGAATCACTTATTTCAAGACATATGGCCAATAAAATGGGATACCTGTCCTGCTTGGACACGGTGAAGCCGGTGCGGGATGCGATTGACGTGATCAACGGAAAATGGAAGCTGGCCATCATCATCTCCCTGGGTGCCGGCAATGAGCGGTTCACCGACATCCAGGAGAGCATCCCCGGGATCTCTCCAAAAGTCTTAGCCAAGGAACTCAAAGACCTGGAGCAGCATCAGTTGATAAAGCGGGTGGTAATAGAGGATTACCCGGTGAAGATCCTGTATAAGCCCGAACCCTACGCCGATACCCTGACTCCCATCATCCAGGCCTTAAAGGTTTGGGGTCTTACCCACCGGGAGAGGATTTTCAGCAAGCCATAAACCAGGATTTCTCAAATGTCAGTAGCTCCTGCAAACTAAATGACGTACTTATACCCTTTAGGCATTTAAAACTGACAGTTGAAATATGAGCAAAGTAGCGTTGGTGGTGGGGATAACCGGAATAACGGGTAGCAACCTTGCCCAGGAATTGTTAAAGCAAGGGTGGATTACTTATGGATTGGCAAGAAACCCATACATTAGAATGGAGGGTTTATTGCCAATAGCTGCAGACCTGTTAAACCCCGAGAGTCTGGCAACCGCACTCGCCAATATTGCACCTACGCATGTGTTTTTCACCAGTTGGTCCCGCATGGACACGGAGGCTGAAAATATTAGGGTGAATGGTGCCATGGTTAGGAACCTGTTGAAGGCACTGGCTCCTCAAAAATCTGTGCAGCACATGGCGTTGGTAACAGGGCTCAAGCATTACCTAGGGCCTTTTGAGGCGTACGCCCAACAGGGCTTTTTACCAGAAACACCCTTGCGCGAGGAACAACCCCGGTTAGACATTGAGAACTTTTATTACGCCCAAGAAGATGAGGTATTTGCCGCTGCGGCACGTGATGGTTTCACCTGGAGCATCCATCGGCCTCACACAGTAATAGGAAAAGCGGTAGGCAACCAGATGAACCTGGGCACTACCCTCGCGGTATATGCCACCATTTGCAAGGAGACTGGGCGTCCTTTCCAGTTCCCAGGTTCTGAGGCGCAATGGACCGGCCTTTCTGACGTGACAGATGCACGGGTATTGGCAAAGCACTTGGTTTGGGCATCCACCACCGAAAGTGCCCGAAATGAGGCTTTCAATATAGTAAACGGAGATTACTTCAGATGGAAATGGTTGTGGCCGCGCCTTGCTAATTGGTTTGGTGTAGAGGCAAAGGGGTTTGACGGTGTCATTCGTCCTCTGGAACCTGAATTAGCCAATGATGCCCCAGTCTGGCGTGAGATAGCAAAGCGGCATAATTTACTAGAACCTAATTTGGACAAGCTTGCCTCCGCTTGGCACACAGACTTGGATTTGGGGCGCCCTGTTGAAGTGATGACCGACATGTCCAAGAGCCGCAAATCAGGGTTTTTGGAGTTCCAGAATACCGAGGAATCCTTTTTTGACTTGTTCACCCGCTTGCGCACTGACCGGTTAATTCCTTAATTCCACCTTTCATTGACGCAAAGGAACCAGCATCTCATATGAAGACGAGATGGATGGACCTGCCACCTTGAAACTTTATAGAAATCTGTAATTGGAAGTGAAAATGGCTTACTTATTATGATTGTTTTGTTCAGTTGAGGCTATTACAGAAAATCAATTTCTTCTTTAATATCATTAGTAAGGTACTTGTATTCAACACTGAAATTAAGGATAAGGATTATCTACCACTAATTAAAGCTCAACTATCGCATAAAGACTAGGTGGCAGAAAAGGCGGCAAAACTTAGGGTAAATTATTTTTACATTTATTCTACAATATCAACAACACTTATAACCTGCTCAAAACCTTTGTTTACAAGACTTTATAAATGCTAAAATCCCAGTGAAGAACGGCTCTGGGTGCTCAAACAAAAAAGCCACTGATTAATCAGTGGCTTTTTTGTTTGAGTGCAAATTATAGATTTGGGCCCCTTACCTTTCCCCTTTCATACCCAGATAGAATAGTTAGCTTTGTAAGCTGTAAATCCATTATTGTACTGCAACAAGTCAAGGCGGTCTTATAAAGGAGCTTGCAGCATAACTTCAACAACCAATATGAAACCTTTCAAAACCCTTATTACTGTTCTTGCCACGGGGTTGTCTTTGGCAGTACTGACTGGATGCGACAAGTGCGACGACGAGAACCCAAGCGCGCGCGTCATCAACAGAGGCACCAAGGAAGCCAGCGTGCAAATCAAGACCTCCAACGGCAACACAGAGAACCTCAACAACGTGCCAGCTGGCACCACCTCTGCCGCTAGGCAGTACGCGGCGGGCGCGGTCACCTTCACCATTACGGTTGACAAGGCGGAGGTAGTGAAGACCGTGCAGATGGACCAGTGCCACGAGTACGACATCACCATCGCGCCAGACAACTCCATTACCACGGACTCCCGCGACCTCAATGACTAGGCTTGGGTCCTTTTAATGAAATATTCAAAAAAGCCTTGCAAACTAGCGTCTGCAAGGCTTTTTCTATAACTAAGTTAAAGTCCTCTATTTAGCACCCTGAATTTTAATTTGAAACAGGTAGCATAAAATTACTGATAAGTAAAATAACGCTCCCTGCACAAAGTATTGGCCGCTTTCAACGGAAAGCTACATTGAATTATCATTGATTCCAGCCGCCTCCTAGTGCCCGGTAGATGTTCACCATGGCATTCATTTGCTGCATTTTGGTTTCAATCAGGTCAAACCTTGACTCTAAGGCTTCCCGCTGGGTAAGTAACACCTCCAGATAATCTGCCCGGGCAGACCTAAACAACTGATTGGAAATGTCTACGGACTGGGCTAGCGCTTCTACTTCCTTAGCCTTTAAGGTATAACTCTTCTCAAGGTTACTGATCTTAGCCAGTTGGTTGACCACCTCTATGTTTGCGTTGAGCATGGTACGCTCATAGTTGTAAACCGCCTGTAGCTGCTCGGCATTAGCTCCTAAATACATGGCTTTGATGGCATTCTTGTTCACCAAGGGGGCAGTAATATCTCCCACTAAAGAAAACAGGATGGATTCTGGATCAATCAAATGACTTGGGCTGAATGCTTGCAATCCTATGCCCGCCGAAAGCCCCAGCGAAGGATAGAACCTTGCTTTGGCTACCTGCACATCTAACTTAGCCGCTTCTAGTTGTAACGCTGCCTGCTTAATGTCTGGCCGGTTGGTCAACAATTGTGCTGGTAAACCAGCTTGAATCGCTTTAGGAACTAAATTTTCAAAGGTCTGACTGCCTCGCTGCACCGGCTGCGGGAAACGGCCCACCAGAAAGTTAATTCGGTTCTCAGTCTCTACAATCTTCTGTTGGATATCATACTGCAGACTTTGGGTGTGTAGAACCTGCGCCTGGAACCGGCGCACCGCTAATTCTGTGGCCCTGGCCGCCTCCTTCTGCACTTTCACAATCTCCAGGGCATTGCTTTGCAGCTTCATATTCTGTTGCACAATGGCCAATTGATTGTCCAGAGCCAGTAACTCATAATAGGAATTGGCTATCTCAGCAATCAAGTTAGTAACCATGAAGTTTCTACCTTCTATACTGGCCAGGTACCGGTTCACGGCAGATTTGCGAGCGTTGCGCAGCTTGTGCCAGATGTCCACTTCCCAAGTGGCGTAAGCCCCACCCATGATATCTGTGAGCGGCTCGGGCATTTCGCGGCCCGGTTCCATCTCGGTGGTGGCTTCCATGGCCCCAATGTTGGTGAACCTAGCCACCTTCTCAACCCCCGCACCACCGCGCAATCCCACCGATGGCAGGTATTCTCCTTTTCTTACCCGTACTTCGTTTTGGGCAATCTGGATTTCCTGCAGGGTAATGTTTAGTTCTTGGTTGTTTTGCAGCGCCGTATCTATCAAAGCAGTCAGGTTAGGATCTGCAAAAAACTCCTGCCACCTAGTCTTACCAGTGTTGGTAGTGTCCTGCGAGTTGGAATAACTGGCAGGAACAGAGGTATTGGCTGTTTTTTGCACCAAGTTTGGCAAACTACAGGCTGTAAAGGCAACGGTAATAAAAGCTATCCCTGCCCATTTTGCTATGCTATTTTTATACATGGTTTTCACTTTCATTAATGAGCGGGAAACTATCATCGGCGTAGACATATCCTTCGGTCAAAGGCGTCTCATGTTCATCTCTGATGAGGTGACGGCCGTCTGCCATCTTCGCGAAGATGTAGTACAGGCCTGGGATGATCACTACCCCAAAAATGGTCCCGAACAACATACCGCCCAAGGCAGAAGCGCCAATGGTTCTGTTACCAATGGCACCGGCCCCGGTGGCCACGATCAAAGGAATCAAGCCAGCCACAAAAGCGAAAGAGGTCATGAGGATAGGACGGAAACGCACCTTGGCCCCTTCAATGGCGGCCTCCAGAATGGTGGCTCCCTGCAGACGCTTCTGCACCGCAAACTCCACAATCAATACCGCGTTTTTACCTAGCAGACCCACCAGCATGATCATCCCCACTTGGGCATAGATGTTGTTTTCCAACCCCATCAGCTTCAGCAACAGGAATGATCCAAAAATCCCGACGGGCAAGGAAAGCACCACTGCAAACGGAATGATAAAGCTCTCATACTGCGCGGCCAACACAAAGTAGACGAACAACAACACCACCAGGAATACATACAAGGACTCATTGCCCCTGATGGACTCATCATAAGAGAGACCTTCCCAGGCAATGTCATAGCCTTTGGGTAACGAAGTGGCGGCCACTTCCTGAATGGCCTGGATAGCGTCTGCCGTGGTATAGCCTTTGGCCGGCAGCCCTTGAATGGACGCTGAGTTGTACAAGTTGAAACGGGTTACCTCATTAGGGCCTTGCGTTTTCTTGAGCTTCATAAACGCTGAATACGGCACCATTTCTCCCTGATCATTCTTCACAAACAGGTTTAAGATGTCTGATGGAAGCCTTCTGAATTTAGGGTCTGACTGCACGTATACCTTGAAGAACTGGTTGAACTTGATAAAGCCCTGTTCATAGGTACTACCAATCAAAATGTTCAGGTTCTCCATGGCCTTGCCAATAGACACTCCTTTTTGCATGGCCAGGTCATTGTCAATCTCCAGCTCATACTGCGGATAGTTGGCCGCGAAGAAAGTGAACAAGCCCGTCAACTCTTTCCGCTTGCTCAAGTTGTTCATGAATTCCTTGTTGATCTTGTCAAACTCATGGTAATCTGTGTCTGAGTTCTTATCCAGTAGACGCATGGAGAAACCACCAGAAGACCCGAACCCTGGAATGGCTGGCGGCTCAAAGAACTCCACCACGGCACCCAATCCTTTGGATTTTTCCTCCAGTTCCTCCATGATCTCCTTCACGGTATGCTCGCGGTCAGACCATGGCTTTAAGTTGATCAAACAGGTACCCGCGTTAGATCCGCGGCCTTCGGTCATGATCTCATACCCAGCCAAAGAAGACACAGACTCCACTCCTTCAATCTCCTCACAGATTTTCTGTAGCCTATGGGACACTTGATTGGTAGTTTCTAAGGTAGAGCCCGGCGGCGTTTGCACAATGGCGTAAATGGTACCCTGGTCTTCATTCGGGATGAAACCTGCGGGCAGCACCTTGTTTTCAAAGAAGATACCCACTCCAAACGCTAGGAGAATGGCCCACGTCAACCATCTTCGGCTCACGATAGATCGTAGCAAGCCCACGTATCTACCCGTCAACTTCTCAAAACCTCTGTTAAACCCGTCAAGCGCTTTGGTCAATGGGTTTTTCTTTTGGGGTTTGCCGTGGTTGTTCTTCAACAACATGGCACACAGCACGGGCGTGAGTGTAAGGGCAATCACCGCTGAAATGACAATAGAACTGGCCATGGTGATGGAGAACTGCCGATAGAAAATCCCCACCGGACCTGACATGAACAGCAATGGAATGAATACTGCGGTCATGACCAAGGTAATGGCAATAATGGCCCCACCAATTTCACGCAACACTTCTATGGTCGCTTTGTAAGGCGAGAGGTTGGTTTCCTCCATCTTAGCGTGCACCGCCTCCACAACTACAATGGCATTATCTACCACAATACCAATGGCCAATACCAGCGCAAACAGCGTGATGAGGTTAATGGAAAGCCCAAAGAACTGAATCACAAAGAACGCCCCAATCAAGGACACCGGCACGGCTAGAATAGGAATAAGGGTTGAACGCCAATCGCCTAAGAAGATAAACACCACCAAGGCCACCAAGATAAACGCATCTCTTAACGTGTGCATTACCTGCTCAATAGACGCGTCTAGGAATTGAGACACGTCATAGCTGATTTTATAGTCCATGCCCGGCGGGAAAGAGGCTTTCATTTCCTCTAATTGGCTTTTAACATCAGCGATCACGTCACTGGCGTTACTACCGTAGTTCTGCTTTAACACAATGGCCGCCGATGGCTTGCCATCCATGGTGGAGTAAATATCAAAGAACTCACTGCCTAACTCAACGGTGGCAATGTCCTTCAAACGAATACTCTCCCCTTCGGCGTTGGCCCGGATGATGATGCCTTCATATTCTACCGGTTTGTTGTAGCGCCCTTTGTAGGTAAGCACATATTCCAAAGACTGCGCGGCAATACCAGAGCTTTGCCCCAGACGGCCCGGACGGCCAATGATGCTTTGCTCGGCTAGGGCTTCCATCACCTCTTCCACAGAGATTTTATAGGCGCGCATACGGTCTGGGTTCAACCAAACCCGCATGGCATAGCGGCGGCTACCTAAAATCTGCGCCCTAGCCACGCCTTTAATCCGTTGAATCTCTGGGATCATCTTGACGGTAGCGTAGTTGAACAGGAACTTCTCATCCATGCTCTTTTCCTTGGAGTAGAGGTTGACGTACATCAACATACTTGGCTGGATGGGCGTAATCACCACCCCTTCGCGCTGCACCAGTTCGGGTAAGAGCGGCATTACCTGGTCCACCCTGGTTTTTACCCTGACTACCGCGTCATTGGGGTCGGTGCCCGGCTCAAAGATGATCCTGAGCGTGGCCTCCCCGGCACTGGTGGCATCTGAGGCAATGTAGCGCATGCCTTCTACCCCGTTGATGGCCTGCTCTAGCGTGATGAGCGTGGAGTTCACCAACACATCGGCACTGGAGCCCGGGTAGGCAATGAAGATATTGACCGTGGTAGGTGCAATGTCTGGGAACTGTGAGATGGGCAGTTGCTTGATGGCCAAGCCCCCCACAAAAACAATCATGACCGATATTACAATCGCGAATACGGGTCTATGGATAAATTTACTAAACATGTCTTCTGGTTTTAGGGAATAGAGACCTACTCCGCATACAATTCTAACTGAGACATTACCTTACCCGGCTCTACAAACTTGGAGTGGATCTTCTCGTTCTCCTTCACCAAGCGCAAACCTTCCAGCAAGATTTTATCTCCTACTGCCAATCCCTTTTGCACTACATAAAGGTGAGGCAGTTCGGCGGCTACGGTGATCTCTCTGGAGTGGAGCACATTGTGCTTGTCCAGCACGTAGACGTACTTTTTGTCCAAGACCTCAAAGGTGGTTTTCTGCGGAATCAACAGCGCGTTCGTCATAGGCACTTCCATGCGCACATTACCGGTAGACCCATGGCGCAACAGTCCTTTGGGATTAGGGAAAGTGGCCCTGAACGCAATGTTGCCGGTCTCGTTGTTAAAGTCGGCTTCAATGGTTTCCACTATGCCCGGGTAGTCAAACACCTGTTGGTTGGCCATCACCAGCTTCACATGTTTAATGTTGTTGCTTTGCTGCGTGGTCTTGTAGTCTAGGTACTCAGTCTCTGGCACGTTGAAATACACCCACATCTGGCTATTGTCTGACAGGGTGGTCATCAACTCGCCCTCGTCTACCAAGCTACCCAGACGCACCTCAAAATGGTCCATGATGCCGTCAAAGGGCGCTCTTATCTGCGTAAATCCTAAGTGCACGCGGGCCAGGGAAACTTCGGCTTTGGCTTTGTTCAATTTGGCTTGGGCCATGGCCAGTTCATTAGGAGACACAATGTTGCTGGAAGCCAGTTTCTTGGTGTTTTGGTACTCTATCTGAGCAAAGCTGGCTTCGGCCTGGGCCTTTTGTAGTTCGGCCTGGTACATGGTGGGCATGATCTGGAACATGAGTTGTCCCTTCTTTACCAGCTGCCCTTCATCTACAAAGATTTTTTGCAGGTAGCCTTTCTCCAGCGCCCTCACCTCAATGTGGCTAATGGCATGGACCTGGCCTACATACTCCTTGGTGATCAAGGTGTCTTTTTGGAGGGGGCTGGTCACTAAAAACTCAGTTTCCTCCTCCTTTGCCTCTTTTTTTGACTCACAGCCTGTATGAAACAACAAGGCGCTCAAACTCAGAAGCATGAAAATTCTCTTCATGGTAATTTGGGTTAAAAGAAATAGTTAAGGAATTTGTAGAATGCTACAGAGCGCGCCCAAGCTAGCGTAAACACACCTGACGCAGAACAAGTAGAAATAATAAGGAAAGGTGAAAGGCGGTAAACACAACACATGATGTTGCTTCCTTACCATCCCCTAAGGGAAAAGGAACTGCCTAAAGACTAATTAAGAAGGTATAAGAAAAATCTCTCTAGGTGGCTGCTGCCATCAGAGACACACCCACCGGTACAGGCAGAATGTGGCGCAGGTAAATGGGTTTACCTGTAAAAAGGGTTATCTCATACCCGGAAGACTCCGAATAGTAAATACAATCTGTGGGTGGAGAAAAAAGAAAACTGCTGACAGAACCGTAAGACACAGGCAAGGCTGCCCAGCAGAAATGCAATGATATGAACGTAAAGAAGGGCAGTGAAATAAGAGCTGGACTCTAAAACCTTCTTAAAGAAAGCCAGTTCATCTTCTTCTATCTCACTTTCTGTGGAGTACAAGAAAGACAAACCCTTTTCTGCGTCAGGCGTGACGGCCTTAAAGAAAGGCAACTGGTCATGCTGGGAGGAGCCCACGTTTTCTCCAGTAAAAGAATCTTGGAGAAGCTGAATGGGAGAAAAAGAAGCAACCGCTGGGGATTGGGCATAAAGAAGACTGTATCCGCTGGACAGCAGGATACACAGCATCAGAAGATATTTCAGGAATGCCTTTGTCATCTAGGGCGCAAAAGTACAGTAGGTCTGTGAGATTGCCAAGCAAGCCAAATTTAATAATTGAAAACTATAAAGTTGTCAGGCCTACCTACTTACCCGTTCATCTTTAGCAATAGCTGGCTTTTACCAACCGCTCTATGGCAAGTCTGCCCAGAAAGTCTGTCACCAGATTTTGCGTTTTTGGCCTGGTTCTCAGAAAACAGCCCAAAAACGAGAAATTCAAATTATTCCATAACTTCATCCCCACAAGCAAACGAGCTCCGCTATTCCATGAAAAACATCTTCACCCAGGCTGTCACAGAAGAAATCATCCAACGCATCAACCAGCTAACGCCTGCCAGCCAGCCGCTGTGGGGCAGCATGACGGTAAGCCAGATGCTGGCGCATTGCAACGTGACCTATGAAATGGTGTATGAAGACAAGCACCCCAAACCCAACGCCTTCATGCGGTTTATCCTGAACCTCTTGGTCAAGCCCATAGTGGTAAGTGAAAAACCGTACAAGCACAACAGCCACACGGCCAAGCAGTTTCTCATCAAAGACACCAAGGATTTTGAACAAGAGAAGGCACGTTTGATAAGGCACATCCAGCAAACCCAGGCCCTAGGCGAAGCCCATTTTGAGGGCAAGGAATCCCACTCCTTCGGGAAACTGAAAAGCCAGGAATGGAACAACATGTTCTATAAGCATTTGGACCACCACCTTCGGCAATTTGGCGTGTAGCCTTGCCGATATTTATTCTTGAACAAACCACTACGCCGTTTTTGGCCTGATTTCCGGAAATCAGGCCAAAAACGGCGTAGCTCTATAAGCATCTTGCTGACGCAGGCTGGCTCCTTCTTGCTTAATTAGTCAACACTTTTCTGCCATCCACCGCTTATGTAACCAAAGTCACTGAACGCCTTGGTTGCATACCTTATTTTTGTGGGAGTATTCATCAAAATGACGAAGCACCATGAAGATACAGCAGTTTGAAGACAAGGGCTTGGCGCACTACTCCTACGCCATTTTAAGCGAATGCCAGAAGCAAGTGGTATTAGTAGACCCTGCCCGCAACCCGCAACCTTACTATGACTTTGCCCAAGAGCAAGGCGCTACCATTGTAGGCGTGATAGAAACCCATCCGCACGCCGACTTTGTGAGCTCGCATCTGGAGATTCACCAACAGACCGGCGCCATTATTTACACTCACAGCTTGGTAGGCGCCGACTACCCACATACCGCATTTGACGAGGGTGTAGTCCTAGAAATTGGCAAGATAAAACTCAAGTCCCTACACACGCCCGGCCACTCACCAGACAGCATCAGCATTGTCTTGGAGCATGATGGAAAAGACAAGGCCGTCTTCACCGGTGACACCCTGTTCATTGGCGACGTGGGCCGCCCCGACCTGCGCGAGAACGCCGGAAACCTTACCGCCAAGCGCGAGGAGCTGGCCAGGCAGATGTACCACAGCACCCGTGAGAAACTCATGTACCTGGCGGATGACGTAGTAGTCTACCCCGCGCACGGCGCCGGCACCCTCTGCGGAAAAGCCCTGAGCGAGGCCAACAGCAGCACCATTGGGCAAGAAAAGCGCAGCAACCCGGCCCTGCAGGACATGACCGAGGACCAGTTTGTCACCTACCTCACCTCTGACCAGCCGTTTATTCCCAAGTACTTCGGGTATGACGTGGCTTTGAACAAGCAGGGCGCGCCCAACTACCAGGAAAGCCTACTGGCCGTCAAGCGACTAGAGAAGAATTCCAAACCGGAGAAAGATGCCTTGATTATAGATGCGCGCCCCCAAGCAGAATTCAAGAAAGGCCATCTGGCCGGCGCCTACAACCTCCAGAACGGCGGCAAGTTTGAGACCTGGCTGGGCAGCATTGTGGATCCTAAAGAGACCTTCTATTTGTTGGCCCAGGACGATAAAACATTGGATGAGCTGATTGATAAAGCCTCCAGAATTGGCTATGAAAGCAAGATCAAAGGAGCTTTTGTGATGGACGCCGTGGCTGCTGTTGCTTCGCCTGAGATGGATGTGGCAAGGTTCAAGGAACATCCAGAGCATTACACCATCGTGGACCTCCGGAACGCTTCTGAGGTGAAGGATAAGAAATACTTTGCCAACGCCTTAAACATTCCCTTGCCAGAGTTGCGGGAGCGCGCAATGGAAATCCCCACAGACAAGCCGGTGGTGATTCACTGCGCCGGCGGCTACCGCTCGGCGGCGGGCAGCAGCATAGTAGAGGCCGCTCTGCCCACCGCCAAAGTCTTTGATTTGAGTGA
Organism: Rufibacter sp. DG15C; assembly: GCF_001577755.1. NCBI lineage: Bacteria > Pseudomonadati > Bacteroidota > Cytophagia > Cytophagales > Hymenobacteraceae > Rufibacter > Rufibacter sp. DG15C. The sequence goes on from NZ_CP010776.1 coordinate 44,226, forward strand.
GGCCATCAATGAATTCAGACCTTTGTAAGGCCTTTTAGATAATTTAAAGCCTGAGTTCACTTTTATTGGTGGGCACAGGCTTTTCTCTGAGAGATGTTTTCACCAATCAGGTAGTGAAAAAGGGAAAAGCTGATGGTGCGACTGTCCTTCCGTTTTTGGCCTCTTTTTCAGAAAACAGACCAAAAACGATTTACAGAAGTATATAACTAGGGCCTGATTAACAACACCAACCCAAAAGCTCACATACAGCATTCAACCCTATGCTAGACCAAGAGACCGTTGCCACCATCCAGAAAAGATTTCCGCAGCTAGAGCCAGCGTTGCTCCAAGAGATTGCCCAGGCAGGCGTCCTTAAACAATTACAACCCGAAGAGGAAGCCCTTAGAACAGGCCAGTTCTTGAAGTCTAATGTGCTGGTGCTGGACGGGTTGGTGAAAGTATACCGCGAGGATGAGGAAGGAGGCGAGTTACTGATGTATTACCTGGAAAGTGGCAGTGCCTGTGCATTGTCTATGATGTGCGCCGCCCGCAATGAACAAAGCCAGGTACTGGCCAAAGCCGTGACGCCCGCTCAGGTTCTCATGATTCCGGCGCCCGTCTCAGAAGCGTGGCTGGCTAAATACCCCAGCTGGCACAACTTCATCATTGCCTCTTATCGCGCCCGGTTTGACGAACTTCTCCAAACCCTGGACAGCATTGTGTTCAAGAGCCTGGATGCGCGGCTGGTCTTTTACCTGAAGCGTCACCAGAAAGTGATGGGTCCAGAGGTGCGCCTGTCACATCAGCAGATAGCCGAGGAACTCAACAGTTCCCGCGAGGTCATCTCAAGGCTTTTAAAGAAACTGGAGCAGACTGGCGCCGTGGTCCTGCACCGCAACTTCATTGAGCTTAAAAATCTGGACCTTTTTTAGGAGTGTGACTATAGTCACTGTGCCCCGCTCCCGCCTGCCCTACCTTTGTAGTGTTCATCAAAAAATCACTGCAAAAACATGGAAATACTTGGATATCTGGCGGCACTGCTCATTGACGTTTCACTGGGTTTAATTGGCGGCGGCGGGTCTATCTTGACGGTGCCGGCGCTGGTGTATTTGTTGGGCTTGAACCCTGTTATTTCCACCGCCTACTCGCTTTTCATTGTGGGCTTAACCAGTTTGGTGGGTAGTTACCGTTTTTACAAACAGGGCTTGGTTAGCTTGAAAACGGCGCTGGTGTTTGGTCTGCCGTCCATTGCGGCCGTGTATGCCACCCGCCGCTACATTGTGCCCGCCATCCCAGAAAGTATCTTCACGGTAGGTGGGTGGGAAGTCACCAAAGGCATCTTGCTCATGCTTCTGTTCGCTGGCTTGATGGTCTTCGCCTCCATCAGCATGATTAGCCAAAACCGCAAGGTGAACGGCGACGTGACCATAGACGAAAACCTGGACCATGACCTTCTTATGGAGAACAGCAACACAGAACTTCACCCAAAACCCAAGTTCAACTACGCTGGCATTTTAGCCGAAGGCGCGCTTGTAGGTACTCTCACTGGTTTGGTGGGCGCCGGCGGGGGCTTTTTGATCATCCCGGCGCTGGTGCTGTTCTCCAAGCTGGACATGAAGATGGCGGTGGGCACGTCATTGCTCATCATCGCGGCCAAGTCCCTCTTCGGGTTTATGGGTGACGTGGCCAACTATGAGATGGATTGGGCCTTCCTGGGCGTCTTCTCCTCGCTTTCCATCGTGGGCATTTTCATCGGGTCCTACTTCTCGGCCAAGATCCACGCTGATAAGTTGAAGACCGGGTTTGGGTGGTTCGTGCTGGTGATGGGCGTGTATATCATCGTGAAAGAGCTTTTCTTTTAACATTGGCCCCGCAATCTGCTTGCGTAACCTAAGTCACTGAAAAAGCTTTTTAATTACCCGACCTTTGCAAACGGGAACTCATTTTAAAACCGGTAATCGAACCCATGCGTTTTTTGGGCTATTTTTCAGAAAACAAGCCATAAACGAGAGGGTAGCTTTCATTAAGAGTAAAGATTCTAGAGGCAGAAAATAATGATCTAACCTTTCAAACTGCCTTAGTTTAATCAATCAATTACAGTACAACTATAGAAACCAAAGAAGCTTAAGGCTTCCTTATTAGAAGTAAACTTATGTTAGAAACACTCAGTCAGCCCTGGCCCTGGTACGTGTCTGGGGCGGTGATCGCCTTGATCATGGTTATCATGCTTTTCTTCGGGAAGTCCTTTGGATTTTCCTCTAACCTGCGGGTGATCTGTGCGGCCTGCGGGGCGGGCAAGCATTTACCGTTCTTTGACTATAACTGGAAAGCCCAGCGTTGGAACCTTCTTTTCCTGCTTGGTGCCATCATAGGGGGCTGGCTTTCGGCCACGTTTTTATCCAACGGAGAGGCGGTCCGGATTTCTGAGGCCACCATTCAGGACTTGCAGCAACTGGGATTCGCGGCACCGCAGGGCATGCAACCCGAGGAGCTGTTTGGGAGGGAATCGCTCTTCAGTTTCAAGACCATTGCACTCTTATTGGGCGGTGGCTTCTTGATTGGGTTTGGTTCACGGTACGCGGGGGGGTGCACCTCTGGGCATGCCATCAGTGGCTTGTCTAACCTGCAGTGGCCATCACTGGTGGCGGTGATTGGGTTCTTCATTGGGGGCCTAATCATGACGTTCCTGTTGTACCCGCTTATTTTCTAGAGGTAAGAACTTTAAAGACTTAAAAACATGAAAGGATTCAAATTCATATTGACGGGGATTCTCTTCGGGGTGGTGATGAGCAAGTCTGAGGCCATCTCATGGTACCGCATCCAGGAGATGTTCCGGTTCCAGGCATTCCATATGTACGGTATCATTGGCACGGCCGTGGTGCTGGGCGTGATAGCCGTGTACCTCATCAAAAAATACAACCTGCGCGACTACCAGGGCAACCCCATTATTTTTACGCCTAAAGAAAAGTCAGTGACCAGGTACTTGCTGGGGGGCATCCTCTTCGGGTTGGGTTGGGCGCTGGTGGGGGCTTGCCCTGGGCCGTTGTTCGTGAACCTGGGCTACGCCTACTGGCCTGTCTTGCTGGCTATCTTGGGCGCCGTTGCCGGCACCTTTGTCTATGGCGTACTTCAGGATAAATTGCCGCATTAAGCTTTTATCATTTTCGGCCTGTTTTCCAGAAAACAGGCCGAAAACGGTTTAATTGAATATTCTACTTGATTCACTATCTCTATGAGCATTCTTCCGGAAACAAAGCTTGGACTGAAAGAAAACGCGGCGCAGTTCTGGCTATTGGTGCTGGTCAATGGGTTTGTGGGCGCCATGGTGGGTCTGGAAAGGTCCGTGATTCCGGAGTTCGCAGAGACTGAATTCCACCTGAGCGGGCATACGGCGCTGCTGTCCTTTATTGTGGCGTTTGGGGTGGCTAAGTCGTTGGCCAACCTCATGATGGGGCGACTGGCCAAACGCTACAGCCGCAAGCAGTTATTGACCCTGGGTTGGCTGTTTGCCTTGCCGGTGCCGTGGCTGCTGTTTTACGCGCAGACTTGGGGCTGGGTCGTCATTGCTAATGTGTTGCTGGGCTTAAACCAGGGCTTGGCCTGGTCCTCAACGGTGGTCATGAAAATTGACTTGGTAGGCGAAAAGAACCGAGGGCTGGCCATGGGCATCAATGAGTTTGCCGGCTACCTGGCGGTGGGGCTTGTAGCGTTTCTGGCGGGCTACATTGCCTCTCGCTCCGGTCACGTGACGTATGCGTTTCTGCCGGGCATCGGGTTTTCTATCTTAGGGTTGCTGCTCACTGTTTTTCTGGTCAAGGACACTCAATCGCATGCCAACACAGAGGCGGTGCAGACCAAGATTCCGCTCCTTTCTAACATCTGGAAAGACACTACCTGGCGGCATGGCAACCTAGGATCGGTGACCTTGAACGGCTTCGTCAATAATCTCAACGACGGCATCCTGTGGGGCTTGCTACCGATCCTCCTGGCCACCAAAGGCTATTCCTTGGCAGAGACTGGACTCTTGGCCGGTATTTATCCGGTGGTTTGGGGCCTGGGGCAGCTGGTGACGGGAAAGTTAGGCGATGTCTTCTGCAAAAAGCAGTTGCTCACCTTGGGCATGGTCTTGCAGGGACTTGCCATAGCGTTGTTGCTTTTTGCCGATGCCATCCCGGTATTGATTACTGCCTTGGTCCTTTTGGGGGCGGGAACGGCGCTGGTGTATCCTAATTTCTTGGCGGTGGTGGCAGAGAACACCCATCCAACCCAGAGGCCGCAGAGCCTGGGCATCTTCCGGTTCTGGCGCGACTTCGGGTATGTGGCGGGGGCCTTGGCGGCGGGCGTATTCAGTGATTTGCTTAGCTTAGAGACGGTGCTGCTGGGTACGGCCCTACTGACCTTGGCCGCGGGGATTTCTTCTGAGGTCCGCATGTGCTGCACCAAAAAAAGATTATGGTCAAGCGCTGTATGCGAACCAGCCCTATACACCCGTTCTAACTAAACCATCCCATCCTTTAATCCATAAGACGTTGAACAAAGAAAGATTTTCATTTAAGAACATACCCGGCTGGGCCATCATGCTGGCCGTTTTTGGCCTGCTGTACGCCACTGGCCTGCATACCGAAGTCCTTGGCCAGGCCCAACGCCTATTGCTAGCTACTGGTCTCAAGAATGCCGATGTACATGTTGTTGCTACAAGTACTCCGGCTACGCTTGCCTCGTCAGCTGTCCCCATGGCAGGGCCTGGCTTCCAAATGAAGGATTTAGACGGCAAAAAGGTGTCTTTTGAGTCTTTAAGGGGCAAGGTCATCTTCTTGAATATTTGGGCCACCTGGTGCCCGCCGTGCATCGCGGAGATGCCCAATATCCAAAGCCTGTATGAGAAAGTGGGATCAGATAAGATTGCGTTTGTGATGCTGTCTGTAGACCAGAAAAGCAGCGAGAAGGTAAAGAAGTTCATCACCAAGAAAGGCTTCACGTTCCCGGTGTACATGCCCGCCAGCCAACTGCCCGAAGAGTTTAGCAGTCCAGCCATCCCAACCACCTACATTATTTCACCCGAAGGCCAGATTGTAGCCCAGCAAAACGGCATGGCAGAGTATGACACGCCAGAGGTGCGCGACTTCTTGCAGAAGCTGGCTAAGTAAGCTTGCCTTTAAAATAGTTTATTTTCATGCGTTCATTTTTGGCCTATTTTCTGAAAAACAGACCAAAAACGAACGCATTGCTTTTAATAAACCATGGGTATTAAAAGCAATGCTATATGCGCAAAATGCAAGCGAGTGTTTTTTACCAAGGCAATTACCCTAACTCATCTCAAATTTAACAACTTAACCACAATTTACGGGGTATATTAATTTTGAACCCACCACTTGCTACTGTATGACAGGAAGCAAAAGGCAGTTAAACGCTTAGCTTTTACTTAGGATTTTGCCGGATTTTATTACTGTCCAAAAACTCGTCCTATTCGCCTGTTCGGCTACATGTAAAGCCCTCCTCTCATAAAGGCTGTTATTCTAGACCTTTAGCTTCTGTTCACGATTTGGCTCTCCCCACCTTAGACTATTCTCCTTTTTAACATCGGTTTGCGGCCTTAGAAAAAAGCGATAGTCCCAGAGCATCAATTCATGGAATTTCAGGAAGTGTGTTGATGAAGTCAGCGCGGTTAATGCATACTTTTCACTAGTCACATAAGGAGCTTGGTATCATGGAAACGATTCTGTGTTTAGTTGATTTTACCCCCATCTCTGACCACGCGGCCCGGTATGCAGCTGACTTAGCCCATAAAATTGAGGCGAAGTTGGTGCTGTTCCATAACATATTTGAGCCGACGGGCACAGATTTCATCGCGTATGGAGGTACTCCCTATGCAGTTCCCGTTCGGGATGAGAACATACGGCAGGCCCAGCTAGACCGCCTGAACACCCTCAAAGAAATGTTACAGGGCTTAACTTCTGAGCTGCCCCAGGTTCAATATGATTCTGAAATACGGTTTGGGTTGGTACGGGAAACCATTGCCCAGGTAGCCCAGGAAGTACAGGCAGATCTTATCGTCCTCGGCAATGAAGGCAGAAAGGGAATGAAAGACATTTTTATTGGCTCTGTAGAGGCCGACGTGCTGGAGTGCGCCCCTTGCCCGGTTTTGATTGTGTCACCCAATTCGCCTTTCAAGCCACTAGAGAAAATTGTCTTTGCCACAGACTTGAAGGGCGAACCCTTCACAGAGGTGAGCTTTGTGATAAAACTGGCCGCCTTGTTTGAAGCAGAACTCCTCTTCTTACATATTCAAAACGACGAACTGCTAGACTCTGCGCCCCTGGCCCAAGCCGACCTGGACTTGATCAAGAAGCGGCTCCCATATCCAAAGGCATCGTTTTACAACGAGGTCAGCCCTCATATAGAGGAAGGCATAAATAGATTCTGCCTCCAGCACCAAGCAGACATGCTGGTGATGGGGTTTCATCCAAGCTCCTTCTGGAAGCACCTGTTCCTGCAAGACCACGCTGCCAAAGTGGCCCAGCATACGCAACTGCCTTTATTAGTCATTCATTACAAGCACTAGGCATTAACTCTTTAACTTTTGCCCCTCATTTTTATCAGTATAATGTATTAATCTGGCTCAATGAGAAGGTACTTTATTGGACGCCTACGCTTTTAACAAAGTGTTATATAACATTCTCCGAAGACCCATGTTAACTTAATAACTGCCAAGAGAGTAAAACATTTATTGGCAACGGCATACTCTATCCCTACCAACTCTCCCTATCTATGAAAAAAGTATTTGCATCAATTAACAAAACATCAGGAACAAGGATATCAAAAAATCTCCTCCTCTCCTGCTTATTGGCACTTACCGCCACGGGTGCCTGTAGCCAAAAGACCATAACGGCAGACCCAGTTACTAGCGAGTGCACGCCCTTAGAGACCCGCCAACCCAACGCGCCAGACCAGAAACCTACCTTTGCCGGACAGACCAGGGCATGCGGCATGACGTCTACCAGCGCCTATCAGGTAGAGGTATTGGCAAAAGGATTAGACAAACCTTGGGCGGTTGAGCCCCTGCCAGACGGTAATCTACTGGTGACAGAAAAACCAGGCAGAATGAGGGTGATATCTGCTACAGGTGCTATGGGCGAGCCTCTGACGGGTTTGCCAGAAGTGGTGGCCGGCGGCCAGGCAGGATTATTGGATGTGGCGCTTAGCCCCACGTTTGCCACAGACAGAACCATTTACTGGAGCTTTTCTGAACCGCGCTCCGGGGGCAACGGAACGGCCGTGGCCCGCGGCGTATTGTCACAAGACAACAAAAGCTTGACCCAGGTAAAAGTCATTCTCAGCACCAAACCAACCTATAACAACACCATGCACTTTGGGTCCAGGTTAGCCTTTGGGCCAGAAGGTATGCTGTACGTGACCATGGGCGAACGCTCCAGCCTAGAAACCCGTCCGCAAGCCCAGCACATGAACAGCCATTTGGGCAAGATTTTGCGCATCACTCCAGATGGTGCCCCCGCGCCCGGTAATCCGTTCATCGGCCAGTCTGGCGCCTTGCCTGAAATATGGACTGTGGGCCATAGAAATGTCCAGTCATCTGCATTTGACATGCAAGGCAAATTGTGGATAGTAGAGATGGGACCGCAAGGCGGTGATGAACTGAACCTGATTGAGAAAGGTAAAAATTACGGCTGGCCGCTGGTAACCTTCGGGGAGGAATATTCTGGCCAGCCCGTTCCCAATGCCGTGACCGCCAAGGAAGGGTATGAGTCGCCGGTATATTATTGGGACCCTGTGATCGCCCCTTCTGGCGCGCAGTTCTATACAGGTTCTGCTTTCCCAGAGTGGCAAGGCAACCTCTTTGTGGGCAACATGAAAGACAAGCGATTGATCCGTCTTAAAATTGAAAATGGAAAGGTCACCGGCGAGGAGCATTTGCTGGCAGACCGCGGCCAACGCGTGCGTGACGTGAAACAAGGACCAGACGGCGCGCTCTACATTGTCACGGACCAAAGCAACGGCGAACTCTGGAAAGTCTCCCCTAAACGCTAGACCGTTTTTGGCTTAATTTTCAGAAATCAGGCCAAAAACGATGTTTCAACAGACTTTACCAAGTTGTAACATCAACCTTATCAAAACAGCAAGAGCCTCTACTACAGAGGCTCTTGCTGTTTCCATCCACCACATTCACTTATTCTGTTTTGGCAGTCTTCACCTGAAAGACCCTGGAAATATTAAAGCCGAAGTAGATGTCTCCGTTGTTCCAGCTTCCGGGGTTTCTAGGGATGAAAAACTGTTCAATCATGCCTTGGGCATTGGTCGCCATTAATTGGAAGACGTGGCCGCCGGTTTCAATGTCTACTCCTAACGAAAGGCAATTCCTGAATTGGTCAGCGGTCTGGCCGGGCAAAAGGTAAAAGTACTCTGCGTTAAAGGTAGTGCGCTTGTTGATTTTGAACCGGCCGCCTGCGCCCATCGCATACACGTTGTTTTCGTCTTGTGCCAAGGGTACCAAGTTTCTGTGCACCATGGTGGGGGCCAGCTGTAACGATACCCGCTCTGTAAGTTTACGGGCTAACAATGCCTGAAACGTGTAGGTTAACCGGTATTTGAATTGTTCTTCTACGTTGGGTTCAGTCCACTTCAGGGTTTTGATGGCGGTGCTGGTGAACAGCGTGACGGTAACCGGCATGCCCGTCTCCTTCTGCCGCAGCAGCTTGTATTTCAAGAACCCATCATAGGTCTTCTCCAGAGAACTGCGTCCAACGCCCGCGGTGAACCTATCATTAAGGCCATATTCCAAACCCAACCGAATGGTGGCCTGATCCAATCCCCACAACTCATAGGCTCCACTGTTTAGGGTGCCAAAACGGTGTGCAATCAAGAAGAGCAACACCCCTGCTTTGTTGGTTTCTACGGTGTGGCCATTGAGCAGTCTTACCGCTTTAAAAGTGGCACTGGTAAACTCAGATTGGGTGCTGTCCTGGCTTTGGGCAAGCTTCCATAGATCATCTTGCGCGAAAGCCGGGCAAGCCACTACCGCCCACAGAAAACTCAGGAATAGATATCGTTTTACCATAATTAGAGCGTTTTATCTTGGTAGGGTTTGTACAACATCTGCACACTAATGTCTATGCGTTTGGCAATGTTATCTTTGACCAGTGCAGGTATCTCAATGTTGAACTCCTGCGGCGTAACAGAAAAATTAGCCCTGCCCTGCATCTGCTGGCCTTTGACGTCTAGCGTGGCATTGGTCCTGAGGAGCCTGGCAACGCCGTGAATGGTTAGGATGCCTTCCAATTGCAAGGAATACAGCCTGTCCTGGCTGAAGTCTATGTCCTTTATATTGAGGATTTTGCCTTTGAAGGTGGCTTTTGGGTACTTGTGCGACTCTACATAGTTTTCATTGAAGTGCTCCTGCATCAAGGCCTTCTTAAACTGGAACGCCGTCATGGGCACTGAGAAAACCAGGTCACCAGTGCTTGTATCCAAAAAGGATACTACTTGCCGGTTATGGGCCTCAATGTCTTCTAAAGGAGCTTTGGAGTAAAAGGAGATGTAGCCCGTCTTGGTGAAAAACTTGCCTTGGGCTTGCGGGACAAAGCTGCTGAGCAAACAAAAGCCCAGTAACAATCCGCTTCTGTAAAAACTACTTGATAGGGTCATGGCCTTAGTTGTTAGGGGCACCGTCATCTACCCATTTCTTGATTTTGGCTATGTTGCAGTCAGAGAGCTTGGCCCCGCCGTTGGGCATTGGCGGAAAACCAGGTGCGTGCGTAATGACGCCCATTAGCTTACCGGTGCTGGCCTGCGCTTTAACGCCTGCGTACGTATCTAGCACCACGCCATCTGTGGCTAGTGCTGTGCTGTGGCAGCTGTTACAATTGGCGTTCATCAAACTCAAGATGGTGTTGGTGTAGGTAATTCCTGTAGTGACGCATTGTTGGTCCTGCGGGTCTGGGTTGGGTTGCGGGTCTTGGTCTTCGGCACTGTCACTGGAGCAGGACGTCACCAGGCTGGCGCCTAATGCCAACAACAGGACAAATAGGTGGTGGGTAGATGTCTTCATAGTGTATTTTTGGGTTAAGGTGAATATAAAAATGTAAGAGTAGGGAAGGCTGGATCGCCCTCCCGTTTTTACTCTTTTTGAAACCTACCTAGTATCCGGTAGTGGTGCCCGTGGTAGTAGAACCGGCGCTGCCAGTGGTAGCGGTTGCACCAGCCATGGTGATTTGTGCCCGTATCTCGCCGCCGGGGTATGTAGTGGTATGCACGTTTACATACCAAAGGCCCGCCAACAAATCTGCTTCCTGCGCATCTGTCAAGACTGCCTGTTTGGTGACAGGGCTGGTGAAAGCCGTCTCACTGATGTTCACCACCGGAGGACCAGAAACGCCTACCGCCCCTTTGTGGAAGTGGGCCATGGTAGTAGCAGAGGTCAATCCAGAAAAAGTAAGGGTGTAGTCCAGCACGTTAGTGTCCTTGTTATAGGAGCCTGTGATGGTCCCAGTTCCGGGAGACGAATTGGCTGGAACTTCCTGCCTACCAGAAAGCGTAGCCATCCGCATTTCTACCTTGTTTTGTTGGGGCATGTCATCATCATCGTCGTCATCGTCATCGCTGCATGCGTTGATGGAAAAGGCGCCTACAATCATGAGACTGAAGACTAAATGGAAGACATATTTTGAGGTTTTCATAGTTGTAAATGGTTAATTGTAAAAAAGCATTACACGACAAATTTTAATCAGCAAAAGCAACTGTATCTTATTCTATAACAGCCTTTTATCTACTTTTCACTGATTTACTGGCCCAACTTTTGGGCAACGAAGAGCCTATCTCCCATTTTTTGGGAGAGGAAAACAGCGAGCGAAAAGGTTTTATTAAGGTTTTATTAAGGTTTTAAGTGAAACGAATAACTGGTTGAGAAAAAGACGCCGGCACTTGTGAGGTTTACCTTTCCTGCACCAATGCCAGACAGCGGTAGTTTCACAAAAGGCTCCACCCCCAGTGACAAGCCAGAGGCAAACGTTCGGGCGTAACTGACAGATAGGTTCTGGACCTGGAACCAGTGGCGGTTCTCATTGTCCACTTCCCATGTCTTAGTATACGTTTTTGGCGGGTTTCCAGAGCCGTAGGAGGCAGTATATTGGTAGGTGTATTTTTCGTTCAGCATCACATAGCTAGATAGACCTGCCTGCAGGGCCAGGCTGTTATTCCCTTTCTGCCAGAAGGTGTAGTTGAGGTTCACTGGAATGTCTATAACACGGCAGACGGCCTCAATGTCGTTCTTATAAGCAAAGGTGGTCCCAGCCGGTGCGGTATAATACTCTGGCGCAGTAGAGTAGATTTTCTTAGCCCAGACGGCGCCGGTTACCAAACTAAACCGTTTGCTCAGCGGCACTGCCACCAGAATTCCAGCGTTGGGAGATATCCGGTCTGCCCCTTTAAGTTTCACGGTGGTAAAATCTGGCGCCAGGGCTATGCCCACTTGTACATGCTTCAAGAAATGCTTTTCCTTACCCTCAAGGCTCTTCTTTTCAGGTAAACTGTCCTGTACCATGTCAGAAGCGGGCAAGAGGGTTTCTGGAGCTTTCACACTTACAGAATCTTTCTTCAGCATTAAGCTTTCTTGCTCCTGAACAACCGAGGCGCTAGCTTCTTCCTTCCCTCCTGCCGCGTTTTCCTCTTCTTTGATAAACACGGCTTCTGGCTTATTTACAGTAGCTAAAGCTTTAATAGCCACTGTTTTGGTTTCTTTAACAGGCTTAGTTCCAAGCGTTTTATTGGTTCTAGAGTTTCTGTTGGGTACTAGCGCTAGCCTTGGGATTAACTTCTTCTCACCAAGTCGTTTTTGGCTTGTTTTCTGGAAATCAGGCGAAAAACGGTTGGGCTCAATCATCCCCTGACTGTGGTTTTCTGCGGTTGCAATTGTTGGTTGCTTACTACTTAAAGGTTCTATTGGCTGTGTTTTTCTTTTCTCTGCTGTGGTTTGTTTTGCTGGTGAGGAAGTATGGCTTACCTGATTATTTTTCAAGGTTTCTGTGGCGCTCACTATGGTAGTAGGGCCTTCTGGATGTTGGTTAAATAGGGTAGGCACGCTGAGCAGGCACAAGAACAGCAACAGGCCCAACAGTGGGTAAAACCACGCACCTCTGCCGTTGCCTGCCTGTTGGGCATCTAGCCGTTGATCCATGTCTGCCCAGGCCGCCGGGTTAAAGGGAGTATCATACCCTTCTGCCGACTCTCGGAACAGCTGATCTAGTTCTTCGTCAGACATATTGTTTGTATTCATCTACCCTATTTCTTTTTAACATCTCCCGTAAATTGGCTCTGGCCTTAAACAAGTTAGACTTTGAGGCACCTGCGGTTATTCCCAGGATTTCGGCTATCTCTTCATGGGTGTAGCCGTCTATCACATACATATTGAACACGGTTCTATAGCCCGGCGACAGCTGTTGCACCAACCCAATGAGGTACTCATAGTTGATCTGCTGCAGCACGTCATAAGAATCTGCGGTGGGGGCCGCAGACTCCAGGTCTATGGCGTGGTAGTGTTTGAGGTTATGGCGGTAATTGTCCAGCGCTGTATTGATCATAATCCGGCGGAGCCACCCTTTAAAAGGCTTGGTAGCGTCGTACTGCTTAAGTCTGGTGAACACTTTCATAAAACCGTCATTCAGGACCTCTTTCGCTTCTTCTGCATCTTTGGTATACCGGACGCAAATACTCATAGCATAGCCATAGAAGAGCCTGTATAGCTCTTTTTGTGCCGCTCGGTTGTCAGCCAGGCACCCTTGCAGAACTGCTTCTATTTCCTTGCTTACCGTTTCGCTCACTGTTTCAGAATTAGCGCTCCCATCACGGAAGGAATTACAAAAGGGTTGCCACGCCTCAGAAAAATATTTTCAAAAAGTTAAAAGATGCAGATGCCGCCTTGATTGGAGCTATCTTTTCAATTGCCGCGCAAGGCTTTGGGTAGAGACAATGAGTTGTCTTTCACGTAGGAAAGATATCATTTTTACGAAATCCAAAAGAACTGGGGGCGGCGGGCAGGCTGAAAATTCTTGAGTTAATAAAATAGCCAAATTTGGGACAAGCCAGAACAATCCTCTATTGTCAGAAAAGGTTCTTGAAGTAGTTAGGCACAAAAAAAGCGGGAAGACACAATTGTCTTCCCGCTTCTAAATAAAGTTTGACTACGCTAAAGCTACGCCAAGTTCTTAATGCAGACTTTAAAGGTTGATCCCTGCCCTACCACACTTTCAACGGTGACATATCCCCCTAGGGCTTCGGCTTGGGTTTTGACCAAATACAGGCCAAGACCTTTCCCGGCCACATGAAAGTGGAAGCGTTTATACAGGCCAAACAGGTTATTGCGCTCTTTCTCCATGTTAATGCCCATCCCATTGTCTGCTACAGTAAAGCAGATGAGGTCCTCTTGTTGCTCTGCGGTTATCTTGATGCTGAGCGCACGGTCAGGCGACTTGTATTTAACGGCATTGGACACCAAGTTGGTTAAAATGCTGCTCACGTAGCTTCGGGCAGATTTTATCTCTTCAATCCCGTTCAAGTCAATCTGCACAAGCGGTTTGGTAGCGTTGGGTAAAATCTGCAACACCTGTTCTACCAGATCGCGAAGGTTTATCTTCTCGCGGGCGTCCTGCACTTCTCCCTGCAAGCTCAACAAGTCATTTAAGTCCCTAATGATGGTGTCCAGGCTTTGGGCGGTTTTCTTGAGTCCGTCAATTAAGGCACCCTGGGTCTCGCAATCCTGCTCATAGTTAAACAAGGACGTAAGCCCTAGAATATTGGCCACCGGTGACCGCAGGTTATGCGACACTATGTAGGTGAACTGCTCTAAGTGCCGGTTGCGGCGCAAGAGTTCTTCTGTCAATTGAATACGCTCCTGTTCGGCTTTTTTCTGCTCTGTGATGACGGTCTCAATCACAATGAATTTCTTGCTATCAGTCCTTTCATCATAGATGGGCGTGACATCCAGTTTGGACCAATACAGGTCACCCGCTTTGTTTTTGTTCTGCACCTCCTGCACAAACGGTTCTTCAAACTGCAGTTTACTGCGGATCTCACGCACTGTGTTAGGGCCAGTTTCGGGGCCTGCCAGAAGGTCTCCAGGGCGTTTGCCTATCACTTCCTCCAGAGTATAGCCTGTAATGCGCGTAAAACCGTCATTCACCCACTCCACCCGGGCTTGGTCATCTGTGATGTACACAGAGTTCACGGTCTTACTCGCCACCCAAGACAGCTTCTTCAACTCAGCCTCAGCGTTCTTACGGTCTGTGATCTCTTTAAAGTAAATGGAAAGACCTTCTTCTGAGGGGTACACACTTACATCTAGCCAGAGCGCCAAACCAGGAGAGAAAAGCTCAAAGTGAGCAGATTCACCCGAATCAAACACTTGTTGGTAGTACTCATAGAATCCGCCATACTCTGTCGGACTATAGATAGCCCTAATGTCCTGGCCAATCCAATCAGTGACCTTCACATTTAAGACCCTTTCAAATTCTGAATTGATGTAGGTAAAGCGCCACTCTTTGTCAATGGTGAAAAAGGCATCTTTGATGCTCTCCAGAATATTATTGAGGCGCTTGGCCGTGGCCTCCTGCAACAACTGGTGCTTCTTAGAAATGGTGATGTCCTTTGCGATGCCGTGCACGCCCACCACCTCACCATTGATGACAATTGGGATTTCTGTGAAGCTGAAATACAGGTCCTCTTGGTTAGCGCCTTTCATGGCCGCTTCTGAAGAGATGGACTCCCCGCGCAACACCTTCTTAAAGTCTGCTTTGGTAACCTCTAAGTTTTCTGGCGTGGCAAAATTAAAGAGATGCTTTTGGAGTAACTCCTCATGGCTCAAGCCAAACAATTGAAGGGCCACTTTATTGGCAGACGTATAATACCCATAGGCATCCATGGAGTAGACGGCATCTGGGTTATAGTCAAACAAGGCTTTGTAGCGCTGGTTGCTTTCTTCTAATTGTAGTTCTGCCTTACGACGCTCAGAGATATCTCTGCTGTTTACAATAATCCCGTTAATGGAAGGCATGTTGACACAGTTGGTGGCATGAGATTCTAACCACCGCCACTCACCATAACCGTCTTTGTACAAGAATGGGGTAGTATCTACCATCTCCCCTTGCAAGACCTTCTGCAGGCAGGCCATCACATCTTGGTGGTAGTCTGGGTGAATAAATTCAAAGGCATTTTTACCAATGAAATCTTCTGGCGCGATTCCTAGAATCTTGGTGCTATTAGAGCTAACAAACGTGTAATTGCCTTCTAAGGTAAGGATAGCAATCATGTCTGTCCCTTGGTGCAGCAAGGCCTGCAAGCGTTCTTCGTTTTCCTGCTGTACTTGGTTAAGCTGGGTAACTTCGGTGATGTCTCTTGCAATGCAATACACCCTTCCTGCTGCCTCTGAGTAGGAGGAGGACCATGACAGATAAACCAGGCTCCCGTCTTTACGACAATAGCGGTTCTTGAAATTGTTGGTTATTTTATGGTGGCTGACAGCCTCAGTGTCTTTCTGGGTAATCTCAATGTCTTCCTGACAGATAAACTCAGTATAATGGTGGTTTATCAGTTCCTCAGGGCTGTACCCTAGGATAGATTCACAGGCCTTGTTCACCTGCAAGAAATTCCCGTTCAGGTCAAAGGTGCAGATTAGGTCAGCGGAGTGGTCAAGGACCAGTTGTAAATCCTTGAGCGAGTCCTCAGTGGCAAAGTAGCGCTCTCTTAACTTTTGCTGGGTGGCATAAAACTCGCGTTTATCCCGCACGTGCACACTTACCAACTGCTGTTTATTTGTTCCGGTAAAGACTCTGGCGTGCACCTCTACCGCAATTTTAGAGCCGTCTTGGTGCACCATGTTCAAGTCTCTTTTAGAAAAACCGCATGTCTCCCACTCCTGAATACACAGCCACCACCTAGGGTCATCTAAGTCCCTGATGCCTTCCCGCCCAATTTGCAGAAGCGTGTCTTTTTCCCTGCCAACCAGTTGGCACATGGCATCATTCACATACAAGAAGGCACCTTTGGTGTCAGCCAGAATTATGGGTTCTGGACTAAACTCTACCAAAGAGCCCATTAATGTCAAATCTACCAAGGAAGGAGGTTCCTGCTGCCCTATCGTATCTTCAAATCCTACTACTACCTTACCCATTCTTTTTTCCTAAGGAATTGCTATGCTTGGAGGGGAACAAGTTAAACCACTCTGACAAAGCCACTTATTATGCAAATTTAACACCCTTTACACTAGCAAGTATCTAAATGGATTTAAATTGCGAGCTTAAGGAATAAATACTTCAAATACTCTATCTAAATAAGAATATCATCCAACTTCAACTGCTCTAACCTCTACCTTAAAAGGAATTTGTCAATATTTAAGTTCTTTAATAATTCATAAATCTAAGCTTTCTTCCCACTTCCCAGATTCTATCCAAAGAAAGGCACGTCTTCAATCCAGCGTATTTGAATTTTTCAATTCAAGAGAATCACAAGAGAGCAATTTTATTCAATAGCGATAAACCGTTTTTGGCCTGTTTCTGAGAAAACAGGCCAAAAACGGCATAAAAAAGAGAGCTACCTTTTGGGCAGCTCTCTTTGAAGAATAGAAGCAAGTAGATTATTTACCTACCTCATATTTGTTATTGAACTTCTCATACAAGTATTGTTGCTTGTCTGTGAGGTTGAGCTTGCGGCCTTGGATGAACGAGTGGCTTACTTTGTTGGTACGCATGTCCAGTAAGTCCCCTTCAGATACCACCAGTGTGGCGTCTTTCCCTACTTCCAGCGAACCTACTTGCTGGTCTACCCCCAGAATCTTGGCGGCGTTCAAGGTCACAGAGGACAAGGCAGCTTCTTTGTCTAGACCAAAAGCCACGGCCGTACCGGCAATGAACGGCAAGTTACGCGTGCCGTGTAAGCTGGCGTCGTAGTCCAGGCAGAACAGGATCCCGGCCTTTTGCAAGTAGCCTGGCATCTTGTAGGGCAGGTACACATCATCGCCGGCTCTGGCCGGCAGCGCGTGCACTCCTGAATAGATGACCGGGATTTGGTTTTCCTTTAAGAAGTCAGCCACCATCAACGCGTCTCCGCCGCCTACTATGACCATGTTCTTGATCCCGGCCTTTTGCGCGAAGCGTACCGCCTCCACAATCTCTTTGCCGTAGTCTGCATGGATGAAGAGTTTCTTACTACCGTCAAACAAACCAGTCATAGAGGTCAGGCGCAGGTTCTGCTTGTCATTCTTCTGGTTTTTGTACACAGAAGCTTCAGAGAGCAGCGCTGTCAGTTGCTGCAGACCGGCATCACGCTGCTGTTTGCGTTGCACCGCCTGCGGCGAAGTATCCCCCATCTGCACCATGGCAGGCCATCTCAGATGAATCCCACCATCGGCTTTGATCAAGGCGTCTTCCCAGTTCCAGGCGTCTAACTGCACTACTGAGGAAGATCCTGAGATCATGCCGCCCACCGGCGTCACCTGTGCCATCAAAACGCCATTGGAGCGCAAGGTGGGCGTAATGTCAGAATCCGTGTTATAGGCCACCACTGAGCGAACGTTCGGGTTGAAGATGCCCACTTCCTGCTGGTCCAACGTAGCGCGTACCGACTCTATCTCTGTCAAGCCAATCTGGGAGTTGGGCAGAATCAAGCCTGGGTAGATGTGCTTGCCCGCTACATCTACTTTGTCATAGGCGGTGGCTCCGGCATTGAAACCTGAAGCTGGACCGGCGTAGGTAATCTTCCCGTTATCAAAGGCAATGGCGGCTTTTTCTATCACCTGCCCATTGCCTACGTGCAGGGTGGCACCAGTTAGCACCGTCGCTTTATTTTGCTTGACGGCGGGCACGGGCACTTGCGCCCAGGCGGTACTGCCTATCAAGAGCGATGCAAAGAGCAAGGCTGTCTTTTTCATGTTGGTTTTTTTATTGGATACCACAGAGGTTTCTTTCAAATGCATGGGTAGGTCCTCCTTAGTTTTTGTGGTATTCAGATTCATACAAAGTCTCTTGCGCACTGTTGTCTACATCCTCACAATGCAACACCTGAGCGCCACGTCTACCGGCAGCCGGAGCCTGGGTTTTCTCGCCGCGGGCTTTGGCTGCCAGCATTTTCTGGATGATGCGCAGGCGTTCTTTCTCTTGATTGTCCTGTAGGTTCTTGTCCTGCTCTAAATCAAAGTAGGCGATGCCGTCTACAAAGGTTTTCTCAGGACGGGCGTAGATAGACAAGGGGTGCTCGTTCCATAACACCACATCGGCGTCCTTGCCGGGCTTCAAGCTGCCTACCTTGCTGTCAATGTGCAGGAGTTTGGCTGGGTTCAAGGTCACCATTTTCAACGCGTCTTCTTCCGACACGCCACCGTATTTCATCGTCTTGGCGGCCTCCTGGTTCAAGCGGCGGGCCATCTCAGCGTCATCTGAGTTGATGGCTGTGGTCACGCCCACGTTGTGCATGATGGCAGCGTTGTACGGGATGGCGTCTTTCACCTCCATTTTATAGGCCCACCAGTCAGAGAAGGTAGAAGCGCCAGCGCCGTGCTGTTTCATCTTATCTGCTACTTTATAGCCTTCCAGGATGTGCGTGAAGGTGTTCACGTTAAAGCCCATCTGGTCCGCTACCTTCATCATCATGTTGATCTCAGACTGCACATAAGAGTGGCAGGTGATGAAGCGCTTGTCGTTCAGAATTTCTACCAAGGCGTCTAGTTCTAAATCGCGGCGCGGGGCCGATGCTTTCTTCTGAGCCGACTTGGATAGTTTGTTATAGGCGTTCCAGGACTTTTCATATTCCTTGGCGCGCTGAAAGGCGTCAATCATCACTTGCTCTACGCCCATGCGGGTTTGCGGGAAACGGATGTTGTAGACCGGTGAGCGGTTGGACTGCTTCACATTCTCGCCAAGTGCAAACTTGATGAACTGGTCAGCGCCCTGGAACATCAATTTCTCCGGCGCCTGGCCCCAACGCAATTTGATAATGGCGCTTTGGCCGCCAATAGGATTCGCCGAGCCATGCAACAACTGGGAAGTAGTCACGCCGCCCGCCAACTGACGGTAGATGTTCACCTGCTCATGGTTTACCACATCACTCATGCGCACTTCTGAGGTCACAGACTGCGTACCCTCGTTCACACCGTCCAGGGCAATGTGTGAGTGCTCGTCAATGATGCCTGGGGTTACGTGCTTGCCGGTACCGTCAATGACTTTGGCATCCTTGGCCGAAAGGTTTTTACCCACCTGCGCAATCTTGCCGCCTCTCAGCAACACGTCTGCGTTCTCCAGCTTGCCTTCTTTCTCATTGGTCCAAAGGGTAGCATTCTTAATTAAAACAGCCTCAGAGCTTGGCATGGCCGTACGTCCAAAATCTGCGAACGGGTACACCATGGCACCCATCTCAATTTTCTCAGCGGCTTTTGCGGCAGCTTCTTTCTTGGCCTGAGCCGTGGCAGCCTCCGCTAGTTGCGCAGACCATTTCACGGATTGCGCATCTGTATTCTGTCCTTCGCCCTGAAAACCTTTACCAGTGCTCCAGCCGCTTAGTCTAATGCTTTCCTTGCCATTCTTGGTAGGCGCAAATGCCAACGTTACTTGGTCACCAGATAAGAAAAGAGTGCCTTTGATAGTATCTGTCGCGACGATCTTCACATCTGGCTTTTCGGCGGAGCCGCCAATGATCATTTTGCGCTCCGGCTGGTTACCAACCTTGAGAGTATAGACTCCTCTATAGTCACTTGGCGTCTCATTGATTCTATAAGACTCGCCTTGCACATAGTTTTCTAAGAGCACAGCGCTGTTGTCAAACAGGCTAGCCGAGGCTATGACAAAATTGGCCTGCATGCCTTCGCGCAGACTGCCTACATACTTGTCTGCCTTTACTAATTGAGCTGGTGTTAGGGTAATCGCTTTCAAGGCCTCCTGCTCAGACAAACCATACTGCACGGCTTTGCGCAGGTTAGGCAAGAACTTTGACTTGTCTCTTAGGTCTGATGAGGTAAAAGCAATCACCACGCCTTCTTTGGCCAGCATGGCCGGGTTGGCCGGCGCCATTTCCCAGTGCTTTAAATCAGGTAAGCTCACACGGCGGGCCTCATAGGGGTCTTCTACATTGTAAGCATCCGGGAAGTTCAGGCTCACAATGAATGGGGCTTTGGTCGCCTTAATCTCTGGAAGCATCTGGTACTCGTCCCCGTTGCCTTTAAAGATGTACTGGTAACCAAACTCATCACCCACCTTGTCGGCGCGCACAGCGTTCAACTTGTTAGACACTTCAAAAATCTGGGGAAGTTTGTTGGCGTCGGTGAAGGCTTTTAAGGACAAATTCTGCTCCTTGTCTGGGTTCTTGGCATTCCATTGGGCATCCAGATACGTCTGGCGCAGCAAGGCAATGGAGCCCATGATAGAGGAAGGGTACTCTTGGGTAGATGAGCCTTTGTCCAAGGAAAGAGAAGCGGCGGCTCTATCCAGGAGAATCACCTGGTTTTCGCGTTTGTTGGCCAAAGACACCAAGGACGCGGTGCCACGGGCCACGCCATCCTGGTGAATGGTCAAGACGGCGCCGTAGCCCATCTTGCGCAACTCCTCAGCGGCTTTGTCATCTACTTTAAATAGTTCGGCGGCGTTGGTCTCTGGACGTATGGCCTGGTTCCAGTTGTAGGCACCGGTTTTCTTGGACTCTGCCTGCGGCGGGCTGTTAAAACCACCGCCTGCGCGGGTAATGGCTGGTAAACCGTAGCTGGAGAAAGGATCCACAAAACCTGGGTAGATGGTCTTGCCTTTCATGTCTACCACGTAGGCGCCCTGCGGCACGGTTACCTTGGTACCCACGGCGGCTACTTTGCCGTCTTTGATGACCAACGTGGCGTTCTCAAGCCTGGTTTGATAGTCTACATAAATGGTAGCGTTGGTGAAGGCGCGTAGACCGCTGCGCTCATCATACACTCCATTGCGGGGAAACGTCTCCTGTGCCCGGCTCTGCAGCGACAAAGCCGCCACCGCCAACACGGAGAGAATTACTTTTTTCATGGGAAGAGTTTGTGTAGTATGTGGTTAGGTGCGAATGTATTGTAGCAGGGAATCTACTAAATATAGAAGGGGCAAAAAAGGAAACCTGTGAAGATTCCTGCGTTTTTGACCTATTTTCCTTAAAAGAAGCCAAAAACGAAAACCTTGAAAACAAAGAAGCCCACCTGCTGTTACGCGGTGGGCTTCTTTTTACTATTTCAGAAAGCGTTATTCCAGGTTGTTTTCCTTACGGATGACGCTGTGTTTCTTACCGTAGAAGAAGTAAATGGCAATACCAATGGCCATCCAGCCTAACAGTCGGTACCAGGTCTCAATTGGCAAACCGGCCATCATACCCAAACATACCAGAATACCCAAGATTGGCACCAACGGCACCAAAGGCGTTCTGAACGGACGTGGACGGTCTGGCTCTTTTACGCGCAGGTACCAAACACCGGCACACACAATCACAAAGGCTAGCAACGTACCAATAGATACCAAGTGACCTAGTTCTGTTACAGAGAAAGCACCTGCTACAATGGCGCAGATAGTACCCGTTAAGATAGTACTCACGTGAGGCGTCTTGAAACGTGGGTGCAATCTACCAAAGATTGGAGGCAGCAAACCGTCTTTAGACATGGTGTAGAAGATACGCGGCTGTGACATCAACATCACCAGCATTACAGAAGAAAGACCGGCAATGGCACCAATCTTAATCAAGTCACGCAAGAATCTGTAACCAGTTTTCTCAATACCCACGGCAATAGGCTCAGCTACGTTCAGCTGGCTGTAGTGTACCATGGCGGTCAAGATACCAGATACTAGAATGTACAGGATGGTACAGATCACCAAAGAACCCAAGATACCAATTGGCATGTCTCTTTGTGGATTTTTAGCTTCCTGGGCAGTAGTAGAAACGGCGTCAAAGCCAATGTAGGCGAAGAAGATAACTCCCGCGGCGCGTACAATACCAGACCAGCCATACTCCCCAAAACCACCTTTGTTTTCTGGGATGAACGGCGTCCAGTTAGCGGCAGCCTCGTCTGGGTGACCAAATAACCAGTTAGCACCGGCCATGATGAACAAGATCACCACGCCTACTTTAATGATTACAGCTACGTTGTTAAACTTGGCAGACTCGCTCATACCAATCACCAACAGGATGGTTACCAAGGCAATGGCAATGGCCGCCACTAGGTTAAAGATACCTGTAGCTTGTGGCAAGGTGGCAATGTTAATGCCCTCGGCGGCTAAGGAAGAAGTTAACTGCTCAGTGATAGGCGTCCAGGCACCGGTTTTGGCAACGTATACCATCTCAATACCAATGGCATTTGACCATTCCGGCGGAATGTTCACGCCAAAGTCACGCAAGAAGGATACCACGTATCCAGACCAACCAACGGCCACGGTAGCGGCACCAAATAAGTACTCAAGAATCAAATCCCAGCCAATGATCCAAGCCACAAACTCACCCAGCGTAGCATAACCGTAGGTGTAGGCAGATCCGGCAATAGGAATCATGGAAGCAAATTCTGCGTAGCAAAGACCGGCAAACGCACAGCCCAAGCCTGCCAAAATAAAGGCTAATACAATAGCAGGGCCGGTGTATTCAGCGGCCGCGCTTCCGGTAAGTACAAAAATACCCGTCCCAATGATGGCCCCTACGCCAAGAGCCACCAAGTTCACTGGCCCTAAGGTGCGTTTTAGACTGTGGGCGCCCTCACTAAAGGCGTCTGCGCTAAGCTTGTCAATTGACTTCCTAGCGAAAAGTTGGTTTGCCATAAAAGCTTAAAAATTAAAGAAGTGTTTAGTTTGGTTAGTTAATCAAGGGGATTGAAGAGGCTAATATAAGGACAATTTAATAGAACCAACGCAGATAGGTAGGTTTTTGGGAATTTGTATCCGTATTTTTCCCCGCGTTTTCTGCCTGGTTTCTGGAAAACAAGCCAAAAATGCAAGCTCACTCCAAGGCCGATTGCCCACTCATAATTCAGGAGGCTTTTGTATCTTCGGGCTCTTGCACACCACAGAGAAAGACAGCAGCGGCATGATACGGGTACTACACACAGCAGACTGGCATTTGGGACAACGCTTGGCCAACCATGAGCGGTTAGAAGAGCATCGGGCGTTTTTGACCTGGCTCTGCCAAACCATCTGCGACCAGAAGATAGACCTGCTCCTCATTGCCGGCGACATCTTTGACACCGGCTTTCCCAGTAACGCCGCGCTTAAGCTCTACTATGATTTTTTGCGTGAGATAAAAGACACCTGCTGCCGGGATCTGGTCATCATTGGCGGCAACCATGACTCGGTTTCTACTCTCAACGCCCCCGCCGAACTCCTGCGCCATTACAAGGTGCACGTGGTAGGCGGCGCGCCCGCCAACTGCCAGGACCAGGTGATTGTCTTGACAGATGATGACGACCAGCCCAAAGCCGTGGTGTGTGCCGTGCCGTTCCTGCGGGACAAAGACGTGCGCCTATCGGTGCCCGGCGAGACATCTGAGGAGCGCGAAGCCCGCCTGAAGCAAGGCATCTGCGACCATTATAACCAGTTGGTTCCTTTGGTGCAGCATTTCAAGCAGCAAGGCATTCCGGTCTTGGCTACCGGCCACCTGTTTGCCGCCGGCGGAAGCGGCTCTGACAGCGAGAAGGAAATCCACGTGGGCAACTTAGGCCAGATCTGCGGCGACCAGTTCCCTCAAGAATTTGACTATGTAGCGCTAGGCCATTTGCACCGGCCGCAAATTGTGAACAAGATGCCGCACATCCGGTACAGCGGTTCTCCCATTCCGTTGAGTTTCTCAGAGATCACGGACAAAAAGCAGGTGGTCATTTTGGAGTTTGAAGGCGCCGAGTTGTCCAGCATCAAAGAACTGCCCATTCCCTGCTGGCGCCAACTGGTCCGGTTTAAAGGCACCATTGACGAAGTATTCCCTAAAATCCTGGCTTTTGACAACGGTGACACTGCCTTACCTGCCTGGGCCGAGGTGCAGTTGCAATACGAGCACAACCTGCATGACCATACCGCGCGCCTGCACGAGGCCTTCGCGCTGCAAGACCAGGTCCAGCTGCTCATGCACCGCCCCTTGCGCACCATTGACAGCCAAAGCCTGGACCAACAAGTGGCGCCTGAGCAAGACCTGGCGGACCTGAAACCGAAAGACGTCTTCTTGAAGCGCTGCGAAGAAGCCATGGAGCAGGACACGTACCAAGACTTGGTTTCTGCCTTTGATGAACTGTTAGAATTAATGCCGCAGTCAGAAGATACGTTAGCGCCTGTTACTGCCGCCGCAGACAAAGCCCTGCTTTAATTTTTAGTTCTCCTTATTTTTCTAAAGCCGTTTTTGGCATGTTTTCTAGAAAACATGCCAAAAACGGCTTTCTGCTTTTAACCATCTGCTGTTTAAAAGAAGCGCAGCCCATTCCTCATTTCTGTAGTTTAACTGCCTCTAAACTGTCTAACCCCTAACCAATTTTATTTTATTGAAGGACAATTCTTTCATATCATTATAGCCTAAAGCTATAATGATATCACAATTATCAATTTGATATATAAACTAGAAGCGGACACCTTTATGAAATCATAAGGACAAATTTCATGGTCCAGGCTGTTTCTGCGCTTACTATGAAAGAGAATTTAGAGGTAAGCAACTGGAAACGTGACAAATACTCAGAACCTCTACCTTACCTAAGCGTTAATTAACTATCACTATCATCCACTCATCCTATGGAAAAAGACCAAAATAAGACCAATGGTCAGACTGGCAAAGACCAGGAAGGCCGTCCTACCCTCACTACGCGTCAAGGTCATCCGGTAACAGACAACCAGAACCTGCGCACCATCGGGAACCGCGGACCAGCCACCCTGGAGAACTACCACTTCATTGAAAAGATTTCGCACTTTGACCGGGAGCGCGTGCCAGAGCGCGTAGTGCATGCCCGCGGCGCCGGGGCCCATGGCGTCTTTACCGCCTACGGAAAAGTGGGTGATGAGCCAATTGCCAAATATACCCGTGCCCGTTTGTTTCAGGAGAAAGGAAAGCAGACGCCGGTGTTTGTACGCTTCTCTACGGTAGGCCACGGCGGCCATTCGCCAGAGACCTTGCGTGACCCGCGTGGTTTTGCCGTGAAGTTCTACACCGAAGACGGGAACTGGGACTTGGTAGGCAATAACCTGAAGATTTTCTTCATACGGGACGCCATGAAGTTCCCGGACTTGATCCACTCGCAGAAGCCAGACCCGGTGACCAACATCCAGAGCGGCGAGCGTATTTTTGACTTCATCGCCAGTACGCCAGAGTCCACGCACATGGCCACGTTCCTGTTCTCTCCGTGGGGCATTCCGGCCAACTACCGCCAGATGCAAGGCTCAGGGGTGAATACTTATAAGTGGGTGAACGCCGACGGCCAGGCGGTTTTAGTAAAATACCACTGGGAGCCCTTGCAGGGCATCAAAAATTTGACCCAGAAAGAAGCTGAAGCCATCCAGGCCAAGAACTTCAATCACGCTACGCAAGACTTGTTTGAAGCCATCAAAGAAGGCAACTACCCAGAGTGGGAACTGTGCGTGCAGATCATGTCTGACGACGATCACCCAGAACTGGACTTCGATCCATTGGATGACACTAAGTTGTGGCCGGTAGACCAATTCCCGTTCCTGCCGGTGGGCAAGATGACCTTGAACCGTAACCCTGAAAATTACTTCGCAGAAGTGGAACAGGCGGCCTTTGGTACCGGGGTGCTGGTAGACGGTCTGGACTTCTCTGATGACAAGATGTTGCAGGGACGCACCTTCTCCTACTCAGACACCCAGCGGTACCGCGTGGGCGCCAACTACTTGCAACTGCCTATCAATGCACCTAAAACGCACGTGGCCACCAACCAGCGCGACGGGCAGATGGCTTTTAACGTAGATACTCAGCAAGGACAGAATCCGCATGTGAACTATGAGCCGTCTATCCTGGGGGGTGTGAAAGAAGCACCTAAAGCTGGCAAGGACTACACCCCGCGTTATGAAGCCAACTTGGTGCGCGCCAAAATTGACCGCACCAATGACTTTAAACAGGCCGGTGACACCTACCGCAACTTTGAAGACTGGGAGCGTGATGAATTAATCAGCAACCTGGTATCTACCTTGGCTACCGCTGATAAGCGTATCCAAGATAAGATGATTGAGCACTTCACGCTGGCAGACGCAGATTACGGCAGACGCGTAGCCGAAGGCCTGGCCAAAACCAAGAAGTCTCCGGAAGACAAAGGCCCTATTGGCGCCACCTCTCCAGAGGCCGGCGTGCAGGAGGCCAAAGACGTGTCGCATTCCGCAAGACCTTATTAGTTAATGCGTTTTATAGAGTTTGAGAAAAGCCGCTCCTGCTGGGAGCGGCTTTTCTGTTTTTAGGCTGTTTTCCAGAAATCAGGTCAAAAATGGGTTTAACAGTCACACGTAAAATCCCGGGCATCATATTTAGAAGAACTGGTTTGCCCCACGCGCACCAGCTGGTCAAACCTCAGCTTTTCGCCGGTGGCCAGCTCCAGGACCAAGCCACCTTCCTCTTCGTGTAGGTCTTTGATAAGGGCAGTGACGGTGAGGTATTCATGA
The DNA here is from genome assembly GCF_001577755.1 of Rufibacter sp. DG15C. Taxonomy (NCBI): domain Bacteria; kingdom Pseudomonadati; phylum Bacteroidota; class Cytophagia; order Cytophagales; family Hymenobacteraceae; genus Rufibacter; species Rufibacter sp. DG15C. Next base: position 70,820 of record NZ_CP010776.1, read on the forward strand.
ATGTCTGTAACGTACTGGATGCGCACAGATTTGCGGGAGTTCAAGGCATCTTCTACCGCGTCTAGCAATGGCAAGTCTTTCTTCATGGTACTTAAAATCTGATCTACGCTTCTTGTATACGAAGTGCAGCCATCTAACGCAACGCCATTTTCACACCCAAGGCTAGATGGAAGATTTTGCTCAGGCTTAAATACTTAGGATTCTGGAGGTGAGAGATTACGTACTCGCCGGGTGCACCCACTTCATAATACGCGCTAAACTTCTGCAATTTGGGTACGCGGGTGAAATCTACCTGGCCGCCGGCAAAGACGTACACGCTCAAGGCTGTGGAGAACCGATAGTAGGAGTTTGGGTATTTGCTCAGGTAGCCTTCCCAGGCAAAATACTCATCCCCAAACGTGTAGCTCAGCTGTGCTCCGGCAGTAAAGTAGTACCAGTCCAAAGTTTTGATGCGGGCGGGTTTTAGGGGTAGCATGGTGGACTTGAGGGCAATCGTAAAGATGGCATCGCCGCCAATGCTCTCGGGCAGATACCCTACAGACAGGTCTGTGTTGAGTTTCCTATTGATAGACTCGCGGCCAATACCCACAGAGACAAAGCCAATGTCGCCGGCAAACTGGGCTTTGGCGTAATATGGAGACGGTAGCACATGCACGCTGTCGGGCAAAGACTGCGCTGATCCGGTAATTAAAATGAATAAGAATAAGCCTAGAAGTAAAGAACGTTTCATGCTTAAAACGATATCCTTTCCAGGCTATACCCACCTTGCCAGATTTTGAGGTAGGTGAAGCCGCGGCCTTTGGCGCTGGTGGTCACGTGGTAGAGTACCTCGCCGTCATACTTCTTCTCCGTGTCCCAGCCGTGGCGGTGGCCGTGCAAGCTCAAGGGTACTTTCTGACTTTGTACCAGGGTCTGGTGGTAAGGCAGTTCCAGCTGCGGGTCAAAGTCACCGTCAAACGGCGGGGCGTGGGAGATCACCACGGCCTGTTGCCAGGTCTCCCCGGCCATTGGGCTGAGTTGGCGAGAAAGCCAGTCCAGGTCTGGGACGCGGCCCTGAAAACCGTCTTCGCGGCCGTTGGTGTCCAGAAACACAAACTTGGTATGGCCATACACGAAGGCATAGTTGAGGTCGCCGTACATTCTTCGGTAGAGCTTGCGGCCGTTGCCCAGCATATCATGATTACCAATGACGGTAAGGTAGGGCCATTTCAACTCCTGCATGATGTCATGCACCCACTGGAACTCCTGCGTCATGCCAAAGTCTGAGATATCCCCCAGGTGCACCACAAAATCAATGTCCTGGAACGTGTTGGCCTTCTGCACAAAATCAACGGTAGCGTCATAAAAACGCTGGGTGTCTCCCATGACAATGAGCTTGAGGGTATCCTCTGGCGTTTGGGCTTGGAGCTTCTGCAAATTGACGGTGGTGAGGTTTTTCTCATCGTCCTCCAGGATGATCTGGTGCGGGTGGTACTCAAAGAGGCTTTCACAGGAAGAGAAAACCAGGAAAAGGAAAGGCACTAAAAAGGGGAAGCGTTTCATAGCAGGTTCACAGGGTTGGCGTCAAACGGAAAGAAATCTGCAAAGCCGTTTCTTTTCTTTTGGCAAGGCGAAGTCCCTGATTGAATGTGAGGTTCCTCCAGGGACTGAGCATTAGACTATTTAGAGCATTATTTTACTTCTATATAGAGAAAGACAGGTATTCTCTGACTTTCCCCTATGGCGCACTGAACGAGGGATATCTTTTGGATTAGCTGGCTTGGCGCAGAGACTGAACCTCAATGATGTGCGCGAAGTCATGGATGGTGAAGACCGGCAGATCATCTGTGATTTCTACGCCGTATTTCTTTTCTACTTCCAGAATGATGTCAACTACATCTAACAGCTCTAAGCCATGCTGTTCTAACTGTGGTTTACGCAGTAACTGGAAAGTCTCAATGTGTTTTAGGTCGCTGATCAAGCACGCTACGTCATAGCGTAACCTGTTGGTATAGGAGTGCATTTTTATGGATGGGGATTTTAAACGAAACATTGGTTATAAGCCATTCGCCAAAAGGTGATTTTCAATCATTTTCTTCCCTTTTGATACTGCAAAAATACACCCTAAATAATTGTCTTCATGCATACTACATGATACCCTTTAGTAAACCTAATTGCTAATCCCATCCAATATAACTTGCAGAAAAACAGCCGTTTCTGACCTATTCCTGAGAAAGTAGGCCAAAAACGGCTGTGGTAAGTTTGTGCGTAAAAAGCAGTCTATTTTTTAGGCTGGATGGCTTGCTGTATTTCCTCGCCTAGCGGTGAAATGGCCGGCCCGAAATAATGCGTCAAAACGCCATTCTCATCCAGTAAATACTTGCTAAAATTCCAGTCTGGCTGATGTTGGTTCCAGCCGTTTTTATTGGGGTCAGAGAGCCAGTTGTACACTGGGTTCTGCCCCTGGGCCTGCACTACCACGCTCTTTTTGGCCAGCGGGAACGTGACGCCGTAGTTTACTTGGCAGAACTGCGAGATGGTCTGGTCATCATCCTTTTCCTGCTCCTTAAAGTCATTGGCCGGGAACCCGATCACCACCAGCTCGTCCTTTTGCTGCTCTTGCAATTTCTGTAGCTCTTCATACTGACCGGTGTAGCCACAGTTAGAGGCCGTGTTTACCAGCAGGATTTTCTTACCCTTCAATGCACTAAAATCCAAAGGCTGTCCATTGCTGAGTACGGTGCCCAAGCTATAGAACGGTTGAACGGGCGCTACCTTCTTCTCGTTCTGCAGCACCTGCCCGTTTTTTGTGCCCTTGCTCAGTTTCATGATGAGCGGGTATAGCAATTTCATGATTTTCTTTCTCATACTCATATTTGGTTACAACCTTGAAAAGGCCTGAGAGTTTTAGATGATTTTGATTTCTGCCTATTTTCTGGAAAAGAGGCCAAAAAGGAAGCTAACTATTGGGTAGATAAGTTATCAAAATGGTAGCCTTTAAAACTAGTCAAGTAGTTGGTTTTGAGAACCAGCCATCAAAGGTAGCTGGTATTTTGTTAAATATTTAACTATATGCGCAAATAACGGATTAGCCGCGCTTAACTACTGTATCATGAATGTTCTTGAAGAGTCTAAGGCCTGCTTCTAGTTCTGCTTCTGTGCTACTTTGACCTACCAGCTCGTACATTTCCTCTATCCAAGGTTGCATCATGGCGGTCAGTTCTTTCCCGGCGGGCGTGAGGGTAATGATCTTGTTGCGGCGGTCTTGCACATCCTCAGTGCGCTGCACCAAGTTACGGCCCACCAAGTTGTCAATGAGGTAGGTAAGGCTGGCCTTGTCCTTGATAATGGCATTGGCAATCTCCTGCTGGTTGGCACTCTCCTTCTCCCACAAAAACCGAAGCACCTGAAACATCTCAAACGTGATGTTGAGGTTGTGGGCCTTGAATTTTTGCCGCATGAACGCCTTTAACACCAATGTCACCTTAGACATCTGTTTTAAGAAGGCAATGGCATTATCGCGGTGAGAATTTGTCATACAGGTAGAAAGTTGCAACAAAGAAACGGCTGCCACCCCAAAACTTCAAATTCTTGGAGCATATTATTATTCACAGGCTAAATTAGACTTTGGCTTCAAACCAAAGTATTGGAGCAAACATGATGGCTGCCTAATTATGTCACTGGAAATGTGGAAGCCTGCGTTTCCAGGGCCAGCCAAGAAAGCTTAACAGGAGACGAGGTTATTTGTTTTCAGTCTGTTATCTGGAAAACAAGGCAAAAACGCCCGGGAGTTCAAAACTAGGTTAGCGGCTCATCACTTTCTGATTCCTATATAGGAAACACTCTGCCTGTACCCTCGTTTTTAAGGAGTAAACCTTCATTTTAAATGACAGCACATGAAAAAGATCACAAGTATATGGTTGGCGGCAGCATTTGGCTTTTGCATGATTACTTCTCCGTTAGCTGCCCAAGACACTACCAAAGTACAGGAAACTAATAAAGAGAAAGCCAAACACGGCACCCACCAAGTAGGCCACGGCACCAAAGAAGTGGGCAAAGGCACCAAAAAGGTGGTGGTTGCCGGCGCCAAAGCCACGGGCAAGGGAGCTAAAAAAGCCGGAAAAGCCGTCAAAAAGACCGTTAAAAAGGGAGTAGATAAAGTAGATTAAGCTACCTGAGTTACTACAAAGCAGAGGGCCCTGGTGTTTGCCAGGGCCCTCTGCTTTGTACAAAGGCTTACTTTTCACTATGCTCGTCAGGGAGGGTTATCACCGGCGTGATGACAAACTCATGGATGCGCCAGCTCAAATCCTCCACCTCTTTCTTCAACTGCTGAATGCGCAGTGGCAGGTTTTCCACCTCGGTGTGGTGGGCCTTTACAAAACCTTCGCCTAGGTAAATGTGGCCTTCTTCGCGCATTCTAAAGGAGAAGTCCTCTACCCAAGGCTGCTTATGCAGTACGTTCCGGACGTCTTTTAACAATGGGTCATCCTCCTGATCGTCAACTTTTTTGGGCGTCTGGTCAATGAGGTCATATACGGCCTGTTTCAGGTTGGTGAATCCGTCTTTGAGAATGTCCAGAGAGATAATTAATGCCGCCGTGGCATCTGCCCACCACCAGCCCATGCCAATGCCCCAGATGCCGCCAATGGCCGCGGCGGCGGTCATCCAGTCGGCTTTGTTCATTTCAGCGTCTGTGTAGAGGTTTTTCTCATGTAGCTGCTTGGCCAGGGGCAGTTTCATCTTGCCCAAAATATAGGACGGGAACGTTCCCCAGAACATGACCACCATCATCAGGTAGCCCAGCCAGATCTCCCGCCCGAAGATGACCACAATCCCAATGGTAGGATGTTCCTGCTTAATAAGCGTCATAGCGGAATCTACCATCAAAAATCCCCCCACCACAAACAAAGCCACCGCGCTCACCAGGTAGGCAATGCTGGCCACTTTATGGTAACCATACGGAAACTCCTTGTTCGGCTCTTTCTGCACTAATCTAGAGGCAATTAAAAACGAGATGGAAGGCGTTAAGCTCAAGACATCCTCAAACCAAGCCGTTTTCATGGCCTGGGAACTACCCATGGTAAAAAACACCAAACAGGCCGTGATGAGGAGGTAGCCAATGGTGATCCACTCCAACTTCTTCGCTTTTTTAAAGACGGGCAGCAATTCTGGCGGGTACTCAAATTTCTCTAGAGTCTTCATGGCTGCAGACGTTTTTCAATGACAGACTTCTGCGAATGCAGATATTTTTCCAGCGAGGTAACCAAGGCGTTTTCGCCTTTGATGACGCAGAAAACGTGCTTCTTTTTCTCCAGCTCGGCGTAGGGCCTGGTGAAGGAGATGTTCTTCTTCCAGGGGGTGTCATCTGTGATGCCCGCAATGACTACGTGCAGTTGATTTTCTTCCAGCGCATGCAGTAAATCCTGCTCGGTGTCCTTCTTCCACTCTATCTGCGCGTTGATGGTTTTAGCATAGCCGCGTACCAAGTCAGCCTCCAAACCCGAAGGCCCGTTGGCTCCATCCACTACCCATGGCGCATTCTCAGAATAACCTACCACCAAGGTACCACCCGTTACTTTGGTCAAGGTGTCTTCTGGGTCTTTGGGGTACTGGGTACAGCCTGCCAAAAGCCCGACCAGGCAGATGCACAGGACCAAGGGTAGTTGAAAATATTGCTTCATCACATTCACACGTTAAGGGTAGCCAATGTCCCAGAAATCATAAAGCCGAGGACTTTTTTCAAAACATTTCCTGGAAACCGCTGTTAGTACGCGCCATTACAAGCAATGTTATTTTATGTCTGATTGCCCTCAACAGAAAAGCGCCGTTTTCGGCCTGATATATAGAAATCAGGCCGAAAACGGCGCTTAGTATAAAAGGGTGATTGGGTTGTTACAGACCGGCTCTTTTGGCGGCAATCTTTACAGAAAGCACGGCAAAGGAAATGACGCTCAAGGTACTTACCGGCATGAGGATGGCAGACACGATTGGTGAGAATTCGCCCATCACGGCCAGGGTTAAGCCAATGATGTTGTAGACAAAGGACACCCCGAAGGCGGCCAGAATCAAGCGACGGCTAGTTTTAGAGAACTTGAGGAATTGTGCCAAGCGTGACAAGTGGTTGGCCTCCAGAATACCGTCACAGGACGGAGAGAAACCGTTCACCTGATCCGTCAAGGCCAAGCCTACGTCGCTTTGGCGCAAGGCTCCCGCATCGTTCAAACCGTCCCCCACCATAATTGGCGACTGTCCCTTCTGCTTCAACTCCTGGATGAACTCAAGCTTTTGCATGGGGCTCTGGTTGAACCGCATCTCGGCATGCTCCCCGAAGAAGGCCTGCAAGCGCTCGCGCTCGCTGTCATTATCCCCAGACAAGACGGCCAGCTTTCTGGTCTTGCCCAATTCCTGCACCAGTTCTTTCAAGCCCGGACGGTACACGTTTTCAAAGACAAAATAACCACGTACATCTTCATTCAATGCCACAAACACGCGTGTTTGCTTGGTAGGCGTTTCGCTTTTCATGGAATTGGCACCTACCCACACGGCAGAACCAACTTCCACTAAATTATCTGCAATCCTGCCAGAAAGGCCTGCCCCGGTTTTCTCCATAAAGTCCAGCACGGGCAATGGTGCACCGGTCAAATGCTGGTACAAGCGCTGGCTCAAAGGGTGCGTGGAATGCTTGAGCAGGGAGCGTACTTGGCGTTGCTCGTCCTCCGTCAATGCCTCGCCCACGTAGGTGATTTGCGAAGCGCTGGGCTCGGTGAGCGTGCCGGTTTTGTCAAACACGATGGTGTCTGCTTTGGCCAGGGCTTCTACTACCGCGCTGTTTTTCAGGTAGAATTTATGCTTGCCAAAGATGCGCAAGGTGGCACCCAGCGTAAACGGCGTAGCTAAAGACAAGGCACATGGACAGGCAATCACCAGTACTGAGGTAAACGCTTTAATAGCGATGTCTGTGTCTCTGGGAATCCAATAAATAAGTGCGCCAGCGGCAATTAAGAGCGTGACGGCCAAGAAGTACTTGCCCACGGCATTGGCGTAGTTCTCTACCGTCTGCGTATCTTCTTTCTTGTAATTGGCGTTGTTCCACAGCTGGGTAAGGTAGCCTTGCGACACTTCTTTCACTACTTCCAGCTCAATACCTTCGCCCAATTGCCGGCCCCCTGCATAGATGACTTCGCCGGCTTTTCTGCCTACCGGCACAGACTCACCGGTCACAAAGCTGTAGTCAATGTTGGCCGTGCCGCGCATGAGCACCGCGTCTGCCGGAATCAATTCCTGGTTGCGCACCAGAATGCGCTGGCCTTTTTGCAGTTCTTTCACAGAGATGGGTTGCTCCTGCCCTTCTTCCAGGATCGTGACGGCAATAGGAAAATAAGACGTGTAGTCACGGTCAAAAGCCAGGGAGTCATAGGTGCGGCGCTGGACGTACTTGCCAATCAGCATGAAGAACACAAGACCGGTAAACGAGTCCAGGTAGCCCGGCCCGCGGTGCGTGAGGATGTCATACAAGCTCACGCAGAACAAGGACAGCAGGCCAATGGCAATGGGCACGTCCAAGTTAATCATGCGCTGTTGCAGACCTTGCCAAGCACTGGTGAAAAAGCCTCTGGCGCTGTACACAAACACTGGCAAAGCCAGCGCAATGTTTAGCCACCCGAAGAACTCGCCGTACTCTTTCTGCAAACCGCCAAAGTATTCTGGAAAGCTCAACAACATCACGTTCCCGAAGCAGAAGCCCGCCAAGCCCAGCTTGTAGTAAATGGAGCGGTCTTTCTTGGGTGCAGGCGCCTCCATGTCGGCTAGGGTGATTTGCGGTTCATAGCCAATGTGGGCCATTAGCTCTACTATCTGTGACAGGGACGTGACGGCGTGCTCAAAGGTGATGGCCGCTTCTTTTCGCAGGAAGTTCACGTGCACGTCTGTGACGCCCGTGTTCAAGCGATTGAGGTTCTCCAGAAGCCAGATGCAGGAACTGCAGTGCATCTGCGGAATATGAAACGTGATTTTGCTGACCGTACTGTTCTGGAAATCCAACAATTGTTGCTGCACCTTGACATCGTTCAAATACGCAAAGCGCGCCGACAGCACCGGGTCTTTGACCGAAATGCCGGGCCGTTCCTCCAGAGAGTAATAGGTACAGAGGTTGTTTTCGGCTAATAAGGTGTATACCACTTTGCATCCTTCGCAGCAGAAGTCCTTGTCTTCAAAGACGATGGGCGTGCCTTGGCAGTCATCGCCGCAATGGTAGCAGGTGTGGAGGGCGGTCTCTAGATGTGCGGTCTGGAGCATAAGTTTCCTCATTTAAAATTCAACACAAAACTACCGCCCACCAGCCACCATGAACATGATAAATGTCACCTTGCGCTTTGACCTTGCTCATCTGCTTTGCCCGTTGTTTGCCAGACATTTGTCATGTTGAAAGTACAATAAGGAAGTTCTGCACGTCACGCATAGGGTTCTTGCAAAAGCAATTCTTACGCCTACACAGAATAGGAGCGTTTTTGGCCTCATTTGGGGAAATCAGGTCAAAAACGCCCGCCCTTCCTGCCGCCTCTCTGTCTTGCGTCTGACTGGCTTGGTTGTTTTCTATCACCGCTAACGTAAACGGTTATGCGCTCTCACACCAGAACCTTCATCCTCATTGCTGCCTGCTTTTTGTGGGCCGGCCTCATCATAGGCATCTCTTTCATAGAATCGCCCGCCAAGTTCAACGCGCCCGGCATGACGCTGTCTTTAGGTTTGGGCATAGAAAGACTGGTGTTTAGCTTGGTGAACAAAGTAGAGATTGCCCTCTGCACCATTCTGCTGGTGGCCATGTGTTTTAACGGTACCACTAAAAGGGAATGGGTACTAGCCGGCGTCTTAACGGGCGTGCTGTTTCTGCAGACCAACTGGCTGTTGCATACCCTAGACGTGCAGGCCGTAGTCGTTGGCACCGGCCAAAACCCAGAACCCAACAGCTTGCATTCCTTGTATCAGGCGCTGGAGTTTGTCAAAACGATTCTACTGTTCATCCTCGCTTTTCTGGCGCATAAGCTCACCATCATCCATAAACACGCTGACCGCCTGAAAGCCCACCGGCTACAGGAACTGGTCTCTTAATACCACTCACGCAAAACACTAAAACTATGGCTCCTTCTCACCTACAAGCACAACTGCAACTCCCTGACCTGGCGGGTCAACTGGCATTTTCTTCAGAGAGATTCCAGAGCAAGATCCTCTCTGACCAGGGATTCCAGAAAGTTATTCTGTTTGCTTTTTCTGAAGGGCAGGAACTGAAGACACACACCACCCCCATAAATGCGCTGTTGCTGGTGCTGGAAGGCGAATGCTCTTTTACCTTCCCGGAGGAAGGCATGGAAAAAACGCTGAAGCCTGGGCAGATTATTCAGATTCCGGCCAAAGTGCCTCATTCTCTAAAAGCGCTTTCTAATTTTAAGATGGTATTGATCAAGTAAAGCAAGAGATTAGCTTACTCTGTTGGCCCGTGGTTCATTTTTGGCTTGTTTTCTATAGAATAGGCCAAAAACGAACCACGGGCTTTCTCTTTGGCTTACGCTTCTGCTATCTCAAATTTGTAGCCCCGCCCATGAATAGTAGTGATCTTGACGCTTGAGTCTGGTTGCAGGTATTTGCGCAGGCGCGAAATGAAGACGTCCAGGCTTCGGCCCACAAAATACCCGTCGTCCTGCCAGAGGCGTTGCAGGATCTCCTCGCGCCGCAACAACTGGTCTGGGTGTTGCACGAAGAGCCGAAGCAGTTCGGCCTCGCGGTCTGTAAGGACGTGCGTTTTGCCGCCCACGTGCAGCAACAGGTTCTTGAAGTCCAGGGAAGAGGCGCCAAACACATGCGTGTCTGTTGTGGTTGCTGTGCTAGAAGTAGTTTCAGTGGATTTACTCGTTCGGCGCAGAATGGCTTTCACTCTGTACACCAATTCCTCCAGCCCGAAGGGTTTGGTCAAGTAGTCATCACAACCCAGTTCAAAACCCTGCAACCGGTCTGCCTTGAGCGCCTTGGCCGTCAGAAACATAAACGGCACCTCTATATTCTGCCAGCGTATCTCTTGGGCCAGCGAAAAGCCGTCCAACTTGGGCAACATCACATCCAGGACGCAGAGGTCAAATTCATTTTGGTTAATCGCTCGTAATCCAGCCTCACCATCGGTGCAAAGTGTGACCGCGTATCCCGCACTTTCCAGGCTATCCTGTAGCAAAAACCCTAGATTAGGGTCATCTTCTACAATGAGGATGTGGGGCATTGTGAGAGAAGTTATATAAATGACAAAGTCCAGTTACCTACAAGGTAACACCAGATTAAAACATGTCCCTTTTTGGTCTGCGCTTTCAACGGACACGTGACCGTGGTGGGCGTCCATGATGGCTTTCACGTAGCTCAATCCCAGCCCGAAGCCTTTGACATTGTGCACGTTGCCGGTGGGTACGCGGTAGAACTTGTCAAACAGAAACTTCTGGAACTCCTGCTTGATGCCAATCCCGCTGTCGCGCACGCTAATCAAGATGCCCTGCGCCACATCGCGGGTGCTAATTTCAATATCAGGAGATTGGGGCGAATACTTTTCGGCGTTGTCCAGGAGGCTATAGAGGGCGTTGGCCACGTGCAGGCTGTCGGCGTGTACCAGCGGTTGGGTGGCTTGCAGGTTGAGCCGTAACTGACCGGCCCGTTGCTGCAGGCGCGGCGCCAGGTTCTGACTAGTCTCTTGCAGAAGCGCGTGCACGTCTACGGTTTCTTTCTTAAGCACCAGTTCCCGGCTTTCCATGGTGGCCATTTGCAGGACGCGTTCTACCTGCGCGCGCAGGCGTTCGTTCTCAGAATAGATCAAGTCATGGTACCGGGAGAGACGGTCCGGAGAAAGCGTTTCGGGGCGTTTGCGCAACACCTCGCTGGCCAGGCCAATGTTGGTGATGGGCGTCTGCAACTCATGGGTGAGGTTGTTGATGAAGTCGGTTTTGAGTTCGGCCAGGCGTTTCTCGCGCAGAATCTGGAACATGGTATACGCAAAGAACAACACCACCAACAGCAAGGCGCCGGTAGAATACCACCAGAACTCCATCTCGCCCAGAATTACCGATGTCTTATTGGGGAACACCACCGCCATGTTGTACAGCTTAGGCGCCTGCCCCTGTTCATGCCGCACCACCGGAGGCGTAGTGGTGGCTAGTTTCCTTTGCGTGGCCGGCACGTATTTCCCGAACATCAGGGTATCATCCAAGCTGTTGTATAGGCCAAATTCATAGGCTTCCTGCAGGTTTCGTCGGCCCAGTTCCTGTTGCAACAAGCGCTCTGCCTGGACTGGGTCAATGGGTGCGTTGAGCTCAGCGAGGTAATAGTTGGAGGCAATCTGCTGAATAGGCTTTTGCGCCGAGGAAGCACCACCCACCGTTGCCAGCAATTGGTCAGAGACGGTGGTGAGCGCCACCTGCACGCGGTGGTTGAAAGCTTTCTCCTCTACGCTGTAAGCCTTGGTGAGCCAGACCAGCTGGGCGCTCAGCAGGGCCACCAGCGCAACGCTGGCCAATACCAGAATGATTTGAATTTTGCTTCGGCTCATGGCTTAAAGGTAACCAATTTCTGGATGAGACGCTCCCCGTTAACATCTCATTAACATCATTTTACAATCCATTAACCTAGGTGCATTCCCTGGCGCTCTACCTTTGCCTAGAAGGTAGTCAGTAGTGTTGGACAGAATTACAAACAGCTGATTCTGTTTCCCTTTCGAATTCGCTAAGCATTTCAGGCACCTTATACACCCCAACTTTTCAAAGCGATTCAGGCTGATATCCTTCTAATACTCCTTAACCAGAATAACCTATGCTACTGACCAAACCTGTTTCCCAACATAAAACGATTCCTGGTAAGACTTCCCCTGAAATGCTCTTCGGGAGAAGGCAGTTTATCCCTTTGCTTCTGGGGATGGTAGTCATTGCGGTCGGATTTATCTGCATGGCATTGGACCCCACGCCGCAGGGCTATGGTTTGCTGGGCCTCACGCTGGGACCGCTATTGGTAGTTATCGGGTTGATGCTTCCGTTTTTCGGCATTTTCCGGAAAAACAGGCCAAAAACGGAGGGACAGATTTTACCAAAGCAACCCGAGGAAGTACAGAATGCCTGGAAATCGTTTCACCGTTGGAACCTGCTGGTAGGTTGGTGCGTGGCGTTGATAGCCTTGACGGTTTATGTCTTGACCTTGGAGCCTAGCACCAGCTTTTGGGACACGGGTGAGTTTATTGCGGCGGCCTACAAATTGCAGGTACCACATCCGCCGGGGGCGCCGTTGTTTTTGTTGATTGGCCGGTTGTTTACGCTGTTGAGTTTTGGCAATGTCACCCAGGTGGCCTGGTGCATGAACCTGCTGTCTGCCCTGAGCAGTGCAGGCACGGTGCTGTTTCTGTTCTGGAGCATCACGCTGTTGGCCAAGCGTCTACTTTCCATTTCTCCAGAAGGACCCACCAGGTCCCAGCAAGTTCTGCTACTAGCCAGTGCCACCGTGGGCGCCTTGGGATTTGCGTTCACGGACTCGTTCTGGTTTTCTGCCGTTGAGGCCGAAGTCTACGCCCTCTCCTCCTTCTTCACGGCCATCGTCTTCTGGGCCGCCCTCATGTGGCAAGCCAAATCTCATACCCCGCAGGCCGACCGTTGGCTTCTGTTCTTGGCGTATCTGGTAGGCTTGTCCATTGGCGTCCACTTGCTCAATCTGGTGGCAATTCCGGCCATTGCCTTGCTGGTCTACCTGCAACGCAACAAACCTACCAAGCGCGGAATTTTGCTTTCCTTGGTCATCGGTGGAGCCATTGTGCTGGTAGTGATGGAAGGTGTCATTACGGGCTTGCCTACGCTAGCCGGTACCTTTGAGGTCTTCTTTGTCAACAGTTTGAGTTTGCCGTATGGCAGTGGAGCCGTGTTGTTTCTATTGTTGCTTGCCGGGGCGCTGGTGTACGGACTGCGCTGGGCCAAGCAACATGGCAAAGCGGTTCTGCATACGTCTTTAGTGGCCTTTATCTTGATTTTGACGGGCTATTCCTCTTACTTGATGGTGCCTATCCGGTCTGGATATAACACGCCCATTGACGAGAACAATCCAGAGAACCTACTCAGCTTTGTGAGCTACCTCAAACGCGAGCAGTATGGATCCCGGCCGTTGGTATACGGACCGCAGTTCAATGCCCAAAGCCAGAGCTATGACAAGACGGGCGTTGTCTATGCGCCCCAAAACGGCAAATATGAAGTAGTAGACACTAAGTTTGAAACTACCTATCTGGCCCAGGACAAAGTTCTCTTACCACGGCTGTATTCTCCAGAACCTTCGCATCTGCGGGCGTACCAGCAATGGGTGAACGTAGAGGCAGGCCAGAAACCTAGCTTCGGGCAAAATTTAGCATTTCTCTGGAACTACCAGTTGGGTCACATGTATTGGCGGTACTTCGGGTGGAATTTTGTGGGCCGCGAGCATGATACCCAACACGCCGGCGTGCTGTGGCCTTGGGAACGAAACCAAGACGTACCCGCTCCGCTTTCGGCCAGCAAGGCCAGAAACCAATTCTATCTGTTGCCCTTGCTCCTAGGCGTTTTTGGCCTGTTTTTCCAGTTTAAGCGCAAAACCGGGGATGCCTGGACGGTGCTCCTGCTTTTCTTCTTTACAGGCGTGGCCATTGTGCTGTACCTGAACCAACCTCCCGTAGAGCCACGGGAACGGGACTATACTTTCGCGGGCTCATACTACGCGTTCAGCATCTGGATGGGATTGGGGGTTCTGGCCATCGCCGAAGGCTTAAGAAAAGTCTTAAAATCAGACATCATAATTGCAGTTTCGGCTACTATTTTGGCGCTGTCGGTACCGGTTATTTTGCTAGCCGAAGGCTGGGACGACCATGACCGTTCAGGCCGTTCGCATGCTATGGATAATGCCCGTAACCTGTTAAGTTCTGTAGCGCCCAACGCCATCCTGTTCACCAACGGCGACAATGACACCTTCCCGCTGTGGTACGCACAAGAAGTGGAAGGCTTTAGGACCGATGTGCGCGTGCTGGTCCTCCCCTACCTCAACACTGACTGGTACATTGAGCAGTTGAAGAAGCAGATGAACGCGTCTAAGCCGTTGGAAACCACCTTGGAGATGCCGCAATACGCGTTTAGCAACAACAACTATTTACCCTTTGTGGCCAACCCCACCGTGCAAGAAAGTGGCATGGACTTACGACAGTTTTTGACCCTCCTGCAACAGAACCACCCCGCGTTGCAGGTGCAGGCGCAGGACGGCAGAACGCTAAACACCTTACCTACCAAGAAACTGCAGTTAGCGGTAGATGCTCAGGCAATCTTGCAGAACCAAACCGTTTCATCTGCGCGCGCCAATCAGGTAGCCCCTGTCATGCAATGGGAGTTGCAAACCGAGGCGCTTGAGAAAAAGCATTTGGTCATTTTGGATATTCTGGCTACCAATAACTGGAAGCGGCCCATCTACTTCTCCACATCGGGCGGCGAAACCTCAGAATTGGGTTTGCAGCCGTTTCTGCAACTAGAAGGCATGGCCTTGCGCGTGGTGCCTGCCCGCAATCCTAATCCGCAGGCCGAAGCGTATGTTGACAAAGACAGAACTTCTCAAAGCCTTATGCATACGTTTACGTTTACCGGCCTGCAAAACCCAGACAACGTGTATGAGGATAACTTCACCACGCAGGTAGTGCCCATTTACCGAAAGAATTTCGCGGAGCTGGCCACGGCTTATCTACAGAACAATGAGCCATTAAAAGCGCGCGCCGTTCTAAAGAAATGCCTCACCGCCTTACCAGACCATGGTGCCCCGCACAACTTTGAAAGTGCCTCACTGGTCTTGCCTTTGGCGCAGGCGGGTATGGAGAGAGAATCTGTAAAATTGACCCAATTGCTTAGCCGCCGGTTTGACCAGTTGCTTACGTATTACAATACGCAACCGCTATATTATGACCGCGAACGCCAGCTTAACTTGTACGGCCTTCAGTTGCTGACCCAAGCTGCTTACAGCGCTAAAATGCCGCAGGCCAAGCAACTAGAAGCGCTGTTCAACAAGCATTATCTCTTGCTTAAGAAGTAGTATTGGCAACTAATTGGCAAAACATTTTAGGCCTGTTTTCTGGAAAACAGGCCTAAAACAAGGTATAGCATTTGGTTAGTGCCTAGCTTGCCCACAAGATTCTTTCAGGAGGACAAAGGTGGGAAGGACAGTTAGAATGGGGAATCCATAACTCTTAAAACGGGATTTCCATGGCTTGCAGCAGTCTTTCTTCTAATTCCAGCAATTGGCAATAGCCTTTGGAGATGAGGCGCGGACCCTCTGGATGGTCCAGAAAAACGGACGGCAGCGTGTCTACGCCCAAGCTCTGGACGTATTGGAACTCCTGTTCGGTTTGTCTAAAGATTTCCTCGGTTTCAAAGACGGCCAGAAACAGGTTCTCAGAAATCCCGAAGAGCCGCATAATGTCCACCAGCACTTGGGTGTTGCTCAGGTCCAGGCCGTCTGCGTAGAAACTGGAGTGCATGGCGCGGAGGACTTCTAAGGTTAGCGCGGGCCGAAGGTGGCGCACCGTTAAAAGCGCGCGGCAGGCCGGTTCTGTGTCATAGGTAAGTTCTGGCGCCAGAAAGGTTCTGTAGTCAAAGGGCAGCTGTGATTTGGATTGTGCCCGGTGCCAGCCCACCGCCAGTTTATCGCGTTCCTCGGCGGTGAGGGGCTCTTGCGCGTAGGGCCTGAATCCGCCTACCAGCACTTTTACCGTGAGTCTGCCAAACCAAAGAGCCTGCAGGCGGCGCACCACGGGCGTGAAGCCGTAGCACCACGCGCACATGGGATCTGTGACATAGAGCAGCACTGGGTTTTCAGGCAAAAGAGGCATAGGCCGTAAAAGATGGTGACTATTCTTTTACCGCGTCAAGCTGCAGAAAGGTTTACTGATTTTGAATTGGAAACCAAACCTGCTTTGCGTGTCCTGCCGTTTTTGGCTCATTTCTGAGAAATTAAGCCAAAAACGGTCTCAGCAGCAGCGGTCCTTATTTCTTCTTCTTTTTCTTATTGGCGTTAGACACCTTGGGCGCCTTCTTCATAGAATTCAATTTCTCCTCATGCTCGCGCATCAAGGCCATCACGTCTGGTTTGGCCTCTGAGGAGAAGTCAATGGTAGCCGAGTAATCGTCTTTGGGGATCTCCAGTACTTTGATGGGCTTGCCTAGGAACTTCTCAATCTCGTTCAGAATGGGTTTTTCCTCAGGGCTACAGAACGAAACCGATTTCCCCTTGTGGGTACCACGACCGGTACGGCCTACGCGGTGCACGTAGTTTTCGGGCACCTCGGGCAGGTCATAATTGACCACGTATTCTACGCTGGGGATGTCAATGCCACGGGAGCTCACGTCTGTGGCCACCAGCACCTTTACCTCGCCCTTCTTGAAGCGGTTTAAAGAGGTAAGGCGTTCTTTCTGGTCTTTGTCGCCGTGCAAGGTTTCGGTGACGATGCCCACGCGTTTCATGGCTTCGTGCACGCGTTCGGCGCGTACTTTGGTACGCACGAAGACCAGAATCTTGCTTCCAGCGTTTTCCTGAACCACGCGCTCCAAAAAGAACCGCTTGTCATCCATGCCCACATAGGCCACCGAGTGGTCTACGTTCTTGGCCACCGGGTCCTTAGGCGACACCTGGATGCGGATAGGCTTGGACACCAGCGAGTAGGCCAGGTCTTTGATGTATTCATTGATGGTAGCCGAGAAAAACAGCGTCTGGCGCTTGCGGGGCAAGAACTTCATCAGGTCCCGAATGTCCTTGATAAAGCCCAGGTCCAACATGTGGTCGGCCTCATCCAGGATGAGAATCTCTACGCGCTCCAGTCTGATGTAGCCTTGGCTTACCAGGTCAAACATGCGGCCGGGCGTGGCCACCAGAATATCAATACCGTCTTCCAGCTTTGCAATCTGAGGTCCTTGCTCCACTCCGCCAAACACAGAAAACGTCTTCACGCGCGTGTGCTTTCCCAGGGTCTGAAACACCTCCGTTATCTGGATAGCCAGTTCACGCGTGGGCACCATGACCAGGCATTTGATGCCGTCCTCACGGGCGTACTGTTTGCGCTCATGCAGCTTGTGTAGCACCGGTATAGCAAAGGCCGCCGTCTTGCCGGTACCCGTTTGGGCAATGGCCAGCACGTCCTCGCCTTTTAAGATGGGCGGAATGGCTTTGAACTGGATGTCGGTGGGCTTCTTGAAGTCCAGTTTGTCCAGGGCTTTCTTGATGGCGGGATTTATAGAATAATCGTCAAATTTCATGGGTACACGGGTTTCGGCGGGAGCCGAGGGTGAAAGCGTTTCTCCTTGTACGAAACACCAGCAGAAACTTTTGCAAAGGTGCGATTTCTTTCTGGCATTTGCAGGAAGAGGTGGGGGAATTGCGTTTTTGGGCTGTTTTGGGAAAAGAGGCTTAAAGTATAGCAGGCTTCTACTAGGTGAACTTTGTAGTTCTTCTGGTTATGTATCTCCGTTTATCTAGCCAACAGTAGGCAGAAAAACGGAAGTTTATTCCATATATTGGGTTGCTAAACAGAATAACTTCGGTTAGCTTCTAGTTGGGCAAAATTTATAAAATGAAGATGAGAAGATATTTAATGCTATTGATTCTACTTATATTCTGTTCTTGTGAAAGGCAAGTCAAAAACCCGGTCAAAAAGAGAAGAGAGGCTAAAGTGATAACTGGCACTGGAATTGAAAGATTGGATAATAGATATGGTCTCGAAGAATTTGAATTTGAAACATCACCTGATGAATATGACAATATAGAGTTAGATGAGGATGCGTCTTCCTATTATTGGAAAACATATAAAAAAATGGGTGGACCTAATTTAGGTTTTTTAACAAGTGATTCAATATCTTATAACTTTTACGAAGACAAGCTTTATTCAATTGATATTTATGGTCATGCTTATGATGAATATAAGTTTTATAATTCTTTATCTGAAGTTTATGGTCCCGCTACTTCTAGAGACTTTTCTCAGAATTTAATTTGGGAAGGACAAAGAGTAAGAATGCTTGTTAAAGAAATTAAGCACAATGATGGAATTGGTATTTCAAATGATAATAGTGATTATAAAATTGAAATAACAAGTTTAATAATGGATAGACTTTTTGAAAAACAAAAAGAAGAAGCAGAGAAAAGCACAACCGAAGGAATGAAAGACATCTTATGATTTAAATACAATAATGCATCTAGGAAAACTTGAACCAGAAAAAGTAAAACAAAACATAATTTTATCTTCACTATACATAACAGCTTATGATTTATTAGAAGTGGAAATAAAAGAAAACACTAAAACATTTTCAACTTTCCATCTTAAATATTCAAATGAGCCTGATTGGAAGGAAAAGGCTAAACAAGAATACAAACGAGAAGTCACAAATAAATATCCATTTAAAGATAAACTTAATAAAGTTTACAAAGACGATTATAGGGCTTGTTCACTTTGGCTTAAAGACATAGGTGCCATCAATTTAAAGGAGGTTAAAACCTTACTAAAAATTAGAACCCATAGGAATGATGTTGTTCATAATCTTCCATCCTTTATAGGAGACAATGATAAGCATTTAAATATATCCTTATTCAATGAACTACAAGAGATTTATAAAAAAATTAGAATATTCTGGATTAGAACTAATAGCTTAGATTTGAATCCTGAGTTTGACAATGTTGTAATAAAGGACAAAGACATTGAAGCAACATTATTTTGGGATTATATAAAACATTGTATCGAAGTGAAAATATAAAAAACATAGCCCAACCACGTATATACTCCATACTTCGGCTGACGGCCTCACACGTGACATATACAAGTTCGTTGGCGGTAATTTAAAAGATGGATACAGCACAGAAATGTTATATGTGTGAAAGGCAAGCGACCTCAAGGGAGCATGTTCCGCCATTATGCCTTTTTCCTGAAATGAAAGATACTAAAGGTATAAATTTCAGAAAAGACCTAATAACTGTACCTTCCTGCGACTTACATAATTCAAAAAAGTCCGATGATGACGAGTTTCTAATGTTGTCTTTTTCAGGACTAATAAAAAATAATCCTGTAGGAAGCTTTCACCAACTCACGAAAGCTAATAGAGCGCTTAGAAGGAAAAATAAGGACTTCTTAGAAAAAGAAATTCTGAGAAATCACAAATACGGGAAAATTCAAACAACAGATGGCAAGTTTAGAATTATTTCATTAGGCAATCCCAACGTTAAGAGATTGTCAAGTTGTTTAAAACATATTGCATATGGTCTATTCTATCATGAATTCAAAGAAAGGTTTGATGGTGAGATAAGAATGATTCTAGAATTTATAGAGTACTCTGATGACTATTTCCAAACTTTGAAAAAATTCCTTAAACGAAAGTGTGAATTGGAAAATGAGTTGAATTTAGATTTAAAGGGAAGTAACCCAGAGGTTTTCTATTATCAATTTCATAAACCCGATGAGTTTGGGCTAATTGGTTTAAAAATGGTCTTCTATGGTACTGCCGAAGCTTATTTTTCTTTTATGGGGAAAGATTCAAAAGAACCTTTCAACTTAGGGTTGAAATTAATGGCAGATGGTTTTAATACTGTCATTGAACTTGGTGAAGATAAGTTTGAATTTAATAAAAAAACTCCCGCCAACAACGTGTAAACGGCACCTCCTGCTGACAGTCTCGCCGTCGTTTAAACAAGTACGTAATCACCCAAATCATTTAAAGCATATCCTATTCCCTCCTCACTACCACCTCTAACTTTAACCAAAACCACCTGCCCAAACCCCACCTTCCGTTTTCGGGCTGTTTTCCAGAAAACACCCCGAAAACGGAAAACTTTCTACCCATTTTCCCGCCTTGATTTAAACCTCTCTCCCACCCTGGTTGTTTCCCTTACAAGAAGATAAACAACCAAATGGAAAATATAGAAAATACCAACATCCCATTAAAAGACACTAGAACCAGAATTCTGGAGGCCTTTGTGCACCATGTACTTGAGACAGGCCAGGAGCCAGTGTCGGTTTATAAGTTCGCGCAGAGCTTGGGCATGAGTGAGCAGGAGTTCTACACGTTTTACACCTCGTTTCAGGGGGTGAAAGGTGGTGTGTGGGAGTCCATCTTTGAGCAGACTTTGGCAGACATGTACGCGCAACCAGCGTACGCCCACTACTCACCCAAAGAGAAGCTCCTCTCCTTCTATTTCACCTGGATTGAGGAACTCAAGAAGAACCGAAGCTATCTGCTGACGCTCTATGAGAAACAACCCGATTTTAAGAAGGTCACGCCGCAGGAGGTGCAAAGCTTTAAGCGCCACTTTACGGCCTTCGCCAAAACACTGGTGCAAGAAGGCAAGGAAATCGAGCAGATTGTAGACCGCAAGTACGTGTCAGACAAATACCCTGATGCCCTGTGGCTGGAAACCCTGTTCATCTTCCAGTTCTGGCTCAAAGACACCTCGCCGGGCTTTGAACGCACTGATGCCGCCATTGAGAAATCTGTGAGCTTATTCTTTGACGTGGTAGGCAGAAACGCCGTCGACTCCTTCTTTGACTTCGCCAAATTTCTGTACCAGTCTAAAAAATCCTCATGAGCCAGTCCCCCGAAGAGCAAGACCACATTCCCACCTCCAAGGTACAGCGGGCCACCAAGTTTCTGGGGGCCGGGGCCAAGGTAGGCGGCAATTACATTAAGCACTACGCCAAGAAGATAGTGAACCCCTCGCTTAGCAAAGAGGAACTGCATGAGGACAATGCCCAGGATATCTACACCTCGTTGAGCCAGCTGAAAGGCAGCGCCCTCAAGGTGGCCCAGATGATGTCCATGGACAAGACCATGTTGCCCGGTGCCTACCAAGACAAGTTCACCATGGCCCAGTACAGCGCGCCGCCGCTGTCGTACCCGTTGGTGGTGCGCACGTTCCAGAAAGCGTTCGGGCGCACACCCGAGGCCATGTTTGACACCTTTTCCACTTCGGCAGTCAATGCGGCCTCTATTGGGCAAGTGCACAAGGCCACCAAGAACGGGAAGACCTTTGCCGTGAAGGTGCAGTACCCGGGCGTGGCCGAAAGCGTGAGCTCAGACCTGAAAATGGTGCGCCCCTTTGCCTACCGCCTCCTCAACATGAACGAGAAGGAGATGGACCATTACATGGACGAGGTAGAGGAGAAACTACTGGAGGAGACGGATTACGAGCTGGAGGTGCAACGCTCTATAGAAATAGCCACGGCCTGCCGTCATCTGCCCCATCTTCATTTCCCCAACTACTATCCAGAGCTAAGCACTTCGCGCATCATCACCATGGACTGGCTGGAGGGCGCGCACCTGAAAGAATGGCTTCAGACCAACCCAACCCAGGAAGAGCGGAATCAGATTGGGCAGGCCCTCTGGGACTTTTACCATCACCAGGTGCATAACCTCAAACAGGTGCACGCAGACCCTCATCCTGGCAACTTCATCATTCTACCGGGCGTGACACTGGGCATCATTGACTTTGGCTGCGTGAAGGTGATACCAGAGGATTTTTACCGCGGATACTTCTCCCTCATCAAAAAGGAGTCTTTGTTGCAGGAGGCCGAGCTGAACCAAATCTTCTATGACCTGGATTTCATCAGTGACCGCGATTCCTCCGCTGAGCAAGCGTACTTTAAGGGCGTTTTCAAGGAGATAATTGCCTTGCTGGGGCGTCCGTTTCACAGCCAGACCTTTGACTTCGCCCAGAACGACTACTTCCAGCAGATTTATACCCTGGGTGACCGCATCTCCAAAGACAAGATGTTTAGGCAGTCAAGGCAGGCGCGCGGCTCCCGTCATGGGTTGTTTATTAATAGGACCTATTTTGGTTTGTATAGCCTCTTGAACCAACTGGGTGCCCACATCACCACCACCAAACCAGACTGGCTGAAATAAATTAAAGCCCCTCTCTGGAATTTCTGCCACCAGCCTTGGGATGTACCATTTTTGTACAACCTAGAGCTGGTGGCTTTTTGTTTTCCGCTTGTGTGCACTATACATCTCATCCTCAAAAACCAGGAAATAGCAGATTATGATGGCCTGAGGCCAAATTTCATTTTTGGCCTAATATCCAGAAAACAGGCCAAAAACAGACCTGACCGAAACCCTTACCGCCAGGTAGGGTATAAAAAGACAACCATTGGAGGCGCATCCGTATAAACACCATTTGTTTGTCTAACACCACAACAGTTGCCTGAGAGTTTTGCTCATTTTACCCTTATTCCATGTCGCCTAATTTAAATCCACAGGATATTTATTCGCAGTTCATCAATCAGGTAACGGACTACGCCATTTTTGCGACGGACAATGACGGCGTTATCACCTTTTGGAATGAGGGTGCGCATAGGCTCAAAGGCTACACAGAAGATGAGATAATCGGCCAGTTCTTCGGGGTGTTGTTCACCGAAGAAGACAGGGAAAGAGGGCTTCCGGAAGAAGAACTGCGCGTGGCCCGCGAGAAAGGCGTCTATGAGGGCGAAGGCCCCCGGAGACGCAAGGACGGTTCCCTGTTTCATGCCAAGGTGAGTTTAACCGCCATTTACGGCCCTGACGGCAAGCAACTGGGCTTTACCAAAGTCACTGGCGACATCACCAAGAAGAAAGAGCTAGAAGAAGAAATCAAACGCCGTAATGAAGACTTGATCCAGCAGAAGGCCGAGCTGGAGAAGACCAACATTGACCTGGACAACTTCATCTACACGGCCTCGCATGACTTAAAGGCGCCCATTGCCAACATTGAGGGCCTCATAGAAATGCTGAAGCAGGATTTGACCAACAAAAAGCTTCTGGACGAGTCTTCCACTACCCTTCTCCAGCACGTGAGCATCTCTGTGGAGCGGTTCAAGAAGACCATCATGGACCTAACAGAGGTGAGCAAAATCCAGAAGGACTTCAAAGAAAGCCAGAAAAAGGAAAGCATCAACGTTGAGGGCATCTATGAAGAAGTAATGGCCGACAGCGGGTTCATGTTCTATGAAAGTCCCTGCCAGGTCACCACAGATTTTAAGGTGAAGGAGATTCTCTTCTCTAGAAAGAACTTCAGGAGCATTCTCTACAACCTGCTTAGCAACTCTTTTAAGTACCAGTCGCCTAGCCGGCCATGCAAGATTTTGGTCACCACCTATGAAGAAGGCGAGTATGTCTTGATGTGCGTGAAAGACAACGGCCTGGGGCTCAGCGATAAAAACCTATCGCACTTGTACACCATGTTCAAACGTTTTCATGACCACGTAGAGGGCACCGGCATTGGACTGTACATTGTTAAGCGCATTGTGGAGAATGAAGGCGGCAGAATTGAGGTGATCACCAAAGAAAACGACGGCACCGAGTTTAAAATCTACTTCAAGAAGGAAGAGGTGACTGTTCCTGCCTAACTTCTTGTAATCTTCCATCCTTTTACTGCGTTACCGTTGAGCTAAATTGCTTAGGTTAAACTGATTGCCGTATCATTTTAAGGTTTACCGCCTACTCTCAGTTTTGGTCAATTTTCAGGAAAACAAGCTAAAAACGGTTTTGTCTGGTCTTTGATAAATTGTATCTTGTTGGGGTACATGAGCAGCGCGTGAACGCAGCCCCAGACTTGTGACTTTTCCCGTAGCCATCTCTTTTCACTCAATCCCAACCAACACATGAAACGACTTTTCCTATCTCTTGTGTGCAGCGTAGGCCTCCTTTCTGCCATGGCGCAAGGCACGGACCCGCAAACTGCTGGCCCAGATAAAAGCAAACCCGTGCAAACGGTAGAGGCTGCTTGTGGGCAGTGCATGTTCAGTCTAAAAGCCCCCGGTTGCGACCTGGCGGTTAGAATTGATGGCAAATCTTATTTTGTAGACGGCTCAGACATTGACCAGCACGGTGATGCCCACGCCACTGACGGATTCTGCAACGCCATCAGAAAAGCCGAAGTACAAGGCCAGGTAGTAGACAACCGGTTCAAGGCAACGTATTTTAAGCTGGCCGCAGCCCCAGACAAAAAATAGGTTCTTCCCTGTTGCGCCTTTGCCTTGCGCTGTCAATCTGCGTTTAAGGGAATGTACCGTCCTAACTCACCCACCTACTATGAAACCGATCATCTCACCCCAAGACCTAGCCGTTCTGGTAAAAGAGCCTGCCCATCTGGTGCTGGTAGACGCGCGCTCAGGACCCACTGCCATTGAGAGTTACCAGAAGGAGCATTTAAAAGGTGCGCACTTCGTAGACCTGGAGAATGATCTGGCGCATAAAGGTGCCTCGGCGGCGCAAGGTGGTAGACATCCCATGCCCTCGCCCAAGGCCTTCAGCGCCATCATGAACAGGCTGGGCATTACGCCCAACAGCCGGGTGGTGGTGTATGATGATAAAAACGGGGCCAACGCCGCCGCTCGTTTCTGGTGGATGGTCAAAGCCATGGGCCATGACAAGGTGCACGTGGTGGACGGCGGATTTGCTGCTGCCAAAGCCGCAAGCGTACCCGTGACAGATGAAATTGAAAAAGTAGAGTGCACCCATTTTTACACCAACTCAGAATGGCAGCTACCTACCGCCAACATGGAGGAAGTAGCCCACGCCGCCCTGCACCCAGATTACATGGTCATTGACGTGCGGGAGCCGGCCCGGTTCAGGGGCGAATTAGAGCCCATTGATGAAGTAGCCGGTCATATTCCGGGCGCGGTCAATTATCCTTTCCAAGACAACCTGGACAGCCAGGGAAATTTCTTAAAAGAGGAAGAGCTCAAAGCCAAGTACACTAAAGACTTGCAAGGCAAACCCGCCGACCACGTGATTGTGCACTGTGGCTCTGGCGTGACCGCCTGCCATACGCTGTTGGGCATGGCGCAGGCCGGGCTTGAGGTTCCCAAATTGTACGTTGGCTCTTGGAGCGAATGGTCCAGAAGCGGCAGACCCATTGCCGGACAGGGTGCCACCAAGCAACCCTCTTAATTCTCAACTCAGCACACAATTCAACGAATCGTTTTTGGCCTGTTTCCTGGAAAGCACACCAAAAACGATTTTTTTTATTTAAGGCTGAGGTAAATGGAAGCCAACCAGTTTTCATTAAATGGTACGGCGCCCATAGCGACCTCCTTTCCTGCCTACATTTTAAACCTAAAGTACCTGCACTCATACCCAACGGTTGGTAATGTGAATAATTAAAAGTTCAAGGCAGATAGTATGCAGGATTACTTCTACATTCGCAGGAAATAATACCATATAAGCATTGATTCTGAAGTTACCTTATGATGCAAAAGACCGTCACCTCCCGTCGTGCTCTAATAGAATGGTGCGTACTGGGTGCGTTTGTGCTGGCTAAAATGGTGTTGCAGTACTTTTTGGTAGACAGCAGCTATGACCTGCACAGAGATGAGTATTTGCACCTAGACCAAGCCAACCATTTAGCGTTCGGATACCTGTCTGTGCCGCCATTCACGTCTTGGGTGGCTTTTCTGATTAAAGCATTAGGGAACACTAAATTCTGGGTGCAGTTCTTTCCGGCCTTGTTTGGGGCGCTCACGTTGGTGACTAGTTGGTGGTCGGTGCAGGAGTTAGGCGGCGGCTGGTATGCGAAAGTACTGGCGGTTTCTGGCTTACTGTTCTCTACCCTACTGCGCATGAACATGCTGTTTCAGCCTAACTCAGTAGATATTTTGGCTTGGACGCTGGTCTTCTATTTCTTGCTGAGGTATGTAAACAGACAAAAGAACAAGGACCTTCTTTGGCTGGGTCTGGTGGTTGGCTTTGGCTTACTGAACAAATACAACTTAGTTTTTTTGCTGCTAGGCTTCATACCTGCGCTGGCACTCACCAAACACCGCGTTCTCTTTACGAAGCCAGTGCTGTATGCGGCGGCGGGACTGGCCTTGCTGGTTTTCCTGCCTAATATCTGGTGGCAGTGGAGTCATGGCTGGCCGGTCATTCATCATATGCAGGAACTGGAAGTCACGCAGCTGGTAAACGTAGACAGAGGAGCCTTTTGGCTGGACCAGCTGCTTTTCTTCTTCGGGAGTTTGTTTTTGGTTGCGGCGGCCTTTGTGGGCTTTGCCTGGCATGCACCTTTAAAGCCCTACCGGTTTGTGGGGCTGGCGTACCTGTTCACCATGCTGCTCTTCACGTATCTGCGCGCGAAGAGTTATTATGCGGTGGGCTTGTACCCGGTGTTGCTTTGCGCCGGGGCCGTGTATTGGGAATATCTGTTCCGCTCCGGCTGGAAACGGTACTTGCGTCCCGTTTGGATAGCCTTGAACTTGCTGCTGTTTCTGCCCCTTGTCAAAGTAGTATTCCCTATTTTATCTCCTGAGCAAATTCACGCCAACGCGGCGCCTTTCAAGAAATTGAATCTCTTAAAGTGGGAAGACGGCAAGGACCATGACCTGCCTCAGGACTTCGCCGATATGCTTGGCTGGCGCGAGTTGACCCGAGACGTGGAAAAAGCCTTTGCGCTGGTGCCAACGGCTGAGCGCGCCAACACCTTGATCATATGCGACAATTACGGCCAGACAGGCGCCGTCAATTTCTACAAAGCCCAACACATCCCCGCCGCCATCTCCTTTAACGCCGACTATATTTTCTGGTACCCTTCCAACCTTCAACTACAGAACATTGTGCTGGTCAAAGAACTAGGCGAACAACCTCTTAGAGAAGAGGAAAAACCATTGGTGCAATCTGTGACGGTGATTGACTCCCTTACTACCCAGTTTGCCCGCGAGCGTGGAACCACCGTGTATTTGCTCAGAGGCATCTCTCCTATTTTGGCGCAGCAGTTGGTAGAACGGGCCCAGGAACTGCAACTGGAGTGGAAACATCAACCCTAGAAAACCAGCAGACTATCGTTTTTGGCTTAATTTCCAGAAAACAGCCTAAAAACGATAAAGCTACTCAACCCATACGAAACAGAAAAGGCCAGCAAATGCTGGCCTTTTCTCACGCACGGGGGATACGCAATATGATTAGCTTTTCTGCAATTGTCTCTGGCCTCTGCCTGGGCGTTGACCTTTTTTAGCAGCATGCTTTTCTTTCATCTCTTTGCGGTCGGCCTCAAACTGGGCGTACTGCTTTTTAGTCAAGATGCGTTTGATCTCAGCGTTGTACTGCTCTTGCTTGGCTTTTCTGGCTTGGCGTTGGGCAGGGTCTTTCTGAGTGGCTTCTAGGCGGTTGCTCCGCTGGGCGGCCATCTCATTGGACTGCTTCAGGAACAGGGCCTGCAATTTGGCTTGCTGCGACTTATTCAAGTCATATTTCTTGGTCATCATCTGGGTGCGCTTAGCAGCTCTTTCTTCTGGAGAAATACGCACTCTTTCTTGACCATCCTTGCGTACACGCTGCTCTGAACGTTCTTTTCTTACTTTTTGTGGGGCATCTTGAGCAAACGAGGTTCCGGCAAACAGCACTCCCATGGAGAGCATTAAAATCAACTTCTTCATCTTAGTTTACTTAGGGGTTAGTTTCTTATTTAAAATTCTTCCTTAAGCGGTAAGATCTTAAACCGCTTGGTTGACTGTCTATATTCAAACCCTATGCCAAAACCGAAAATCATCAGTTAAATGATTAACTATTTTTTAATAATTATATTATCCTCCCACAACAACCGCCCATGAGCCAACCGTAATCATTTAATTTTAAAACACTTACTTGTTTTATAATCTATAAATGAGGGGCGAAAATAAAAGCACTCCCTCTGGAAAGAAGGAGTGCTTAACAAGATGCGTCTATGGATTATGCGCTCTTAAAAAGAGAATCGCTTTTACACTTTTACGCTGAAATGGTAGCTGGCTCTAGTTGAAACAGAGCGCTTAAGCCTTCTAGCAAAGCTTCAGATTCGCCGCGTTGGCAGGCGGCTTTTAGCTCTAGGGCTGGCATCTTTACAATTTTGTTCAAGATGTTCTTGGTGATGGTCTCTACCATCTCCTTCTCATTGGCGTTTAGGTTCTTGACGTAACGGGCCAATTCGCGCTGTCTGATTTCCTCCAGACGGTTCTTGAACTGTTGCAAAGCTGGGGACATGGCCATTTCTTTGGTCCAGGTCTTGAACTCGTCCATGCTCTCCGCCACAATTTGATTTACTGCTGGGATAGCGGCTAATCTGATTTCAAGCGCCTCTGTCGCGCGGTTTTTGATGGTGTCAATGTTGTAGACTTCCACGCCATTCAGTTCCTCTAGCGCGGCGTCAATGCTACGGGGCATAGACAAGTCCACGAAGAACTTCTGGTTCAAAACGCCTTGCTGCTCTACCACTTCCTTGCTAATGAAAAAGCAATCACCGGGCACCGAAGAAATAACCACGTCAGCTAAGGCAATCTCTTGCCAAACGTTTTCCCAGTACACAGCGGTGGCGTTGCATTTAGTGGCCAGGTCTACCGCTTTTCTATGAGTCCGGTTGGCAATGATGATGTTCTCTACATCAGACTTCTGGAAGTTGTCACACACGTTCGCGCCAATGTCCCCTACCCCAATCATCAACACTCTTGGGTTTACTAAATCCTTGGTCAGTTCTTCAACCAGTTCTACTGTGGCATAGGATACAGAGGCGGCGCCGTCTCTAAACGCGGTCTCATTGCACACGCGCTTGTTGGTAAAGAAGATGGTATGGAGCAAGCGGTGCAGGAAAGGACCAGCCATGTTGGCGTCTGCTGCCCACTGGTAGGCATTCTTCACCTGATTCATGATTTGCATATCGCCTACCACTTGTGACTCTAAGCCTAAGCCCACGTTGAACAGGTGCTTAACGGCAGCGTCATGATTGGTGATGGAAATGAAATACGGCGCTACTTCTTTGGTGGCTATGAAGCCGCGCTCTAGGGCAATCAGCTTGATAAGTTCTGTAGAGTAGTCCTGGTCTGCGGTATAATACACCTCGGTGCGGTTGCAGGTTGAGAGCACCATGGCCTCTTGGATGGCCGTGAAATCTTTGATCTTGTCCAACAGGTTCTTGCTGGCAATCTCATTTAAAGACACAGCTTCTCTTACCGCTATGGGGGCTTGATTATAAGATAACGTCAGGACTTTTAAGGTGCTTTGCATTGCTTTCTCTCAGATTACACTACAAAAGTACCTTAGCTAACCTCCTGAAAACATGACATTGGTCATTTGTATAGCTGGAATGCCTCAGTTTTAAACGAAAGCGGGCAGGCCGTTTTTGGATTGTTTCCTGAGAAATAGGCCAAAAAAGGAGGATGCAGTTAGGCAGATTTGCGTTGGGGTTGGGCTATTGGGCTTGTAAGTGATAACACCAACAAGGGCGGCGAGGAAAGTACCAATTAGCTTTTTAAATGAAAAAGACACAAAATGCAAAATCAAGTCTTACATCTTGTGTCCTATGTCTTGTGTCTGGCAAACTCTAATTCCGCATGCGGCTTAACTTCTCCAGGTTGAGGAGGATGATTTTACTACCGCGGGTATCAATTAGTTTTTCGTCTTTGAAGTCTGCCAGAGTACGGATGACGGTTTCTTTAGAGGCGCCCACAATGCTGGCTAAGTCTTCTCTAGAGATGATGATTTCGGTTTTGCCTTCTACTTCCTGTTGGTACTGTTTCTCTACTAGGAGTAAGGCCTCTGCCACGCGTTTGCGCACCGAATTGTAAGCCAGTTTTAAGAGACGGTCTTCGCGGTCGGCCAGGTTATCAGAGAGGATTTTGATAAACTTGTTGGCCACATCGCGGTTCTGGTGCAGCAAGGCAAAGAAGTCTTCCTTGGGAATCACGTACACTTCAGAATCCTCCAGCGCCATGGCAGACTCGCGGTAGGTGCTGTCTTCCAGCAAATCCAGGTAGCCTATAAAATCGCCGTCTTTGTAGAGGTTGGTGATGTACTCGCGGCCTTCCTCGTTGGACTTGTAGCCTTTCACCTTGCCTTTGTTCAGGAAGAACAATGAGTTAGGGTAACTGCCTTCCAGAAACAGGTTGTTCTTCTTTTTAAAGAGCGTGACGCGGCGCTTGTCTGAGATGAGGTTGTTAAGCTCCTCAAAGCCTTTGGCCTCTTCTACAAACTGCTCCAGGCCTTGGGCGGTCTTCTGGAAATCTGTGCGCAGGATTTCGCTTTTCTTGAGGCGCATCTCTACGGCATCCAGCAGTTCCAGGTCGTCAAAGGGTTTGGTGAGGTAATCATCAGCTCCCAG
This sequence comes from Rufibacter sp. DG15C, assembly GCF_001577755.1. Taxonomy (NCBI): domain Bacteria; kingdom Pseudomonadati; phylum Bacteroidota; class Cytophagia; order Cytophagales; family Hymenobacteraceae; genus Rufibacter; species Rufibacter sp. DG15C. Next base: position 100,931 of record NZ_CP010776.1, read on the forward strand.
GTTCATGCCTTTCCTGAAGTCCTCTTTCTCAGACTTGGCCGTCAAGAAGACAAAGGGAATGCTGGACGTTTCTGGGTTCTTGCTCAGCATGTGCAGCACGCCGTAACCGTCTAGTTGCGGCATCATGATGTCACAGATGATCAAGTCTGGCTTTTCCTGACGGGCCAGCTCTACGCCTATTTTTCCGTTTTCCGCCTCAAACACCTGGTAGTTGGCCAGAGAGAGAATCTCGGCGGTGTTTTCTCTAATTTCCTGGTTGTCTTCTATGAGCAGTATCTTTTTCATTTTTAGGCTGATTTGGGGAAAATAAGCGAAAAACGGGAGCCTTGGTTCAGTTCACTTTCATAATCCATGGTACCGTCCATTACCTCTACGTAGCGCTTAACAATGTTCAGACCCAGGCCGGTGCCTTGTATGTTGGTAGCATTCTGCGCCCTAAAAAACGGCGTAAACAAATGCACCTGATCGGCTTTGGGTATGCCAATGCCCTTGTCCTCAACCGTAATGGTCACTTGGGAGCCAGTCACGTCTGTAGTGAACAAAATGGGCTTGCCCTCGCCAGAATATTTACTTCCGTTGGAAAGCAAATTGAGCAGAATGTTCTTAAGCAATTGCTTGTCTAGGTGCACCACCGTTTGGTCACCGGTATGCTGATATTGTATCTGCTGGCCTGGCTTCAAAAGCCCTTGCATGTCTTCTACGGCCTCCTGTGAGAATTCTACCAAGTCAAAGGTGCTAGGCAGGTTATGAACTTTGCCTTCCTCAATGCGGCTCATGGAAAGGAAATCGTTGAGGATGGTGGTGAGGTTCTGCACGGCAGACTTGATGCGGTCTACGTGCTTCTGGCGCTTGTCATCATCCTCCGTGTTCTTGTATTTGCCGATCAAGGACGCGGAAGACAACACCGTACTCAAAGGCGTCCTGAACTCATGCGAAGCCGTGGTCACAAACCTGGACTTCAACTCATTCAGCTCCTTTTCCTTTTGCAGGGCCTTCTGGATGTCTGCCTGGGCCTCATGCAGGATGCGGTTGGTGTTCTCCAGTTTTTGGATGGCTTCTGCTAATTCCTGCGTACGTGCCTCTACCCTTTCTTCTAGCTCTGAGTTGAGTTTCTGGATTTCCTCCAAGTTCTTGGCATGCTCCAGGCTGTACCTAATGGACCGTTCCAGATCAAAGGGATTGAAGGTGCCTTTCACCAGGTAATCTGAGGCGCCCGCCCGCATGGCCTTCTCATCTGTCTCGCGGTCTGTCTGGCCGGTGAGCAAAATAAACGGCGCGGTGCAGCCTTCCTCTACGGCTTTGGTGATGAGTTCCAGACCGTCATGCGCGCCCAGAAAGAAATCCACCAGGTACACGTCATACTTGTTCTCCTTAACCAGCGCCAGCGCTTCTTGGAAAGAACCGGTCCAGTCCAAGGTGTAATGCCTACCCGGAATGTCTTCTATGATGTCTCGGGTAATGATGTAGTCATCTTCATCATCATCTACCAACAGGATTCTGGTTTTGTCTTGCATGCAGAAAACGGCTGGTTAGGCTTTGGGCAGTTCTACAATCTGGAACCAGTATTTGCTCAAGGTCTGCATGACGTCTACCAGACCGGCAAAGGTTACCGGCTTGGTAATAAAAGAACTTACGCCCAGGTCATAGGTACGCAGCACGTCTTCCTCGGCTTTGGAGGTTGTCAAGACCACCACGGGTATCACGCGCAGATGCTCATCAGACTTAATTTCCTTAAGCGCCTCGCGGCCGTCTTTTTTAGGCATGTTCAAATCCAGCAAGATGAGGCCCGGCGTGGGGTACTCATTCTTATCTGAGAACCTGCCTTGGTTATGCAGATAATCCATTAATTCTTCGCCGTTCTCTACAAACTGGATGTTGTTCATGAGGCGGCTTTCATCCAACGCTTCTTTGACCAGCATGCGGTCTTCGGCGTCGTCCTCAGCAATAAGAATTACTATGGGTCTTTTACTATGTGACATAACGTGCGGGTTTATTCCTGTAAGTGTTTCTTGGCCAGCGTAATGATAAACTGGGTGCCTTTGCCCGGCTGGCTTCTGGCCGTGATGTCGCCGCCGTGCCGAATGGCTATTTTACGGCAAATGGCCAGCCCAACGCCTGAGCCTTCGTACTTATGGCCTTCCAGGCGCTGAAAGATATTAAAAATCCGGTCAAGGTACTTTTCTTCAAAGCCAATGCCATTGTCCTCTACTACAATCTCTACCACCTCGTCGCCGGGCGTAGAGGTTAAATGCGCAGTACGTTGCAGGCTAGAAGAAGAGATCCTGATGATGGGCTTCTCATTGTCCTTCCTGAACTTGATGGCGTTGCTAATGAGGTTCTGAAAGAGCTGGCGCATCTGGGTAGGCTCTGCTTCAATCACCGGCAAGGGGAAACGCTCAATCTGGGCATCGGTTTTTTCAATGGTGATTTCCAAGTCAGAGAGTACCTCAGAAAGAATGGCATCCAAGCTTACTTTCTCAAAACCCTTGGATTTGGTGGTGACCCTAGAAAAGGTAAGCAAGTCATTGATGAGGTTCTGCATGCGCACTGCGGCATTGAGCATGCGGTCCACATAGTCCTGCCCCTGCTCACTCAGATTGCCTTTCTCTTTGGACTTGAGCCTGTCCCCAAACGCTTGAATCTTGCGCAGCGGCTCCTGCAAGTCATGTGAAGACACGTAGGCAAAATCCTGCAGCTCGCGGTTACTACGCTCCAGTTCTGCGGCGTAGCGGCGTAATCTTTCTTCGCTTATCTTTTGCTGGGTGATGTCATGGATAAAGCCTGTGTACACCTTGCGGTCGGCTAGTTGCACCTCACTGATGCTCAGAAACAGCGGGAAAACGGTGCCGTCTTTTTTTAAGCCCGAAACCTCGCGGCCAATGCCAATGATTTTGCGTTTGCCGGTTCTATGGTAATTCTCCATGTAGCCGTCGTGGGCGCTATGGTCGGGCTCGGGCATGAGCATGCTGATGTTGCAGCCCAACAGTTCCTCTTCCTGGTAGCCAAACAGCCGCGCCGCCGCGGGGTTCACCATCTCAATGATGCCGTGCATGTCTATGGTGAGGATGCCGTCTACCGCTACTTGTATAATGGAGTTGATCTTGTTTTCACTCTCCAAGCGAGCGTCTTCGGCCTTTTTCTGCTGGGAGATGTCATGGATTATACCCGTGAAGATGATTCTGTCCTGTAGTTTCACCTCACTGATGCTCAGCAGAAACGGAAACACGGTGCCGTCCTTCTTGAGGCCTTTGACCTCCCTACCTATGCCAATGATTTTGCGTTGCCCCGTGCGCTTGTAATTTTCAATGTACTGGTCATGCGCACTGTGGTCGGGCTCGGGCATGAGCATGCTGATGTTGTTGCCAATCATCTCCTCGGGCTGGTACCCGAAGATGGTAGACACCGCCGGATTCACGGATTCTATGCGGCCCCGGGTGTTTATGGTGATGATACCGTCAATGGCGGCGTCAATGATGGCCTGCAACCGAGCTTGGTCATCTGGGTTATGAGAGGGAGTCAAATGCGTTTCTTCCAAGGCAATGAATTTCTATAAAAGTAGAAACATTCAGGTAAGGTGCCAATACCAATTCACCATAGCCAACTGGTAATGGCTATACGGATTTTGACAAGGAAGGCTTTTTTGGCCTGTTTTCTGGAAAAGAGGCCAAAAACGAAAAACTCCTGCCCGTTCTGGTTGTAACAAGGCTATTCTTTTTCAGCATCAAATCCCTGCCTCCAAAATCCCAATAGAAAAGGGTTTAGCAAAACACCTTTATTGGCGCCTGGCCTTAAGTAAGCATAGCCTTATAATAGGGAATCTCCCAAAATGGCATATACTCTGTCCAGTTGAGAAAGAAGGAGAAAAAGAAGTGTATCATGGGGGCAGATAGAAAACCCAGAATAAGGTATGACACTGTTTTACGGCTGTTCATCTTTAAGAGAAGAGGTGGCAGCAGCACGTTCATCAGCATGGGTACAGGGTAATAAATCCACCAAGGTAAGCCGAAGTTAGCCCCGTACTTTCCAAATAGCATGCCTACCACCACTACCAACAGGGACAGGACAAAAATCAATTGAAACTTACGTCTGTAGTCTCTTTGCCCTAAAGTCAGCCAGATGACCCAATGGAACAAAGCCAATGACGCAAGAATCATCCAAGGGAAATGCAAATGGAAAGTGTCTTCAATTTCTATCATCTTGCTTTACAGTATAGGTCTCCATACTCTCACTTTTGGCATATGTCTCTTCAATCAAATATTGAATTTATGCTATGTAAAGCTACTCTAAATTTGGAGATACTCCCCTTGATAGCCTTCCTCAATATCATCTTCCCCCATTGAGTTATCTAATAAGGCCATCTGATTTTCAGCGTACCGCTCTATTCACCTGGCCTACAAAATATTTTTCTGGAATCTAGCGTGTGCAAAACATTTCTTACCATTTCAAGTTACATTTGAATCGAGTTAAAAAAAGCCTGTACACTCATTCTACCTGCATTATATTATTCTACAATGGATTCTTATAAGCTTTTGGTCAACCTACCAGACACGGTTGTTTTTCTATCACCAGACCTAACAGTATTGGATGCTACAGATGACTATCTTAAAGCAACCATGACCACCAGAGAGGAGCTTGTCGGGAAAGTCTTTCTCTCTATGTTCCCAGACAATCCCACAGAGCTTGAGTCTATGAACCGGAAACTGGTGCTTGACTCGTTACTGAGGGCCCGTGATACCAAAGCCCCCGACTTCTTACCAACCATTCGGTATGACATTCCAAAGCCAGAAACCAAAGGCGGCGGTTTTGAGGTGCGGTACTGGGAGGCCGTTCACAAGCCTGTATTAGACGCAAATGGGAATGTAGAATACCTTATCCAGAAAACCAGTGATGTGACCCAACGCGAGCGCGCCAAAAAAGCTGCTGAGTTAGAGGAGTTCAAGTACAAGTTTATCATGGATGCGCTGCCACAGCTCATTTATACCACAGACACGCAAGGCAAGGCTACCTTCTTTAACCAACGCTGGTACAGCTATACAGGCACCACTTTAGACGTTATAGAAAAAGGCAACTGGCAAGAATTCATTCACCCAGAGGATTTACCTAAATTCCAGGAGAAAACCGCCACAGCCCAACAAAACGGCACCGAGTTCCAGGCAGAGGTCAGGATAAAAAACAGCCGGGGCGCTTACCGCTGGTTCCTAACGCGCAGCATTCCCATGCGGGATGAGCAGAATGAGATATTACTCTGGGTAGGAAGCTCAGTAGACATCCATGAGACCCGCCAATTGGTGTTGGAGTTGGAGCAGTCTCATGAGCAAATGGTCCTTCTCTCTGACCAGGTACAGTCTGCCTATAGCAAGACCGAGGCAGAGCGCAGAATATTGGAGCGCTTGATCATGAAAGCACCCGTGTTCTTCTGCATTCTAAGGGGGCCTGAGCACCGGTATGAGTTGATCAATGAGAAATACCAAAGCTTAATGCCCAACAAGGACCTGTTAGGAAAATCTGTGGCTGAGGCTTTGCCAGAAGTGGCCGAGCAGGGCTTTGTGAAGATTCTGGACGAGGTGTACACCACAGGGAAGGATTTTGTGGCCGAAGGCATCTCTGTGATGCTGGACCGTTACAACAACGGCCAACCAGAAGAACTGCAACTCACCTTCATCTACCAGGCCATCTATGATGAGCAGCAGAAAATCACCGGCATCATGGTGTGCGGGTATGATCTAGCGGAAGCAGGGAAGAAATCCTCATAATTAAAAGCAGCAAGTAGGTGTCTATACCATCACGCATCCGTTCATACCCAACCCTATGGAGTTAGCTAAACTAGATTTTCAGCAGCTCAGGGTCAAACACATCTTTTTTAAATCAAAGGTGCGGACCGCTATTTATGGCGGAAGCTATGACAGTGGCTTTTTCCAGCATGGCAACCCCGTCACCCAGTGGTTCAACTCAACAGGCGTCTCCTACTTGAACGAGCCCGAGATGCAACAGCTCAACAGATTGCACAAATCCTTTTCTGTGCTGGCCGATGCGTTGATAAAGAAGTACCAAAGCGACCAAATTGACCAGGCCCATGAAGGCCTGGAGGAATTGAATGAAATCTCTGAGAAATTCCTAAGTACCCTTTCTGCGCTGGAAGAGCGGTACGCTTAAATCAATTTCAGATCATTTTAAACCAAGAGAGGCTGCCTAATTAAAATTAGGCAGCCTCTCTTGGTTTATTGGGTCTATGATTCTAGAAGTGTTTGCATTAGGTGCAAACAAAAAAGCCTCTCCACATTATTGTGAAGAGGCTTTTTCAAACTAACCGTGATCCCGCTGGGATTCACATCTTATTCTTATACCCTTTTATCTCAGCCTGAACAGGGTTTTTATCTTCATGTGCCGTAGATGTTACGTAAATTGCAAACTCATTCACCTACATTTGTGACGTAAACATAACAACCAGTGAAAACTTATACCATAAAAGCTATCATTCAGAAGATCAACACCAAAGGGTTAGCACCCCTATCAGTACAGTATACTTACGATAGGAAGAAAATACTTATACCAGTAGGCGTATCAGTACCGCCTTCCCACTTTGACGCCAAGAAGGGAATGATGATACCAAGCAAGCCTAACGCAGTCGATATAAACGATCACATAAGAAAGATAGAGAAGGTTATAGCCTATGTAGCAAACTGCCTTTCGGAGCCTGTTAGAGAGTCTGTAAAGGAAGGATATTATATCAGGTTAGAAGAAGTCAAGCGAGAGGAAGAAGAGTCTGCTCAGAAGTTTAAAAAAGAAAAGCTTAATGCTAAGATAAGTGATGTTATAACACACTTTGACTTCACCGATGCAGTAGAAGAGAAGCAAAAGCATTTAGAGGGTTTGAAGAACGTAAACAAGAAGCTACAGGAGTTCAAAGGCAAAGGACTCTATGAGAATATAGAAGAGCAAGAGCAGTTCATAAAGTACCTCAAGGATTACCCTAACAAGTTCGACAAGAAGCAAGAGGACTATATCAAAAAAGATAACAAACAAAAAGACCAAATTCAATCTTGGGTTAACATCGTTTTAGAGTTCAGCAAAGAGACTAAGACTCCTCTCATTTTCTCTGAAATGAATGACGCTTTTTATACCGCCTATGCAGAGTACTTGCTTTATGTGAAGGATTACTACAACAGTACATTAGGTACTGCCGTGAATCGTTTCAAGACTTTTCTGAACTATGTGCAGGTACAATATAATGTTGTGGTCAATCAAGCCTATAAAAAGTGGGAAAGGCTGGAAGATGAACCACCTGTTGTGTATCTGACAGTAGCAGATTTAAATAAGCTATACCATGAGTATAGAGAGTTGCCTGGTATTACACCTGCTAAAAAGAAGCTGATTGATACTATAGTGTTTCAAAATTTATGCGGATTCAGGTACTCAGATGTCAAAGCTTCTAACTGGACTGTTAAACAGGGTTATTTGATGGGATATCCTAAAAAACAGTATAAACTGAAAGCAGGCAAGAAGATAAAACCCTATATGATTCCATTTGAGTTAGATGAACGCATCGAAGAAATTCTCAAAAGGTATAAGTTTAATATGAATCATTACGCTGAGGCAACATTCAACCGAATGATGAAAGACCTAATGAAGGATTTTTTTGAACGCTATGAGCTTTATCAAGAAGAGGTATCATACGTTAGATATAAATTCCATTCTCCAGTAAAGTTTAAAGCCCCAATGTATAAGCTCTTTTCTTCGCACAGTTGCAGGAAAGGATTTATCAACAAATGGGCAGCTATTCTTGGTGATGATGGTATTATGCAAATGTTAGGAAGTTCATCTATGAAGGAATTACAGCGCTATAAAGACAAGTCGCCAGAAAAGTTACTATCAGATGTAAGAGCAAAATTATATTCTTATAAGAATGCATGAATGAAGAGAGGGTAGCCATCAACTACCCTCTCTTCATTCATGCATAATCCGTCATGACATTTACCGCAATTCAAAAAAGTCTATTTTACCTATCCTCATTTCAGTGCCAGAATAATGCATCCTTCCCATTATTACATTTAGATTTTTATCCGACATGATGATAAACAAACATTATCTATATATTATTTTTTTTATATTGTAAAGTATTTCACGACCTGCTATTCTGCTTAAAATATGCTATTATCTCAAAGCATTCAAGATTTGATCAATAGAAAGACAAGCCGAATATTTTTTGATGATAAATGGATGTCTGTCTATGAGTTGAGTGAAATCTTCGATAGCCTAAGAAAACAGGAGGTAAAGAACGGACTCAATGAAGCAGAATTCTGCATGAGCGCTAAGAGAGAAAATGCATATAATTATATTGAGCGTTATCTCAAGAGTACCAATTACCCAGAAAACCTGATAGGTCAAGTTCAATACAGCAGAGAAAATAAGTTATCGTTAGATAGCTGGAAAGAAAACCAGATATATCAGAGAGCATTACTATTTTATGTAGATCGATTAACGAAAAGGTTATCGCTTTCAGGTTATGAGCTTACACTCGCTACTGCTCCGATCGAGCATGTGCTACGTCTGGTAATAGATTTTAATGAAAATGGTTATGAAACCATAGTGGTACCAAGAAGGCATACCTGGTCGGATGCTAATTTTGACAAATCAAAAATTAAGAAGAAAGCAGATTTCCTTACCATTGGAGACTATTACTGGGATCAGCTAAAGCCATTGGTTGCTGAATATGATGCCTCTGGCAACTTGCTTGGTTACTATTCCGAGTGCTTGGCATCGCCCATTCACAGTGCATTTAAGCACATTCCAGATTATTATTCTTCTCCATATAGCAGGGTGTTCGGGTGTTTTAAACCATACCTAATGAAATCACGCTTGATGTCATTGAAAGTTGTGGATGAATCTTTTTACCCGATGACAATCATAATACCTGAGGTGCAAAAGGTCAGTGCAAACGCAAAGGTAGGCGACACATGCTTTATTCAAGTTTTGGAAACATATCAAAAGGACGGCTTAATTATTGAATATGGTTCCGCTTCAGATGAAGAAACATCTTTCGAAGAATATTTGCTTTGGCAACTAAACAGACACTCCTTCTTAAAACACGAGCTCAAAAAAAACAGGTATTCATACGAACAAATGATAATTCAAAAAGAAGACCCTTCCTTTTTGGAACTATTAAAACAGTATGGTCTTGCGTCTTCTCCACATGAATTAATGTTGCTGAATGAGCGAGAGGGCGAGCAAAACAATGGCATTATCACCAACAAGATTCTTAAGGCACAAAATGCATTATTATATTCCAATCAAATAAATTAAAAATTATGGGGATTTTCGATTTCTTGAAATCTGAACCAATTACTTCGCCATATGGCAGGTTGCAGAAAGTAATGTTTCCTTCAACAAGCCACATTAGATATGAGAATGGTCATGAGGTCATTACACCTGCTACGGATAGTAGTGGACGCCATGTAGGGTGTAAAAGAGGCGTGAAAATAGAGCCTAATATTCAGGGTGGTGATGGATACACAATTACCATTTACAACATGGATGGTAATCATCCAGATTGGGGGAACAATGTCCAGATGGCTCCTAAACAAATGAAGATTATTAAAACTGAGGATAATAAAACTACATTACGTGGTTTTGGATCAGATGCATCTGGCTCCTCTTTCGCTGACTATGGAATAGTGGTTTTCCATAGTGGTAATGACATCGAAAAGATTAGGCTCCAAATGTTGGATAGAGGTATTGAAATAGAATATTTAAAATAAAAATAATCATGTCCGATTTTAATGTGATGAGAGCATCTTTACTTGCCAAAGGCGGGGAGGAAAATATTGCGAATGAAAAGTATAAAGAAGCAGTTGAAAACATTCTTGGATATTTTCAACTGAGAAACGAATTAGGGCTTAATGAGATAAGTTATCTGGATCAGCCCTGTTATTTCAATCTGGCAGCAGGGTACTTTCACTTGGGAAACCATGCTCAAGCGCTTTCGTATCTCGACCGTTTTGTGAAAAATGACAACAAGAACATACAAGCGTTGAAATTGCGCATGCAGGTAAATATGGAATTAGATCTTTTGGGCGATGCCATAAGAGATATTGATATGACATTATTATTAGATCCAAACGATGAAGAATTGCTCATGAACAAAGGCATTTGTTGCATTCGAAATGGAAATGCAGCAAATGCAAAGGATGCGTTTATAAAGGCTAAAAGCTTGGGAAATAAAGATGCGCAGTTCTATATCGACAAGTATTGCTAAAATAAAAAAAGGCGGGATATCTTTCCGCCTTTTTTTATTTTGTCTTCTTTGCTTGCGATTTACTTACCCTTCTTCCAAATTGGTAGTCCATATTTATAATAGAAACCGATCATTAGGAAGCTTTGCTATTATTATCTCTTATTTTTACAATCTCTTTTATTAGGTCATCTGAGTTTCTGGATCTTAAAACTACATTTTTTCTAATTTCTTGTAGACTGCTTCGGTTATTGATATACTCTAACGTATACCCTTCATAATCCTTTGTGTGAATCCAAAGGCTAAGATTTTTATTTACTAATAAATGTTGAGAATTATCATATTGAAATCCATAATCATCAAAGTCTTTTGTAAACATAGTAGCTCGCTTTTTCCTTACGAGAGTCTTTAAGTCTCTAAGAGGTAGCTCGTTCAGTTCTTTAACATAACTTCTGATGGTTTGTTTTTCTTCCTTCGTAAAAGTATATCCTATCGATCCCATCTTAATCCAGAATAAGTCTCGATCAATTCCCAATCGACTGTATAGTTTTGAATACTGAAGCTTTGTTAAGTTATTCAGCCTTGGGCTAATTTCACCTTTAAAGGACTTACCTTCAATTACGTCTATTATTTCATCTTTGAAAAGCTCTCCGTACTTTGGATTTCTACTAATATCGAGAGGTTCTAACTGATACCATTGCTCTTTCCATTTAAAAAAGTAACAAGATGGGAAGGGAAAGCAAGCACTTGTGCGTACTAAATAGAAGGTAATTATCTCTCCACCGACAGTTTTAAAATCAAAAACTTCGTCTTTGGTATGAGAATCGAAAAATCTATCATCTTTTTCAGCAAGTTCAATATCCCAATCCTCATTTTGTGTACCTATTATTATCATTATTAGATTTTGCCAAAAATAAATTTATATTAATTATACTATATGTCTATTTCGTAGTTGATAGTCTTTTCATTTGCTACGAAATATAAGAACTATTCCTAAATCAGTTGCAAACTATACTGACATACACTCTTTAACCTTACTAATAGTAGACATCCCGCATCTACACAGTCTTTTAATTTCCGAGTAGCTCATACCTTGCCCTATGTACTTCTGAATGTCCTTATGTTTAGCCAAAAATTTATTATTGCTTTCAATTGTGCCGAACAGCCTGCCAGTGTGTAAGCCTTTACGCTTACGTTCTTGGATGCCACTTTTGATTCGTGCTGAAAGTTGTTCAGACTCAAGCCTCGCCAAGTCAGAGACAATCGTGACTATAAGTTTGGAGAAAATATCATCAGTAGGAATACCTGCATTTAGTGTAATGTTTAAGTTATGTATATAAAGCTTTATCCGCTGCTCTTCCAGTTGCTTAAGTAAGGTTAGTGTTTCATGGGTGTTTCTCCCCAAGCGTGAAATTTCGTGTACCATGATAGCTGCAACCTTATTTTCTTTTACATACCTCAACATTGCCTGCAGCTGTAGCCGATCTTCCATTTTCTTAGAAAAGCCAGAAATCTTTTCGGAGAAGATTTTTACCACATGGAAGTTATTAACTTTCTTCAAGTCGTTCACTTGGCGTAACGTTGACTGCTCCTGAGTACTGACCCTTGTATATATAACCGATTCCATATTTTTCATTTTAATACTTTCACTCCTAATATAGCAAGTGCTAAATATGGAGTGATTTTAAATATAAAGTTTAAACCTGATTAGTATAAAAGCACGATATAGGAGTAATGATTAATTGGGAGCACTAAGCTTTATCATTAACCTTTTTTTCCGTAAAATAAATTCTTCTATCACTTAAATAGTCAGTTTCTCGGTAGCACCCTTATTCTGAACCACTTTGTCCAATTCAAGGCTGTTCAGAATCTTCTCTATCTTGTATCTTCTCTTCTCAGCATTAGGCAGACCTTCTTTATATATCTCAAACTGCTCCACCTGCTGTGCGGAAATTTCAGAGCCTATGAAATGGAGGTTTTTTCTGAGGGCAGCCTTAGCTGTAGTACCCATACCCATAAAAGAATCGAAAACAACTGAAAAAGGTCCAGGGGCATATATATCAAGCAGTTTCATCGCCAACTCTGAAGAAAAGGTGGCTTTGTTAAGCTGATTTGAATAATCGTTATTGGGTGCCTCAATAAAGTTGAACAGGTTCTCGTAGTTATGCTGTCCTGTTCTCTTGTCCAATGAGACAACTTTCTTGTTCGTCTTGAAGGTCTTAAGCTCTTTTTTGCGGCAGAACACATAGACCGTTTCTGTAATCCTGGTTAACCTGTTAGCTGACTTGTTGTTGGGCATTGCCTTGGGCTTCTTCCAGACTATTGTGTCGGCAACGGTGAAAGGAGTGTTTCTTATGATATCCGCTACCACCAAATGAATAAGTGCTGGGTTATCAGAGGAATAAGATAGGTTGTACAATACCACTCCGTTCGCTTTCAGTATTCGGTGGTAAGCCTTGAATAATTTGATTGTCCATTTGATGTACTCGGTATCTGATTTAGAATCCTTGTATACATCGTACCTGCGGTTATGCTTGTCTGATGCGCTGGGTCTACTTGAGTTATAAGGCGGTGAGGTCAAGACCAAGTCCACCTCTTTTTTCATCCTGCTCATCGTAACAAGAGCGTCCTCTATGAAAACTGTATTTAAAGTCACTATGTTAATGAATTTGTTTACCTGTGAATTTTAGGTTAGGCTTCCGCCTTATTAGATTTAGGTATTGTATAAAGTGACTATTAAGAGTCTAAAAGATCATCCAGGCTCTGGTCATCCATATCAATCAGCAGTTTCTTTATTTTTTCTTTTCTTACCTCGTTACGCCTGCTTATTGAAGAATCGACAGTAGCCCTCAGATCATCCGCAATTTCAGATATGGCATTAAGCAAGTTGTTGTATTCAACTGGTAGCATCCTGCCGAAACCCATGATTTTGTTGCGCAGTCGCCCGACAAGCCTTTTCTCTATCTGCGAATCGCCACCTGCCTCTTTCCATTCGTCAGCAAAAACCCTTTCTGCCAGATACACCTGATTTATGTTGTAGGTGTCCACTAACCTATAAACACTCGGGTCAATGTTCTTCAAGTTTTGCGCCTTTCCGCTGTCACGCTTTTTCACCATTATCCAGACAAAGTACCACTCAGGGAGACATCAAAATATTCATCCAAAAGTGTATGTTATTTCAATAAATTGTATGACATAAATATACATATAAATAAAATAATATACAATTGAGTTCGCTAAATTCCACAATGATGTGTGGTTTTAGCAGCAGGTTTTGCTTTTTCAAAGCAACCATCTTTCAGTTAAAGTATTTGGATTGAACTATAGATGCGCCTTCTTAATTTGTGCTGTCCTGGCTTATTTGTCTTCATCCTGTTTAGCCTCGACCACTATCCCCATCTTTTCTTGCAAAGCCTGAACGGCTTTGTCTATTATGAGCTTTTTGCTGATTCTCTTATTCAACTTCCTTGCAAGCATCATTTGTATTTCCTGAATCCTAAAGCTTGTCTGCTCGCTCAACCTGTAACTGTGTGTCATTCCTCTGATGTATATTTTATTTATATATAAAGTTCAGTAAGCCATAAAAACCACTTTCATACAATTCGACTTTTCGCACCATCTTCCAAACAAAAAGCCACTATCGCCTCCTGTAATTGCCTCATTGGGTATTTCAATCACTCATGGTGCAAATATTAAAGACAGCCTTTACATCCTGCAGATCTTCTTAAGCAGTTATGAATCTGATATATAGTTTAAATGAATAAGTGAACTATGATAGTATTAAATAACGAGGTGGTCTTCAAGGGCAATGGGATAACCTTACTTAAGACATATTGCCCAATCAGAGAAGTTTATGGATTGCAACTCACCTCGCCCAATGGCACCAAGGAGTTGGTAGCTGATTTTACATATGTGTCAGATTATTTCCCCAATCAAGGGTGCGCAGCCATTACACTACATGGTGAGCATAAATGGATAGACCTGAGTCTCAACATAAGAGACATGTCGCAGACTGATGAGTTATACTTTAACTGTCTCTACAAACGCAACTCCAAGTGCAACTGTCTTAGAAACAAAGAAATTCCTGTCTGTACCCTCTGCAAAAACGGCATAATCAGAAACCCTTTGAATGTAAGACGAGACGCTTCACAGTCAAATCATGACTTTGACTACGAGACGGCAGCGGCTACCTATAAAATCACATTCCATCCAGAAATGGCTGTATCAATGCGATGCAGGTTTCTTGTGCAAGAACACAACCTTGTTGATAAGCTTATTGATACAATAGACCACTATGAGACTCAAGACAAAGGTTGCAATGACAGGGAGTTTACCATCTGCACCTATGAAGACATCAGTGCTGATTTATGTGACAACTACTTTTTAAGATCTTACAGAGTGGAGGTTAAGGTGATTGATGTAGGTCTTTCAATGGAAGTGACATCAGACAAAATCTATCTTGATTTATTCTAACCTAAATCTGGGATTAACAAGAACAATTTAAATAACTCAGTACGTAGCCTCTGTCAATGAGACAACCATATGTTTTATATCTGCCTGGAAAAGTATTTTGAACAACAATCAAAACATTCTTCTTTTCTAATCTATAATAATCACACTAATGATAATTATAATGAAAAAGGAACAAACCATTACAGAGGAGCATAATAACCTATCCAAACTGTTTGATACCACTTTTTGGGAATCAGAACCAATTTTCTCTAAATCCTATACGCAGGCTAACTTGAAACACATTTTCTACAAGGACACAGAACCAAGCAAAACTGATTTCCTTCACTGCCGAGAAAGTGAAAGGATATATAAATTACCTATGGATGAATTACTTCTTTTAGGTTGGGAGGAAAATGTAAAATGGACCAGTTCAAGTGTTTGTATAAACTACTATATGCATAAACCCTCGGGAAGCACCTTCATCCTGTGTTTAGATTATAACACATATTTACCTTTTTTGGACTTATATTCTGACATAGACGAGATTTCAAAACCTCTAATGGCAGAGGAAATTAAGTTTTCCATTGAAGAACTCTTTCTAAGACTGGAGATGGAGAATCAACAGATAATAGAGACTAAAACATTCAGAGACGAATACAAATACCACATTAGGCAAAAAAAGCTTAATGACATTCGGACTTATTACTGCTTCTGAAAAGTACATCTTGAATTATTCAAAAACCAGGGCAGATAGGTGTACACTTAAAAGATACTAACAGACACAGCCTTGTGACACATGGGAATAATGGGATCCGGCCCAGGCCGGATCCCACTAACGGCAAAATAGTTGAGGTGCAGGTAATAAGGATTATATAAATGTTATTCAAAGTATTTTACAGCAACTAATCCCTGCCCTATCATCTTTGCGACATCCCAGTATTGGGTAAACATGCCTGAACCTGTGGTAATCACGGTTCTCTTTCCTTCTACTTTGTTGAATATGTCAAACCGCCAGAACTGGGAAGGTGCGCAGGTCACATACACGTCAATGGAATAGTCTTCGGTGTCCACGGTGCCTATGTTTGACTCAACGTTGCTTTCAAGGATGAACTCATCCAAGCCAAGCTCCAAAATCAGAGGCAAATCATCTTTGTAAGGTTTGTTTATCTCATTGAACATTAAAATAGGAATTTGGGTGCCTCTTGCAAATATACCTTAGCTTATGGGTTTAGCTATAATAGTTAACCCATATAAGATTACACAATTCATAATCCTGCCTCACTACCCAAAAAAACGAGATATATTATACAATCTTAATACTATATTCGGTCTCTACTTCAACATTCAACTTAATGAACAGAATCAAAGAAGTACTAACCGAAAAAGGCATCAAGCAGACCTGGCTTGCCGAGCGAATCGGCAAGAGCTACAACATGGTCAACTCCTATGCCCAGAACAGGCAACAACCTCGGCTTGAGGTGCTGATGGATATAGCTGTGGCATTGGACATTGATGTTAAAGACCTTATAGTATCCAACAAAAAATCATAATGGAGATTAAGAAACCAGAACTATACAGTAGCTTATGAAAAGGCTGTGACGAGTTTAGGTGTGGAATGGACGTTTCGTAGCACAAAGACCATGTACTAACCTTGTTGCTTATTAAGCATAAATCTGACAAGTAAACAAGCAAAACCAATTGGTTGATTGAAACACCAGAAGGTGCCAGTTCCCAAGACAGAGTGTCACTGGAAGGCGACAAAGAGATAGGCTACAAAATACACAAGAAAATAATAAGCCACTGGTGATTGTGTCAGCCTAATTCAATGCAGATGATAAGCTTGGCAAGGTAAAAGCATTAAAAGATAATTATAATTTTCTATAAGACTAATGTTAATGAATAATGACCATTAACTATGGTAGCACTTTTTTCCAATAAACAAAGTATTTAAGATAACAATGGTTGCAAGAAAAGAAAGGTTAAAAGAACTAATTGACAAATATAAATTATTTAAATCGGAAGGTAGGTTAGATATAACGTCAGAAGAAACAATACGAACATGGATTAATGAGTTACTTATAATATTTGGATGGGATGTAAAAGACACATCCCAAATACTTCAAGAGAAGGTCCTTTCTCGAGATGAAAAAGAAAAACTTGTCGGCATTGGATCAACCTATACAAGACCAGATTACACTTTTAAGACAGGTGACATAAAACTCACTTTTTTGGATGCTAAAGGTCTAAACGTCGATTTATTCGACAATAAAGATGCGGCATTCCAAATTAAATCCTACGGGTGGTCAATCATGGCTCCTTGTGCATATATAACCAATTTTGAAGAATTTGTTATATATGACTGTACTTACATACCTAATAAGGAACAACCTGCAAACTTTGGGAGAATATACTTTGCATTAGATGAATACTTAGACAATTTCGAAGCTTTAGAATTACATTTATTAAGAAAGAACATTGTATCAGGTTTATTAATTGAGAAATATTCTAACACACTAAAAGCAGAGAGTTCAATTAGAAAGCTTTCTCCTGATTTTGAATTCGCTGAACAACTGTCAACTTTCAGGCTTGTACTTGCAACAGATATATTAAAACTAAACACGAAGTTATTAAATAGTAATTCTGAGCTACTTTCATATTTAACTCAAGTAATAATTAACAGAATACTGTTTATTAGAATATGCGAAGCCAGGAAGATTGAAAAAGACGGTTTACTCTTAGAGTATAAAGATTCTGGGTTTTGGCAAAAGTTCAAAGATTCCTCATATAATACATTCTATGACCATTATGATGGTCCTCTGTTTGACAGAATAAAGCTTCTACAAGATATTAATGTATCTGATGATGTATTTACCCACTTAATTGATGCATTATACTATCCCTCACCATATAGATTCGATGTCATACAAACCAAATTACTTTCGGACATATACGAGATTTTTTTATCTAAAAAATTAGTTATAGAGGGCAACAAGCTTAAAGAGAAGCTAAAGCTCGAGTATATAAAAACAAATGGTGCTGTCAGCACCCCTCAGTATTTGGTAGATGATTTAATAAAAAGGACAATTATAGGTAAAGAAATTTCATCTTATGGACTTGAAGGCATCTTAAATACCAAAGTATTAGACTTTGCTTGTGGGAGTGGCATATTTATAATCCAGATTTATGAATATTTGCAAAACCTATTTATTGAGTGTTACCTAAGGAATCCTGACCCATTATTTGCTAATCTATTCTTTAATGATGGCGCACAAACTACACTTACATTAGAAGGAAAAAGACAATTAATTTCCAACTGTATTCATGGTATAGATATAGATCCAGAAGCAGTAGAAGTTGCAAGAATGTCATTATCATTGAAAGTAATAGATAGCTTTGAATTCCATGAGAACTATACTGATATAGGAATCTATGGAAAACAAATCTTAAATAATGTAGGTAGTAATATCAAATGCGGGAATGCTCTGGTTCAAAATGATATACTATATAGATATCCAAAAATTTCAAGTGATGAGGATCAACTTATAAAAACTAATCCGTTTGACTGGAATAGCCTTGACGGTTTCAAAGGTATATTTGACTTAAAAAATGGATTTGATTATATACTTAGCAATCCTCCATATGTAGCCGTAACAACATATAAAGCCGAGTACCCTTTAATGCATCAATACATTAAAAGCACTTATGACTCAACAACTAATGGAAAGGTCGATTTGTCGGTTGCGTTTATAGAAAAAGCTATTTCATTATTAAACAGCAAGGGTAAATTAGGTTTGATAATCCAAAAGCGATTTTTCAAAACTGATTATGGGAAAAAAATCAGAGAATTTATAACCTCTAATAAATTGCTAAATCAAGTAATCGACTTTACATCTACTGAAATATTCAAAAATAGAATCACATATATCGCATCAATCATACTCGATAATTCAAAAAAAGACACAATAATTTTTCATAAAGTAGCTATTTCCCCTAACAAGACAAGAGCGTACTTAGAAAATTTGCCTGTTTATGAAAACAACAGAAAAGATTTTACTGCGATTCCTGCTTTAGCAATAAATAAAAACCCATGGAATTTTGATGATGAAGAGTTGCTAAAAGTCAATGCAGAATTATTAATTAAGCACGGATCATTTGGCAACTTTGCAAAAGTTCGAGTTGGCATTCAAGTATTATGGGATAGAGCATATCATATTAAAGTAAAGACAATTAATGATGATGGAACGTTAACGGGAGACACTCATATAGAGAAAGATATAACTCTCGAAATTGAAGCATGTCGTCCTTTGCTTGTAAATCAAAGGTTTTATCCATTCTGCCATGATACAACCAATACCTATGTTTTATTCCCTTATGATGTAATTGCAGGCTCAAGCATTCCGATTGAATTTAAAGATTACAATAAACGGTACCCATTAGCAGGCGGATACCTTCTAAGGAATAAAGCTCTAATCCGCAAATCTGTTGAAACGTTTGATGATAATGAAACCTGGCATTTGTTTACTCGAGCAAATAACCATCAAAGAACTTATCCGAAAGTTTTACTTCCAATGACTGCGAATGACACTTATGCGTCTATCACAAAGAATAATTTAAACTATTGTGATAACGCAAATATGTTCTACGCAGATTTACCCAATAAATCAGACGATTACTTATATGGCACAGCAGGTGTTATAAACTCAACTATATTCTCAGTTTGCGCAAGATTGATTGCTAATCCTCAGCAGAATGGATACTTTAAGTTTAACAAACAATTTTTGGAACCGATACCCTTCCCCAAAAAAGAGTTTGACAATAATCCAAATTTAGTTAAAGAAATTGCATTAATAAGCAAAGAAATAGAGGGTATTCAGAATCGTTATTTTTCATCTACTCCACGCCAGAAAATAATTTTAAAAACAAGCTTGGCAGAAAAATGGAATACTCTTGACAATAAAGTATATTTGTTGTACGATTTAAATAAGTCTCAAAAAGAATTTTTCTTTAAGAGAGGCAGAAATATTGACAGATTACTTATCTTAGATTAGGATGACTCACAAAGAAGTTATTAAGTTTTTACAACCTTTCGCTGATGATTTACAAATAGTAAATAAAATAATAATTGAAACTTATATTAATTTTAATAAAATTGATATAAAGCATAATAAACTTATACTATCATATATAAGTGGTAATAGCAAAAAGCTTATATACGATTTTACTGAGCTTGTAAAAGCTAAAAACAAGAAATTTGATTTCGATGACCTAATCCATTTATTTGAAACAACTGTCCCTGCAAAGGATTTAGTCGTAAACGGAGCAGTCTACACCCCAGATTTTATAAAGAAAAGGTTAGTAAAGGAATCAATTAAAGAGCTTAACATTGATGATGTCTTTAATTTGAAATTTGCTGACATCTCTTGTGGCTCAGGAGCATTTTTATATACTGTAGCAGAACAGTTATATCAACTAACAGGAAATAGCTTTGCAAGCATTTTCGACAGAAATATTTATGGCTTAGACATTTCAGATTATAGTGTAGAAAGAACGAAGGTATTGCTTTCTTTACTTGCTTTGAAAAATGGTGAGGACGAAGAAAGCTATAGTTTCAATTTATTTACTGGAAATGCTTTGGATTTCGACTGGAACCATCATGTTTCATATTTTAATGGCTTCGATGCAGTTGTAGGTAATCCTCCTTATGTCAGAGCTAAACATTTAGATCCAGAGACTAAGAAACATATGTCAAAATGGGAAGTAACAAAATCTGGGAATCCAGATTTGTATATTCCATTTTTTGAAATAGGATTACAAAATTTAAAACCAGACGGAATACTTAGCTACATTACAGTTAATACCTTTAAACGAAGCGTAAATGCTCGTAGTTTAAGGGAGTTTTTTAGTGTAAACAGCTTAGATGTTTCTATTTTAGACTTTGGCAATCAACAGATTTTTAAAAACAAATCAACTTATACATGTATCGTATACATTAAAAACAAAGTTGATTCTGATATAAAGTATAAAAAGGTAACTGTTGATGAGTTTAAAAAAGACAATGAATTTACATATGATAGAGTTAGTTATAGCATTTTAGACAATAAAAAAGGTTGGCTTTTAAGTGAACCGAATACGTTAATAAATATTCACAAGATTCAAACAGCAGGAACACCCTTGGGATGTAAGTTTTCAATTAAAAATGGTCTTGCCACATTAAGCAATGACGTTTTTATATTTAAACCTGTTAATGAAGATGAAAAATATTATTACCCAACCAACTGCACAAGCATTAAAATAGAAAAGGCTATTTGTAGAGACATTATAAAGCCTAATCGTCTTAAAAATGAGATAGATTTAATTTCAAATTTGGAAAAAATAATATTTCCTTACTATCCAATTGATTTTATAGATAGTAACGGCAATGATAAAGCACCAACGCCTATTGTTTTTGAAGAAAATTACTTTAAAAATACCTTTCCTTGTGCTTATGCTTATTTAGAAAAAAATAAGCCACTTCTCTTAAAACGTGATAAAGGTCGTGAGGGAGTTAAATATAAATGGTTTGAATTTGGCAGAACTCAAGCATTAGCAAATTTTGGTCGAAAGCTTTTGTTTCCATATATGTCAAACAAGCCTTATTTTGTTTTTACAAATACTACCAATCTCCTTTTCTATGCGGGTTATGCTGCATTTTCACATTCAGAAAGAGAGTTGCTCATTTTGCAAAAGATTTTAAAATCTAAAGTTTTTTGGTATTACATTCAGAAAACAAGTAAGCCATATACCAATGACTATTATGCCTTAGCTAAGAACTATGTGAAAGATTTCTCTATATGTAATTTAAGTATCGAAGAAGAAAACTTTCTTCTTGAGAGCAATAATCCTTATGAGATTGATGAATTAATGATGAGAAAATATGATGTAGCTATATAATATAGGTGCAGGTTATTATGCATAAGCGTCAAGATATACACAATTGCATTATCAGGTCTGTTTAAGTACTTGAACTTAAAGTCTATCAAACAAAAAGGAGAACCGGCCTGCGGCCGCGTTCTCCTTTTTGTTTCTAATCTATCCAACGCAGTTAGCTCTTCTTACAAAGTATCATTCTCATCATCGTCCTCAAAGAGATCGTCAATCTTTCCTCTTCTTAGTTTTGGATTTACATAGTCTTTGTGCGTAGGATTCTGCGCCAGAAATTCTTCGCTAAACCTTTTGTCCTCTGCACACCTATTAGCAAGTACTTCTTTCATTAAGTCAATTGCAGACACTGCCTTCTTCGGACCTTCACTCTTCTGCGAATTTTCTACGTCCTCTGATTCATCATTCATCTGATATATTATATTTTTATTTATATATCATGCATTGTAGATTCCATCGATATCTATAACAATCATTTCTATTGTCTATTGCCTCATTTTATACAAGTTAATGATATAATAAAGAATAGTTATTATAATTTATATTCATAATATTATTATATGTTTCCTTCTCGTGCATTGATAATAATTTAATTAGTGTACTAACGTAAGAGAGAATACTATATGATATATAGATTATTCTAAACTGATTAATCAATAAAATAATAAGAATTAATAATTATATAATTATATAAAACAAATATTGATTTTGGTGTAGAATGCATAGTTGACTATCAATGATAGGTTAACCCAAAAATCAATAAACCAATAAGTGAACAATGAAATTGAATTCTATATCCCAAATAATGTAGATATAAGAGAAATATTAAAGAAAGAGAGAAAAGGCAAAAGATACATTGAATGCCAGATAGACAAGTACCATTGGTTTCTGGACACCATCTACAAACAAAGTATCCTAAATAAAAAATATGAGTTGGGTGACTTCATTCCTTTACAAAACAAGAAACTGGAAGAAGTCTTAGGGTCAAGGTATGTGCATCACATCAAAACCATTCTTCCAAAGCATGGAATCATTGAATGTGACCATGATTTCAAAGAAGGCATAAAGAGCCTGGGGTTTAGGCTTACAAAGGACTATCAGGTTAGGCATTACAGAATATTGAAGGACAGCAACTCTACCTTCATAAAGTCTCTACAGTCAAGGAATATCACAGCTATCGCTGAAATGGATGCCATCACCAAATACACCTATAACCAACTGGTTGATTTGGGTATCTACGCAGAAGAGGCTGCACAACATGTGGAGGACTGGTACACCCAAAATCTAACAGTAGAGAATCCAGTCCTTTTAAAAAAACTGTATAGAAAGAACAAAAAGCGCAGGAAAGCAGAGAGAATAGCAATCAAGAAAGGATACAATGCGCACTACCCAGACCTCACGTATGAGCAGATGCTCGACTTGATGAGAGACAGCTACCTGTATCAGATTAGGGCTATTAACGAGAAGCTATGGTTACCGCTTAGAGATGATAAATCTTTCAGAATACATACGTATCTGACAAATTCATGGTCTGAGCTGAGACAGTTCCTTTACCTTAAAAGCAATACAGACACACAGCTTGTTTCGCTTGATTGTAGCAATAGTCAGCCGTTCACTTTGGTTAAGATTCTCTTGGAGCATTGTAAGGGCATCGACCTATATGACAGCCCTCATACTGATGTCATCGACTACATAGAATTTGTGACCCAGGGCAAGCTATATCATTTCATGTGCGGTCAGCTTGGCATTACGGATTCAAAAGAAATCCTGAAGTTCAAAGAGAAGATGTTTGCCAACGTTTTCTACTCGTCAAACAAACATGGGTACTTCACAAAGGAAGCGATAGCTTTTAGAGAGCATTTCCCAACAGTTTACCAAGTCATCATGCAGGAGAAAAGAGGGTGTTTCAAACAGTTAAGCATCAAAATGCAAAGAGTGGAAACATCAGCGGTGATTGACATCGCTTTGACAACCCTCATGGAAAAATACGGTGAATCTGAATGGTTCAGCAGTATCCATGATTCTATCATCTGTTCAGAGGTATTTGAGGCAGAGGTACGTCAGTTGATGCTTGATGCTTATAATGAGGTAGTGGGTGTGTTTCCCCATATCAAGCCTGCTGAGAAGGTAAACAAGCTGAAACCAAGTGTAACTGTAGAGAGCAGCACTACTCTACCTGACAATACGCCATTAAACGTGCTTAGGAAGAGGTTTGAGGAACAGTTCGCATCTAAGCAATACAAAGACCAAATCGCTCGCAAAGACTGTCAGGAGGCTCTTAAATCAAGTACAGGAAAAAAGACTAATGGACTCGGTATTGATTGGTAATGTCTTTCTAAATCCAAAGAAGTAATATGTCTTGACCTTTGTGTTAAGACATGATAGAGTTGTTCGTCCATTTAAACGAAGAGGGTGCTACTATATAAGTAGCACCCTCTTCGTTTAAAATCAATCATGGCAAACAGATTTCATATGGTTTTAGGAGTAAGTCCTCGTGGTCTATTCTCCAAAATTCCCTTCCTCGAGGCTCTTCCATAGCCTGTCTTCGATAAAATCCTCTGCTTGGTCAATCAGCAGCCTGACGTCCTCCATGGGATTGGCTATCTCAGTTCGGAACTGGTCTGACGTCAAAGCGAAGTATAAGCCGAAAGCAATGCGTGGACATTGCTGTTCGTGTGAAAGACTTCCTATAAAGTCATCAAGGTGTGCATTTACGTCTTCCTCCGTGAATCTTGGCATTTCTCAGTTTTTAACTTTTGGGAGCCAAGCCGCTCGGCTGATGCTCTGATTCTATATATCAGATACAGTGCTGCCCTTCAAGTAGATTCATTCTAACTCGTCATAAGAATGTAAAGAGAGTTGACGTTCATGGTCCATAAATTAATGGGATGTTAACATCGGAAAGACTGATGTTTAGCGAACGGGAAACCAGACTATAGACTCATGGCGCAACTACTATCTTTCATTTTGCTTTTGTTTGTAATAGATGGGCTGGCCGCAAGGCCAGCCGGATGGCTCCAAAAGGAATTGTTGACTGCTAACACTGGTAAAGATGCCGCATATCTAAACCAGGTAGAGCGTGAGACCCTTATGTACTTGAATCTGGCTCGGCTATATCCGAAACGGTTTGTGGAGTTAGAACTCGCCCATTACTGGGGAAACGACAAGCATGGAAACTTCCTTACTAACTCATCTTACAAGGAATCACTGATAAAGGAGATGAGTAGTATGCAACCAGTTCAGGCATTTTATCCTGACAGAGTCATGAGTGCCAGTGCCAGGTGCTTCGCATTAGAGAAAGAGCGGATTGGTGGTAGGACTCATGAACGATTAAGCTGTAAAACTGACCGATTCGCTGAGTGTATTAGTTTTGGCATGGACAATGGCAGAGAGATTGCTCTACAGCTACTCATCGACCATTTGGTTCCAAGTCTCGGTCATAGGTGGCTTTGCTTAAATAGCGACATCAATAAGGTAGGTCTTGGGTTCGCAAAGCACAAGACAGCGGGGGTATCCTTGGTACTTGAAATGGATTTCTACTACACCCAGTAATTAGCTTCTGTTTACAACCTTCGAAAGCGTATTCAACTCTCTATACTGATTTGGAAGAACATTTTGTATTAACTTCACATTATCCCAATCATTAAAAATATGCAAAACCTCCTATCAAGGTTACATAGGAAAGCAAATCCTTATTATCTACCACTAATTATATTTACCACTGGTTTTTACGCTATTTATATTTTAATGATAGCTAATAAAAAACCTAAACCTTTAACGTTGGTACCTGCTTTTGGCTTATTATTCGCAGTGTTTCAGGTAATTCTAAATATAACTATCCAAGATTCCAGAAACAGATCTGTCCTTAGGCAAACAGAATACAAAAATAGACAAGCTTTAGCATAAATCTAAAATCACCCTTTGCAGGTAGTGTTATAACCATTATTCAAAGCCCTCTAATAAGTCCTTCGTCTTGTCACCTCTTACCAACTCTTGCATCACTTTGATACTTCTGTTAGCACCCTGAGTATTAGTCTTAGCGCATAGTGTATACATAATCTCTAATGCCTGTCTATCTACTCCGAAAGTGTATGATGCAGTAGTACCTTCACTGTAGAATAATACGGTTACGGTATTACCGTTATTACCTACATCCCAACTTTCAGCTTTAGAGTTTAACCCTTCTCTTATCTGCTCTATAAGCTCTTCTTCTGTGGTAGCGTTATTCATAAAACAAGGATGTCTAAAAATAATGTGCTGTACGTTTACGACACAGATAGTAAATATTTACGACACAAATCTATCTACACCACAAAAAAAACCGCTTCTAAATTAATAGAAGCGGTTTTTCATTTACAAAAGCGTGATCCCGCTGGGATTCGAACCCAGGACCCATACATTAAAAGTGTATTGCTCTACCAGCTGAGCTACAGAATCAGAAATTTAAAGGTGGTAAAAAAGCCTTTCCGGGGTTGAAGCCGGAAAGGCTTTGTGTAATCAAGTGATCCCGCTGGGATTCGAACCCAGGACCCATACATTAAAAGTGTATTGCTCTACCAGCTGAGCTACAGAATCTTTTACTACCTTTGCTTACTAGGGCGTTCCCCCGTATTGCGATGCAAAAGTAAAAGCCCTTTCTCTAAATGCCAAACTTTTCCCGTAAATTCTGTAGTGTTTTTTGCGCCGCGTGGCTAGGATTATCCCAATTGGTTATGGGTCAATCTACTACGGCGCAACTCACCCAGGCAGATTCTCTCTACGCCAAGCACCAATACACCCAGGCCTACACCATTTACGAGCAATTGCTCACCCAGCAGAAGGTCTACACGCCCCAGATGCTCCTCAAGATGGCCTACATTCAGGAGGGATTGCAGAACTATACGCAGTCCATGTACTACCTGCAACTCTTCTACAGCAAGCAACCCAGCCGGTCCATCTTACGCAAAATGGAGGAAGTAGGCCTGCAACAACACCTGCAAGGCTACGCCTACACGGACCTGGACTTCTTTAAAACCCAGTTCCATAAATACTATGACAACATTCTGGAACTGCTGCTCATAGGTGCAGTCATTTTTCTGACGCTGTTGGTGCTCCGCTGGCTTAAGAAGAAGACTATCCCCAAGCAAACGCAAGGCACGTTTCTGGTGTACCTGGCCGTTATCTTTTTTTACGCCAACTTCCTAACCCTTGGTCAGCAGGGCCTAATCCTGAACCCGAACGTACCCATCATGACGGCGCCCTCGGCTGGCGCGGGCTTGGTGACTACTGCCGGAGTGGGCCATCGTGTGAACATTGTGGGCGAGCAGGACATCTGGTACCGCATTGAATGGAAAGACCAGACCGCCTACATCAGAAAGTACAACCTGCTATTGCTCCCTCAACCGCTTAGCGTGCAGAAATTGTTTTAGGCAGCAGCATGGCTTGGCGTTTTTGGTCTGATTCTCAGAAAACAGGCCAAAAACGATATTCCTATTACTTAAACGGCGAATTAGGCTCTTTTTTCATTTTATTGTACACCAGCTTGTCAGTCAGGCCCGGGAAGAATTTGCCTAAGAGCACGGCCAGTTTGCCTTGCGTGGTCATGACAATGTCGCGTTGGCGTTTGCGGGTGGCGTATAGGATGCGGTCGGCTACTTCCTCTGAGGTCATCATCTTGTCTTCGTCCCGAGGTGATTCTCCTTGCTGGCTACCGTCTGCGGCTAGGGCGGTGTTTCTGATGTTAGACGCCGTGAACCCCGGACACGCCACCATCACGTGAATGCCCTGGTGCAGAGTCTCGGTGCGTAAAGCGCCCAGGAAACCTTGCATGGCAAACTTAGAGGCAGAATAACCAGTACGGCCTGGCAAGCCTTGGTAGCCGGCAATGGAAGAAACGCCGATAATAGAGCCTTTGCTTTCGAGGATGTACGGCAAGGCAAACTTGGTGCAGTAGACAGTCCCCCAGAAGTTAATGTCCATGAGCTGCCGAATCACCTCTAACTCCACGTCCTGGAAC
The DNA here is from genome assembly GCF_001577755.1 of Rufibacter sp. DG15C. Lineage (NCBI taxonomy): Bacteria > Pseudomonadati > Bacteroidota > Cytophagia > Cytophagales > Hymenobacteraceae > Rufibacter > Rufibacter sp. DG15C. The sequence continues at coordinate 128,524 of NZ_CP010776.1, forward strand.
AAGGCCCGCATGCTGATGCCGGCGTTGTTAAGCATCACGTCAATCCGGCCAAACTTGGCCACCGTCTGCTCAATCAAAGTACGGCAGTCTGCTTCGCTACTCACATCGCCGGGCACGGCCAGGTACTCAATATTGGCCGCGGCCAGCTCCTGCCCTACCTCGTCTAGCTTCTGGGCGTTTCTGCCGTTGATGACTATTTTCCCGCCGGCCCGTCCGAAGGCTAGTGCGCAGGCCCGTCCAATGCCCGAAGAGCCGCCGGTGATGATGATGACTTTGTTTTTCATGATTCTCTGGTAACGTAGGCAAGCGCCTTTACAAAACTACAAGAACTTTTGGCAATGCTAATCCTCCCCAGAACAGGGCCCTTCCGTTTTTAGCCTCTTTTCCGGGAAACAGCCCAAAACCGGAGGTGAGAAATTGAGAGGGCCATCCTCACATTTCTTCGTATTTTTGCGGCATCGTGAGAAAATTCAAGAAGAAGAAACATAAGTATAACATCATTCCCGAATTGCGCGTGGAAGAGATGGCCGCCGAGGGCAAGTGCCTGGCCCGGCATGACAACATGGTGGTGTTCATCTCGGGCGTGGCGCCCGGCGATGTGGTGGACGTGCGCGTGACCAAGGAACGCAAGAATTACCTGGAGGCCACGCCTATCCATTTCCATGCCTACTCAGAACAGCGTATTGAGCCTTTCTGCGAGCATTTTGGGGTGTGCGGCGGCTGTAAATGGCAACACATTGCCTATGACACCCAGTTGTTCTACAAGCAGAAGCAGGTGAATGACAACATTGAGCGCATCGGCAAGATTACTGGCTATGAGGTGTTGCCTATCCTGCCATCGGACCGGGTGAGTTTTTATAGGAACAAGCTGGAATATACGTTCTCTGGCAATTCCTGGCTGACCCAGGAGCAGATTAACAGCGGCCAGGAGTTTGAACGAAGAGCCCTGGGTTTCCACGTGCCATTGCGCTTTGACAAGATTGTAGACATTCAGCACTGCTATTTGCAACCGGCACCATCCAATGAGATTAGGCTGGCCGTGAAGCAATATGCGCTGGAGAACGACCTGCCGTTTTTTGACTTGGTCAAGCAGGAAGGGTTCTTGCGTAACCTCATCATCAGGACGGCCAACACGGGTGACCTGATGGTGATTGTGCAGGTTTTCCAGGACCAAATGGAATGGCTGCAACCGCTGCTGGACTTCTTGTTGCAGGCTTTCCCGCAGATTACGTCTCTGCAATACGTGGTTAACAGCAAGGGCAATGAGACCTTCCATGACCTGGACGTGATTTGCTACCACGGCGACCCGTACATCCATGAGCAGATGGAAGGCTTGCGCTTCAGAGTCGGGCCGAAGTCTTTTTACCAGACCAATTCTGAGCAGGCCTACAACCTGTACAAACTAACCCGCGATTTTGCCCTTTTAAGCGGCACTGAGACGGTGTATGACTTGTACACGGGGGCTGGCACCATCGCGAACTTCGTGGCCCGCTCAGCGGCGCAGGTGATAGGCATTGAGTATGTGGCCAGCGCCATTGAGGACGCTAAAATCAACTCGCAGATAAACGACATCACCAACACGCACTTCTATGCCGGTGATATGAAGGACGTCTTGAATCAGGAGCTGTTCATGAAGCATGGCCGTCCGGACGTCATCATCACCGACCCGCCGCGCGCCGGGATGCACCCAGACGTGGTGGCCAAGTTGATTGAGGTGAAAGCCAACCGCATCGTCTACGTAAGCTGTAACCCAGCTACCCAGGCCCGCGACCTGGAAATGCTTTCAGAAGCGTATGACGTAGTGAAGGTGCAACCAGTGGACATGTTCCCGCAGACCTACCATGTAGAGAGCGTGGCCCTGTTGGCTTTGAAAAGCTAAATACCAATTACCCGTTTTCGGCCTGCTTTGGACAAAACAGGCCGAAAACGGAAATACCTTGTAAACCATTTGGCACATGCATCGTGCTACTTGATATACGTTATTACTACTATCATGCAGAACGACCCAGAATTAAACGGCAAATACTTAGGCACCATCACCACAGATTTTGTGCAGGTGTCAGATACATTAAAGGAAGCCTCTTACCAGATTAGAAAGCGGGATATTTCTAAGTATCCCATCTTTGTCTTCTCTAGAGAAGTGACCAAGATTGGCGGCTTGTTGATTGAAGCGGCTGAGCGCAACCTGCAATGGAACGTGAATGCCTCCTTCTTAGAGGACTTCGTGAACCGCCAACTGGTGGCCGCAGACAAGATTGAGGAGTTCCAGCAAGCCTACCGCGATGCAGATGAGTACTGCTGTCTGTTTGTAGTAGACCGCGAGTTCATGAACTTCGTGTTTGTGCCGTATCCAGAGGATTAAATGAATATCCTCTTCATCTGTAGCAGAAATCAATGGCGAAGCCCCACTGCTGAAAAGATTTTTCAGGGCCACCAACATCATCAGTTTCGGTCAGCAGGCACCTCAGAAAGTGCTCGCATTAAAATATCCTCCAAACTTTTGGAATGGTCCGATTTGATTTTGGTGATGGAAAAAAAGCACAAGCAACAGCTAATTTCGAAGTATGGACCTGTAGCAAGGGAAAAACAAATTGAAGTTCTGGACATCCCAGATGATTATGTTTTCATGGATGAAGAACTAATTGAAATGCTACATACTTCAGTAACACCCTATCTGGAAGAACAATGCTAGATTTTTCTAAAAGGTTAGTCTAGTATAATTCTGAATAAGCTCAAAAGTATTAGGTTAAACACAAACAAGACGCCCAGCTTCTTTTGAAGCTGGGCGTCTTGTTTTATATGACTTTTAGTAATTCCTAAAACAGTTATTAGCTTATCGAATGTAGAGGTAGCTAATCACGACCATAAACAACAGAAACGAAGCAACCCCGCCCCATCTAATGCCCCAGCCCAGCGCCTTCATATTCTCACTAGTGGCTTTCTTTTGCAACAGCTTACCCAACACATAAGCGCTTACCACCAGTAGAATGAGCACCCAAGAATGGTTAATTAGATGAAACAGCAAAGTAGCCATGCCCAGTATTACAACAGTGCATACCAAGCCTAAAAGTAGAAATAGCGCTTTCACATTAGGCAAAATGATTCCAGCCTTGGGCTTTGATGGCGTGGGCGTTTCCGCTTGGCGTCACCAGATTCACCCCTTCAGAAGCGTCTGTGATTTTACCGATGATGGTGATGTCAGGGTGATTTTTGAGTTTGTCGTAGTCAGCAAGCTTGGCCGTGAAGAGCAGTTCATAGTCTTCGCCGCCGTTCATGATGCACGTTACCGGGTCAATCTTGAATTCCTCGGCGGTGTCTAAGGTCTGCTGGTCCACGGGCAGTTTGTCCTGGAAAACGGCCGCTCCTACCCTACTCTGTGAACAGATATGCAACAGCTCAGAGCCCAGCCCGTCAGAAATGTCAATCATAGACGTGGGGTGAACGCCCAATTCCTTCAGTTCATGAATCACGTCCATGCGGGCCTCGGGGCGCAATTGACGACCTACCACGTAGTCTTTGCCCTCTAATTCTGGCTGTGTTTCTGGGTCCGCTAAGAACGCTTGTTTCTCGCGCTCCAACAACTGCAGGCCTAAGTAAGCGCCGCCTAAGTCGCCGGTCACACAGATGAGGTCGTTTACTTGGGCCGTGCTGCGCAGAACGGCTTTTCCTTTCTCTACTTCGCCTAAGGCGGTTACGCTAATCACCAAACCAGACCGCGATGAGGTAGTGTCTCCGCCCACCAGGTCCACTTTGTAGTTTTCGCAGGCTAGGCGCATGCCTTCATAGAGTTCTTCCATGGCCTCTACCGTGTAGCGCGCACTGATGGCCAGGCTTACCACAATCTGCGTGGGAATGGCGTTCATGGCGGCAATGTCAGAGACATTTACGGCCACGGCTTTGTAGCCTAGGTGCTTGAGCGGGCAGAAGGTCAAATCAAAGTGCACGTTCTCAATGAGCATGTCCGTGGAAATGACAATTTGCTTCTGACCAGGCTCAATGATGGCGGCGTCATCGCCAATGCCCAAAACTGTAGATGGGTTTTGGAGCTCCACGTGCTCTTGCAGTCTTCTAATCAGGCCAAACTCGCCGAGGCTATCTAAGGAGGTATATTCAGACATAGGGTATATTTTCTAGGTATTTATACGATTCACGCCTTCATGCCAAATCTGGCTTTGCGGCGTTTTCGGGCTCTTTTCTGGAAAACAGCCCGAAAACGCAAAGATAGCTTTTTTGTTGGGGCTTGCCATTTCACAGGTAAAGGCTGTATATTAAACTTTTATTTGCTAACGAGCGTTAGCTTTTATAGATTTGATGCTCATCATCCCTTGTACTATGTCGCGTAAAGAACAAATAGACCAAGTTGCCACCTCGCTTTTCAGAAGCAGAGGTTTTGCCGCCACCACCATGCGTGACCTGGCGTTGGAACTGGGCATTGAGGCCGGAAGTTTGTATTCGCACATCAAGTCCAAAGAAGATATCCTGCAGCGCGTGTGCTTTAGAATGGCAGATGCGTTTGTAGCGGCTTTTGAGCAGGTCCAGAACCAGGCAGTTCCAGCCTCTGAGAAACTGCAGCTGGCCGTAGCCGCTCACGTTCGGGTCTTGACCCAGAACCCTGAGGCGGCGGGCGTGTTCTTGAATGAGTGGAAACACCTGAGCGAGCCTACCTTGAGCAAATTCAGTCAGATGCGCCACCGCTACGAAGAGGGCTTCAGGGAGATTGTGAGAGAGGGCATCGCCAATGGCGAGTTCAGGGTCACTGATGAGAAATTTGTGGTACTGACTTTGCTCTCCAGCTTGAACTGGCTGCACACTTGGTACAAGCCAGAAGGGAAAATGAACCCCGACCAGATAGCCGATTACCTGTCTAATCTGCTCTTGAACGGATTACTAAACACAGAATTACACGCGCAAAACGCATAAGGCAATACTCTAAATAAGAATATTATGTACGGAGGAGGAAACGTTTTTGAGGCCACCAAGTTTGATGACCTTCAGCAGGAAGACCCGGTGTTGTTGGCAGAGTTTGAAGCCCGCATAGCCCGTGGTGAGAAAATTGAGCCCAACGACTGGATGCCCCAATTATACCGCAAGCAATTGGTGCGTATGATTGAACAGCACGCCCACTCTGAAATCATCGGCGCCTTGCCAGAAGGCACTTGGATTACCCGTGCCCCGGGCTTCAGGCGCAAGCTGGCCCAGATGGCCAAGGTGCAGGACGAAGTGGGCCACGCCCAACTCTTGTACAGCGCCGCCGAGACCCTTGGCAAGACGCGTGAGCAAATGCTGACCGACCTCATCAACGGTAAAAGCAAATACTCCAACGTATTCAACTACCCGGCCTTTACCTGGGCAGACTCTAATATCATTTCCTGGCTGATTGACGCTGGTGCCATTGTCAACCAAATGGCCAACGCCAAAGGAAGCTACGGCCCCTATTGCCGTGCCCTGGACAGAATCTGCGCCGAGGAAGCTTTCCACTTAAAATACGGTCATGACGCTGTGGTGCACATGGCCACAGGGTCACCAGTACAGCGTCAGATGATTCAGGAGGCCTTGAATCGTTGGTGGCCGCCTATTATGACGTTCTTCGGACCGAGTGACAAGATGAGTACCCACACCGAGACCCTGATGCGCTGGAAAGTGAAAATGGCCTCTAATGATGCCTGCCGTCAACAGTTCTTAGACATGTACGTCCCTAAGATTTGGGAACTGGGCTTAACCGTTCCAGATGCTAAATTGCGCAAAAACGAAGAAGGCGTTTGGGAATACACGGAGCCAGACTGGGACGAATTTAAACGCGTGATTAACGGAGACGGCCCTTGCAACGCAGAGCGCCTGGCCGTTCGCCGTACCGCCGAAGAGCGTGGTGCATGGGTAAGACGCGCGCTGTTGTCGCCGAAGGCTTCTTACGTGAGACCTCTGGCTTAAGCGCCAGAGGCGCTAGTCCTGAGTTCTGAGTCTTGAGTCACGAGTCGTGGTTTGAGATTTAGCAGTAAGGACTAGCGCCTTTTTTCTCCTTCTCAAATTAAATTTCACTCCTTCTGACTCAGGACTCTAGACTCAGAACTCAGGACTAAAAAAATGTCTCTAGACACAGAACACATCCACTCGCTTGACCCGCGCGTCACCCGCCTGCACATTGAGGCCGAGGCTGAACAAGAGCAGAAACCGCAATTAGACCAACTGGAAACCTATGAGGTCTTCCATCAGCAGAAAGAAGGCAAAGCCTTTACCTACGCTGGTCCGGTTCATGGTGCCAATGAAGAGATTGCCTTTTTGTTCGGGAAAGAGCAATACAGCCGTCGGGCGGCCTGCACCGGTATGTGGATTGTCAAAACCCAGCGTGTGTTTGTGACCCCGTATGTGGATGACAACACGTCTTTCTATGACACCTTACAGGAACTAACGGCTAAGCCAGAAGACGCTGAGCAGACCTATGAAATCTTCCATTTGAAGAAGCGTGGCAAAGCGCACGCGCATGCCGGCACTGTGAGTGCCCGCTCTTATGAGCACGCCCTGCAAGTAGCCAAGCAGACCTTGAATACACCTCCGGTAGTAAACGTATGGGTGGTGGCCAGCCAGGATGTTCTGCGCGAAGAGCAGGAGAAAGACATCTGGCTCACCACGCCAGAGAAGAAGTACCGCGAAGCCACTGCGTATCGCGTGCAAGACAAGATTGACCGTTTCAAAGCCGAAAGACAAGCCCAATAAGCCATGCAGGACCTAGCCATCAAAGACCTTTTATACAAGCTAGCCGATGACCAGTTGATTCTGGGACACCGCAATTCTGAGTGGACCGGCATGGGCCCTATGCTGGAAGAAGACATCGCCTTCTCCTCCATGGCCCAGGACAAGTTAGGCCACAGCCTGGCGTTTTACACCTTGTTGCATGAACTAGGCGAAGGAGAGCCAGACACCGTGGCGTTCATGCGCAACGCTGACCAGTTCCACAACTGCCAGCTCACCGAACTACCTATTGGCGAGTATGACTTCAGCTTGATTAGACACTTCCTGTTTGACAACGCCGAGTCGTTGCGTTTTGAGTCCTTGAGCCAATCCAGCCATGAAGGAATCGCTAGAATTGCCACCAAGCTCAAAGGCGAAGTAAAGTACCACGTGTTGCACGGCAATACCATGGTCAAGCAACTAGGCTCCGCCACGGAGGAAAGCATCTCGCGCATGCAACAGGCCTTGGATTACGCACTTCCATTTGCTCTAGGCATTTTTGAGCCATCCAAATATGAACAGGAACTGATTGACGCCGGCGTGTATGTAGGCGAAGCCGCTATCCAAGCAGAATGGGAAAACCGAATTTCGGCTGTTTTGGCCAAAACAAGCCTAAAACTACCTGACTTGGCCAGCATCACGCCCGTGTACGGTGGCCGTTACGGACAGCATACAGAGCACTTACAGCCACTCCTAGATGAAATGGCCGAAGTCTTCAAACTAGACCCAACCGCTGAGTGGTAAGATTTGATTGTTAATTGTTGATTGCTGATTGTTTACACAGCATACACCATGAAAAATAGAAAGTCGTTTTTGGCCTACTTTTGTGAAAACAAGCCAAAAACGACTTTTTGCTTTTCTATATAAATTAGTAATCACTTGTAAAAGTCTTCGAACGGCAATCAACTTGTCATGAATACTTGGAAGAAATTAATTTAGATAACCCGTTAGAAAAAATGTCTTTTGAAGACTTGGTAGTAGAATGTTGTATCTGTGGCAATGGCTTGCCATATAATGATTCTATTTTAGTCTCAATATGTTTACCCAGCAACACAAGTGAAACACAAGGTTTGTTTGTTCACAAAGAGTGTTTAAATAAAACTTTACATAAGACTATACCAAGGCTTTTTGACGAACTTTCTGATTCATAAAAATTCAACCTACTACGCCTAGATAAATCACCCATCAAAATTCATCGCATTCCCAAAAAGAACGAATTAAAGTCAAATCCATCAATTTTCAGCATCATTTCTACCTTATCGTTGTTATCCTTTTGTACTGAGAATCAAGCATAACAATTAACAACCAGCAATTACTATGCAGACCGTTGAGCAAATCCGTGAGTTTTTAGAGGAGGTGAAAGACCCAGAGATTCCTGTGTTGTCTTTAAACGACTTGGGCGTGATTACCGGGATTGAGCTCAAAGAGAACGGTTTTGTAACGGTACGCATGACTCCTACGTTTGCAGGGTGTCCGGCCATGGACTACATGCGGGCAGAAGTAGAGCGGTCGTTGCGCAAGCACGGTGTGGAGGCGTTTGAAGTGGTGATGAGTTTTGACGAGCCCTGGAATTCCAACAAGCTGAGTGAGAAGGGACGACAGGCCTTGAAGGACTTCGGGTTGGCACCGCCCCAGCCGTACCAAGGCATTTTGGACTTGGAGATTCTGGAGTATGCTACGTGTCCCAACTGTCAAAGCCAAAACACCGAGATGCGCACGCCCTTCGGCCCTACCCTTTGTCGGTCCATGCATTACTGTAATGATTGCCGACAGATGTTTGAGCAGTTTAAGCCCTTGTAACCCCCAACTATGAAAAAATACTTACACCTGTGTGCCTTCGGATTGTTGTTAGGTGCCGCCAGTTGTTCTAAAGACTCGGGAAAGAGCGGTCCTTTGGCCCGTCCTATCTCAGATGAGGATCTAAGGACGCAATTGATTACCCTATCAGACACGCTCACCGGCAAATGGAACGTGATGTACACCAGTGACAGCACCAAGATTGAAGAGATGGAAGAAATGCTGGCGGCCATGCCGCCGGCCGTTTTACCTCCTGCCCAGCGCGCCGATTTGCAGAAAGCCATCAAGCGGCTTTCATCCTTGCGCTATGACCGCAAGACCATGAGTAACTCAGACATGATTGATGCTTATGACATGGCGCATGACTCTGTATACAAAGCCTTGTTCGCGTTTTTACCTGAAGCCGGGTCAACTGGCATTCCAAGGGTAGACTCTTTGAAGACCGAAATACAGGCGCACCACAATGAAGTGGTCATGTACCGTAGCCGCTATGACGTGACGGCCAAGGAAATGAACACGCTTATTAGAAGATACCGCAAGCGCCTTCCGCGTTTGGGCAAGCCGTATGACACCTTGCAACCAGCGCCATTGTTTCAGTGGGTAGACAACAGCAAACCTGATTCAGAAACCACCGAAGAGGAATAAAATCATGATCTATAAAAACAGAAAGGCCTCCTTGTACAAGGAGGCCTTTCTGTTTTGGGTTATTTTCCAGGAATCAGGCTAAAAACGCCTACCCCAGCTTTTTCATTTCGTCCTTTACAAAGTCTACCAGCGTCTGGATATACTCGCTGGAAAAGTCAAAGCGGATACCGGCAGCGGCGTAGATCTCCCCAATGGTAGCGGTATAGCCCAGGCTGAGGGCTTTCTTGTAGCCTTCCAGCGCGGCGGCGGGCTCTTCTTTGTAGCGTTTCCAGACGGCAATGGCGCCCAGTTGGGCCATGGCGTACTCAATGTAATAGAACGGAACCTCGTAGAGATGCAACTGCTTCTGCCAGATGTACGGCTTCAAATGCTCCAATCCAGACCAGTCTACTTCATGCAGGTTGAACTGTTCAAAGATGCGAACCCAGTTGTCATGACGCTCTTCTACGGTGTGGTCAGGGTTTTCATAAATCCAGTGCTGGAATTTGTCAATGGTGGCCACCCACGGGAAGGTCTCCAACACGCCTTCTAAATGCTGACGTTTGGCGCGCACCAAATCCTCCCGGTTCGGGAAGAAGATGTCCCAGTGGTCCAGTGTAATCAGCTCCATAGACATAGACGCCAGCTCCGCCACCTCAGAAGGTGGGTGCTTGGCACTGTTCAAGGGCAAATCACGGGTCAGGAAGGAATGCACCGCGTGACCGCCTTCATGTAACAAGGTCACCACATCGCGCAGCGACGAGGTAGCGTTCATGAAGATGAACGGCACGCCAATTTCATCCAATGGATAATTATAACCGCCTGGTGCTTTGCCTTTGCGTGACTCCAAATCTAGGTGGCCCATTTCGCGCATGGTCACCAGGCAGTCACCTAAGAAGGTATCTAAGCGGTAGAAACAGTCAATGGTTTTCTCCAGCAGTTCCTCGCCTGTCTTGAACGGCTCCAAGGGAGGCAACATGCTCGGGTCCACGTCCATGTCCCAAGGGCGCAACGTATCCAGCCTCAGCTTCTCTTTATGCTCCTTGTCAATCTGACGCGTAACCGGCACTACCTGCTCCTGAATAGCTTTATGGAAAGCGTAGGTGTCTTCAGGACGATAGTCAAAACGGCCTAAGGCCGCAAACATGTAGTCCCTAAAGTTGTCAAAACCCGCGTTCTTAGCCACCTGGTTGCGCAAGCCCACCAGTTCGGTGAACAGGTCATCCAGTTTGTCTTTGTCCTGCAAACGGCGTTCCTGAATGGCTCTGTAGGCTTCTTCGCGCACGGCGCGGTCGGTTTGCTTGAGGCGGTCAGAGGCCCGTTGCAGGGTCATTTCTTCGCCATCCAGCGTTACCATCATGGCCCCGGCAATAGTGCCGTACTGCTGTGACTTGGTGCTTATCTCCGTTTGTAATGGAATGTTCTCCTCCCTGAACAACTCAATGGCTCTACGAACACCGCGCAGGTAGATGAAGTATTGCTTCTGGTCTAACTGGTCAGCATACGGAGACGCCACCAACTTGCGGTTGAAGGCATCATCATAGGGAGAGGCCTTAGGCTCAATCTCTGTCACAAAGAACTGAAACGCTTCGGTGAGGGCTTCATCCTGGGTGTTGCAGGTCATTTTGATGTAGCGCCACGCCAGGTTCTCTGACAGCACGCTTTCCAGCTCACTGCGGTCAGAAATCCACTTCTCCAGCTCGGCCAGAGAGTTCACCGGACGGTTCTTCAGTTCCTCAAAGATAGGTTCCAATGAAGCCCAATCAGAGACCTCAAACTCTGCCGGCATGTACAAGCGCGGTTTCCGTTCTGGCAATGTGAGCGTTTTGGGGGTATTTTCCATAAAACAGGTCAAAAACGATTATCCAATCTCAATCACCACGTCTGAGGTGAGCGGATGGCCTACACAGTTTAGTACATACCCTTGGGCAATCTCTGAGTCAGAGAGGCCTTCGCGCTCATCTAAATGCACGCGTCCGGTTAGGCATTTGCCACGGCAGGCGGTACACAGGCCAGCCTGGCAAGAATACGGCAAATCAATATCATCGCGTAGACCCGCCTCCAGGATGGTCTCGTTGGGCTTAACTTCTACTTTATACTCTTTGCCTTCATAGATGATGGTTACCGTCTGGGTCACAATCTCATCTGTTTCGTTGGCGCCGGTTACGTTCTTGTCTTCTGGCGTAGTAGGGGCCACGAAGCTTTCTTTGAACACGCGGTCTGCCGGCACTTTCATGAACTGAAGGGCGTCGCGCACCTCGTTCATCATGCCTTCTGGCCCGCACATGTAGAAGCTCTCGTCTGAGTAACCCGGGGCTTTGCATTTTTCCATCAACTTGATGACCATCATGCGATCTAACAGGCCAATGTTCTCCTCTTGTTGCTCGGTGGCGTCTTTTAGGGACTCATTGTATACGTAGAGCACTTTCAGGCGCTCAGGATTCTCCTGCTCCAGACGGTCAAACTCGCTCTTGAAGATAACAGAGTTCTCATTGCGGTTACCGTAAATCAAGGTCAACCGGCTTTGAGGCTCGTCTTTCAAGATGGTTCTGGTCATGGACATGAGTGGCGTGATACCGCTACCACCGCCAAACAGGTAAATGTGGCGCTTCTTGGAGGCGTCTGCCTTCAGGTTGAAATTCCCCAGCGGGGCCATCACTTCAATCTCCTGCCCCACTTTGACGTTGTCCAGGATGTAGTTAGACATCAAACCGCCTTCTACGCGCTTGATGGTCACCGACAATCTTGGGTCGTCTGGGGTACTGCACAGTGAATACGACCGTCTTATCTTGGAGCCATTCACGGGTATAATCAAGGTCAGAAACTGACCGGGGATGAACGAAATGCTGTTTCTTTCTGGGTGCTCTAAATGAAGGGTTACAGCATCTGCGGTCTCTTGGGTGATGTCCGCCACCTTCATGGAGTAGTGTGTATTGCTCATAGTTCAAGGAATGGAAAACAAACGCTTACGTTTGCTAAACTGGTTTACAGCGCGAAAGTTACGATATTTCAGCATCCTGCCCGAACGCCCGCGCAAAAATCTGACGCAAACTATATTTGCGGGATATCAGGCATTTTTTACACAAGCCAGTAGCACGAATCAGCTGGCGAGACTAAGTTTACATTTCATACGTGCCATGGGTGTGGCACGGTTTGCACGCACCATGAAAAACCCTACTCAAATAATCTCCTTGTTGCAGTCCCGCGCAGGCACGTTTGCGCCCATCATGGACCATGACCTGAACGCCCCAGACGTGACGCCCTTGGACTTCACGTCCTCTAACCAACTGCTTCTTTCTTCTAATCTACGGAACACGGCCGAGTTTGAACAAATGGTCCAGCAGATGCTACAGGAGAAAAACGCCACCGTGGGCGTGGGCGGTTACTTTGAGAACCGCGACATTTACCGGCGCAGTGAACACTTCTCTGGCGAGGAAGAAGCCAGAACCATTCACCTTGGTGTGGACATCTGGGCGCCGGCGCACATTCCTTTATATGCTACGCTAGCCGGAAAAGTGCACAGCTTTCAGGACAATAATAATTTTGGGGATTACGGGCCTACCATTATTCTAGAGCATGAACTGGAAGGCCACACCTTTTACACCTTGTACGGGCATCTCAGCCGAACCAGTTTACAAGGCAAATCAGTTGGCCAAGCAGTTCAAGCGGGCGAGCAAGTGGCCACCATGGGACCTTACCCAGAGAACGGCGATTGGCCCCCGCATGTGCATTTCCAGTTGATGACTGATATGTTGGGCAAGTCAGGTGATTTTCCCGGTGTATGTGCGCCGTCAGAAAAAGCTTATTACCAGAACATCTGCCTGAACCCTAACCTTCTTTTGAATTCGAAGCACTTACAATAAATTCATTGACCTGATTAGGCTTCGGCCTTCTCTATTTACCGCTGTATGTTTGACATTGACAGATTAGTTCTCAGCATTCAAGACTTCGCCGTGCTGTATGGCATCAAGTTACTGATTGCCATTTTCATCTTAATCATTGGCCTTTGGCTTATTGGACGCATCACCACCTTTGCGTACAATGTCATGAAGCAACGGAACGTAGACCCATCCCTGCGTCCCTTCCTCCGGAACGTCTTGCGTATTGCCTTGCTGGTGATGCTCTTCATGGTAGTGGTGGCGCAAGTGGGCTTGGAGATTACGTCCTTTGTGGCGGTGTTGGGCTCGGCGGGTTTGGCGGTAGGTTTAGCTTTGCAGGGAAGTTTGGCCAACTTTGCCGGAGGTGTTCTGCTCCTGACTGTGAAGCCTTTCAGGGTAGGAGATTTCATTGAAGCCCAAGGCCAGAAAGGCCAGGTCTGCATCATCAATATCTTTAACACGGTCATCAAAACAGAAGACAACAAAACCGTCTTCCTACCCAACGGTCCCTTGGCATCTGCGGTGATTGTGAACTATGACGTAGAGAAGAACCGCCGGTTGGAGATTCAGTTGGTAGTAGATTCTGCGGTGCCTCTGTCTAAAGTGAAAACCGTTTTGCATCGTGTGATTGACTCAGAGCCTTTGGTTTTGTCTGAGCCCGCTCCTAGCATTGGCGTAGAGAAACTTTCTGCCCAAACTGTCACGCTTTTCGTACACGCTTGGGTTTTAGGCGAACGTGGCCACGCCCGTTCCAATGTATTTGACTCTCTTACCGAAAAAATCAAGGATTCCTTTGAAAAGGAAGAGATTCCGTTGAAATAGACGTGACTCATTTTGGCGTTTTCTCTGGGAAAGAAGCCAAAAACGAATTCCTTTTAAACAAAGAAGCCTGCTTATACGAGCAGGCTTCTTTGTTTTGTGCTTAGTCAAACTTGATGGCTTTTACCGGATGGATTCTGGCTATCATGAGGGTTGGTAGCAAGATAGACAGCATGGTAAGCAGGAAAGTGATGCCGTTGATGCCTACCCAAATGCGCCAGTCCCAATAGATGGGAACCGTGTCCATATAATAGTTTTCAGGGTCCAGCGGAATGACGTGGAAATAGTCTTGAATGAGGCAAAAAGCCAAGGCCAGCAGGTTCCCGCCAATTAAGCCGGAGATGGTGAGCTTGAGTCCCCGGTGCAGGAAGATGCCCCGTATCTGTCCGTTGGTGGCGCCCATTGCTTTTAAGGCGCCTATCATGTTGGTGCGCTCCAGAATCATAATGAACAGCGTGGAGACCATGTTGAACGTGGCCACAAAAATAATGAGCACCAAAAAGATGATGACGTTGCGCTTGAGTAATTCCAACCAGTCAAACAGCTGAGCGTAGGTGTCCGTGATTTTCTCCAGTTGCAGGTCATAGTTCATCTTGTCAAAGACCTGGCTGGCCACCGTGTCTATCTGCGTAAAGTCGGTGAGAAGGATTTCATAGCCGCCAACCAGCGAGTCGGGCCATTGGTTTAATTCCCGTATCTGGCGCAAATCACCTATCACATAGACGTTGTCAAACTCCTCCAAACCGGTTTTAAAGATACCTTTTACTTCAAGCTTGCGGACGCGAGGTGGGTTTTGGATAAAGTAGAAGAGTATGCGGTCCCCCACCTTCAGCCGGAGTTTGTCGGCCATGAGCTGGCTCATCATCACGTGCTCAGAGGCCGCCGTGTCATTGAACTCCATCACCGTGCCAGACACCAGGTTCTGTTGCATGCTCCGGAAGTCATAGGTAGAATCCACACCTTTCAAAACCACGCCCAACACCTCATCCTCAGTCTTGATAATGGCCGTCTTGCGCGCGAAGGGTTGCAGCTTTTCTACCCCGGGAATGTTCTTATAATCCTCCAAGCCCGTACTAGTCCCCATGGGGTAGCCCTCAAACGAGTTATTGGTGTCAAATTTGCTTACTTGCAGGTGACCGCCGAAGCTGAAGATTTTGGCCTGAATCTCGTGCCGGAAGCCCTGCAGGATGGCAAATGAAACAATCATGATGGCAATGCCCAGCCCTACGCTGAACTTTGCTATTTTTGTGACAGACGCGGTAAAAGAGTCAGAACGGGCTCCGGATAAACGACCGGCTATGTAGCGGGAGAGATTCACTGTTTCTAATTTGAGCTTAAAGATAGCTATCTGTATTTGTTAAACTAATGATGATGACATACTCCATTTTGCGCACCGCTGTTTTTGGCTTGGTTCTGGCCAGTTGCCAGCCCACGGCCAGCACCTCTGCCTCTAGTGACAATTCTGCTTCTGCGGGTACTGCCACCCAAGAAACGCAAGGCGCGGCGCCCACGGTCATAGAGCAGTTGCAGGCTCCCCTCCTAACGGGTGCTGAGCAGACAGAGTTATACCTGCCCTATCTGCAGGGCAAGCGTGTGGCCATGGTAGTTAACCAGACGTCCATTATTGGCAAGAAACATTTAGTAGACACGCTTTTGAGCCGAGGTGTGAAAATCTCCGTGATTTTCGCGCCGGAACATGGGTTTAGAGGCGACGCCGATGCCGGTGCGCACATCAGCAATACCAAGGACGCGAAGACCGGCCTGCCGATTCTGTCGCTGTACGGCAACAACAAAAAACCCACCGCAGAGCAGCTGAAGGACGTAGACGTGGTGCTGTTTGACATCCAGGACGTGGGCGTGCGGTTCTACACTTACAGCAGCACTATGCATTACGTGATGGAAGCCTGCGCCGAGCTGAACAAACCCATGCTCCTACTTGACCGACCCAACCCCATCGGCTACCTGATTGACGGCCCGGTGCTGGTACCGGAGCGCAAGTCGTTTGTGGGGATGAACACCATTCCTATTGCGCACGGATTGACTTTAGGCGAATACGCCCAAATGATTAACGGCCAGAAATGGCTGAAGAACGGCGTTCAGGCACAAGTAAAGATTATTCCGGTGAAGAACTATGACCGCAAACAGTTCTACTCTTTGCCGGTTAAGCCTTCGCCTAACCTGCCCAATGACCAATCCATCAAATTGTACCCGTTTCTGTGTCTGTTTGAAGGCACCACGGTGAGCATGGGCCGCGGCACGCAGATGCCTTTCCAGGTGATTGGCGCACCGTATTACCCTGACAAGTCTTTCTCCTTCACCCCGGTTCCCATCCAAGGCATGTCCATGGAGCCACCTTATAAAAACCAAGTGTGCTACGGCAAGGACTTGAGGAACGTGCGCCTGACGGAGAACTTTACCTTGAAGTATCTATTAGACTTTTACCAGGCCTCTAATCAAAAAGAGAAGTTCTTCAACAACTTCTTCAAGAACCTGGCCGGCACTGAAGAACTACAGCAACAGATTATTGCCAGTAAAACCGAAGCTGAGATTAGAGCCAGTTGGAAGCCCGGCCTAGACCAATACAAGAAGATGCGCCAGCAGTACCTTCTTTACCCAGACGCCCAGTAACATGCAGAAAGAAGATTTGCGCATTGTGTTCATGGGTACGCCAGACTTTGCCGTACCTGGTTTACAAGCCTTGTTAGACAAAGGTTGGAACGTGGTAGCCGTCATCACCGCCCCAGACAAACCCGCCGGACGCGGCCTTAAACTGACGTATTCGCCGGTAAAAGAGGTAGCCGTAGAACGCGGCATTCCGGTTTTACAACCCACCAACTTGAAAGACCCTGCTTTCCAAGAGGAGCTCAGCATCTACAACGCCAGCCTGCAGGTGATTGTAGCCTTCAGGATGTTACCCGAGGCGGTTTGGAACATGCCGCCGTTGGGCTCCCTGAACATCCATGCGTCTTTGTTACCCCATTACCGTGGGGCCGCGCCCATCAATTGGGCAATCATCAACGGCGACCAGGAGACGGGCGTGACCTCCTTCTTCCTACGTCATGAGATTGACACCGGAGACATCATTTTGCAGGAGAAAGTAGCCATTGAACCAGAGGATGACTTCGGCTCTTTGTATGAAAAGCTCAAACACGCCGGGGCCAAATTGCTGTTAGACACGGTAACGGCTATTGTGGAAGAGCGCACACAACCGTATCCACAGCCCCAGTTAGACGAGCCGCGCATGGCGCCCAAGATTTTCAAGGAAACCTGCCAAATTAATTGGAACCAGCCCGCTGAGAAGGTGCATAACTTTGTCAGGGGCTTGTCGCCTTACCCAGCCGCTTGGACGGTGTTGGAAGGCAAGCAGTTCAAGGTGTTGAAAGGCGAAGTTACTTCTGCCGAATCAGCTCTTGAGCTGAGCACCATCCAAACCGACAACAAGACCTTCCTGCATATTCAATGCGCCAACGGCACCGCCTATTCCATTCTGGAACTGCAGATGGAAGGCAAAAAACGCATGTCCATCCAGGATTTCCTTAGAGGCTATACCTTTCAAACCACCGCATGATTCACATAGTAGTCGCCATCGCCGAGAACCGCGTCATTGGCAAAGACAACCAGCTTATCTGGCACCTCCCAGAAGATTTAAAGCATTTTAAACTGCTCACCATGGGCCATCCCATGATCATGGGCCGGAAAACGTTTGAAGCCATCGGCAAACCGCTCCCTGGGCGTACCACCATCATCATTACCCGTCAAGCAGACTACCAGGCTCCCGAAGGTTGTATCGTCACCACCTCTTTAGAGGAGGCCTTGCAAGAGGCGATAGCGCTAGACGAGCAGGTGATGGTAGTGGGCGGCGCAGAGATTTATAAGCAGGCCCTTCCGCTGGCCGAAGTAGTGCATCTAACTTTGGTACATGAGTCTTTTGATGGTGATGTCTTCTTCCCAGAACTAAGCCCCGAGGAATGGAATATCACCGGTCAGCAGGAGCATGAGGCAGATGACAAACATGCCTACCCGTTTTCCTTCTTCACGTTCCGAAGAATTGCGAACTTTAGCGCAAATTAGGAGAGTGAATCCTCACAACCCTCTTTTATAAAATTTGCGCATCATATTACTTTAGCAAACCGTTTTTGGCCTCGTTTTAAGGAAAGAGGCCAAAAACGGTTTTCATTTAGGGAAAGTCTTTCGATGATTTGAGAACAACGGGAATCACATAACCACCAATAAAAAGAGAGGCCCTTGCTACACAGCAAGGGCCTCTCTTTTTATCATCTCCGTTTTCGGCCTGATTCTTAGGAATTAGCCCGAGATCGCGAATTAGCGCAGGATGTAGATTTTACCGTAGCCGTTCTTGAAGGCTTTGTCTCCGTTCACAGAACGTTTTTTCATCTCCTCAGGTCCCTGGTCTACAATCACACGGTACAGGTACACGCCATTAGCCAAGCGGTCTCCGTATTCATCGGTGCCATCCCAAGCATATTCGGTCATGTTATTGCCAATCTTCAATGGTCCCAGCTCGTCGCGCTGAATCTCTTTCACCACTTTCCCGGTTACGGTCATAATTTGGATTTTCATGCGCTCCGGAATGTAGCTGCCCGTCAACGTGAACACAAAGCGTGTCTTTGACGAGAAGGGGTTCGGGTATGGGAAGAAGTTAGAGATAGCCGACTCATTCACCACTTGGAAATTGATGCGGTAACGCTCTCCCGCCGCTTTTTGACCAGAGGCGTCTTTGCCCTGCACTTCCAGCGTGTACATGCCGTCTTCTAAGTCCTTAGGATTAAACTCCACCCTGAAGTCGTTCTTCTCATCAGCGGCAAACCATTTCACTTCTGGGTTGCCATCAATGGTGATTTCCTCAAAATCAGTAGCATTAGGACGCTTCAAGAAAATTTCCATGGAGCTCGGGTCCGTGATCAACACCTTGCGGTTGTTGTCTTTCAGCATCACATTGATCACTGGGCTCGGGGACACGATGTCCTGGTCCAGAATATGCGCGCCGTCAAACACCACGTCCAATACCGGCGGCATGCCTGCCACTTGGTTAATAGTGAAGGGAATCTCCAATATGTTGTTGTTGTAATTCTGTTCTGGCAACAACTTAGGGTTCCAGTTAAACCGCAAGCGGTGCGTGCCCTTCATGTTGGTGGTAGGCAGCGAGTAGTTGAAGTAGATGGTGTCATTCTCCACTAATGGTCCCACCTTGCTCAACGTGGTAGTAGAGGTTCCGTCTTCCAGCAACAAGGTGGTTTCAATGGAAACGTCGCCGGCAAAATCAGTGTCTGTTACGTTCTGGAAGGCCAGGCGCAGATCAATCTTGCCGCTGCTTGCCTGTTCAGACAGCTTGTTGTACTTGTCTAGGCCTACAATATCTGGTCGAATGATTCCTTCTGGAGCCGCATTGTACAACACTGTCCATTCTTTGAACGTTGGTGTGGTGCGTTGCTCGGTGTCCTTCATGTTCAGACGCAATTTCAGGTAAGGGAACACCTTAGCATCTATCCCAGAAATATCATAGCTCTTGGCAGTGATGTCTGTGTACAATTGCTCTTCCTCACCTTCTAGCGTTACGCCAATGATATCCACCCCATAGATGTCGGCGCCGCTGGTAACTACCTGATGATTCAAGGTTTTCCATTGGGTAGAGGGGCCTATCAAATTAGAAGTGATCGCTCCCTGGCGGCCGTTCACCTGTAGTTGCTTTTCTAGGCGTACCATCTGCAAATCTCTTGGCGTGGTGGTATCATCAGGATTTACGCTAGCCTCTACGGCCGTGCCAGAAGCCGTACCTTTCCTGCCTAGCATGGCAAAAGGATCGCCGGTTTGTAAGCCATCAATCAATTTAGAGCCAACCCCTTTAAAGACCTCTTTCAATGACGGGCTGAAAGAAGAATAAGGCACATTGTTGATACCTACCATGGCCACATAATACCCTTCAGGAATGGTTTTCAAGAAAGCTTGCAACCTGTCTCTGTAGGTAATGTTGTTGAGGTTGGTGAACTGATAGATTACGTTGGTGTCAAACCCACACAACGCACCCGTACCTGTAGGCATTTTTGTATAAGGGTCTAGCGTTACGTCATTGAAAACAATGGCGTAAATGTTGGGGTTGTTGAACCCGCAATTGTCCCAGATAAAGCTGTTGCCATCAATGAAGATACCATACGGTGCCGTGAAGGACATCTTGTGCTGACCGCCGCCGCTTCGCATCTCAATACGTTTAAACAAAGGCGCGAAGTCAAACTTTTTATCTTTCTCTGAAACTACTAAGCCTGCCGGTTCCCCGGTAGCCACTTGGGCAAAACGCGCTTGAGACCAACCTTGCGAGCCGTTGGGAATGTACCGGAATGAGCTGTTCGCCCAAATGACTTCCTCATCTGGTCCTAAAGTGTTGTATTTAAATCGCCAGAAATAAACCACGCTATCCTCACCGTTGGTTTCTGGAAGTGACACTTCCCACGTTGGCAAAGACGTTGAATTTACCACCTGTGATTTCTTCCAAGGGCTGTCAAAGGTGTTGGTCGTGTCAATTTCAAAATAATAGTCACGTGGCGCGCTTAACAAGTTCGTGGATTGCCCTATTAGCTTTACTGTTCCTTTAGACACTATAGAGAATTCTTGTGGAGCCACCGTCATCACGCCACTTTGAGACATAAAGAACTCATAGGCAGCTGTGTTATTGGTTTCATCCAACTCAGGAATCTTTTGCTGATGATCTAGAACCACCTCAAACTTATTCACTCCTGCTGAGTTAGGTACATTACCGGTCAGTTCAATAGAAATCGTATCACGGTAATAAACCGGACCCACTTTCACAGAGTCTTTCAAGACTACTCCGTTGGCCAGCGTTCTATTGACTAATACATAGAAAGAGTCTACGTTTACCTTGGCTAAGTTTTTAATGTCTACTTCCATCAAAAACTTCTCAGAGTTGGCCGTCACCGTGCCACCGCCAATTGGTTTGATAGAAACTCCACCTTCGGCAATGGTATAATCTGCTTTTTCTGGACCTACTATCACAATGGCGGGATCAGACTGCAATACCATTTGCATGTACATGGCAATGGCGGCTCCATTAGATAAAGAAGCTGAAGTATTCTTAATAGTCAAGGCATGCTGCTCCCCAACTGTCTTTCCAAAGCTGGCCTCATCTGCAAAGACCGCCTTATAGAAGTTGGTACTAAAGACGTTTAGCAAAGGTGGCAAGCCTGCATGCACGTGTGCCAAGAAACCAATGGCACCTTTGTCTGGCGTAAGTAACCAATCCTCACCAAAGGACTTGGCCTGAATAAAACTGTTACCGGCCTCACAGCCATTCATTAAAATGAAAGGGTACTTGTCTTTATTCTTATAGCCATTCAATACGTTAGATACCAAGCCAATCTCTAAATCTGAAAAGCTGGTGGAGCTATGACCAAAGAAAGTGACCATGGACAAACCATTGTTCAACTCTTCTGCGATGTTAATGTTGTCTACCCCGGCAATGGAACTTTTGAGCTTGGTACTTACATGAGCGCCCAGCCACTTGCCTTCTGCTATGCGTTCAAATCCCCTTAGATAATTAGCTAAAATTGTACGTTCAGGTCCGTCAATACCACCACCCAAATGGAGGATGTTCTTTCTCCATTCCAGATTTTGGGCCAAGGCTTCATGTGATTTCACTTTGCTCAAGTAATCCAAGACCTGTTGCGGTTGGCTGGCGGCAATTCTACCCGTAGGGACCACCGGAAAATACTCTCCATTCTCCCAATTGGCCGTGTAGAAAATATCTGAACCTGGTACACCGCCCGTGGGTACTAAATCCTGCACAGGTAAAGACAGCGGCGAATTTCTCACGCGCTTATCTGTGTACTCCACCCCCTTCCCTATTAAAAACAAATACTTTGGGTTGCCCGTGCTGAGCATGTACTTGATAAACCTTCTGATGGCTACTGGTGATTTCTCACCATAGAAGAATTGGTCATAGAGTTGTCCAACGTCCATGACAAGCGTATCATACCCACCACCAGCGGCCGAGGCTCTATAAGCAGCATAATCTTTTACCGGATTGGTGGATTCGCCAAATGGCACCATCAGGCTTTTGTGAGAAACAATCAGATAATTGGCCTTATTGCCCACCACTGATTTAAAGCGTACTTCTTTGGCTGGCAATGGCACTAACTGCGCCCCTGACCAAAGAATACCCTTCTTGAAAGTAGACGGAAAAACAAATCCCTTTTGGACTCCTGCCGTCACTCCCTCTATTCGCTTGATGTTATCTTGAGAAGTTACATCATACCCAATAGAAGCGGCAGCAGAAGAGCCGTCAAACACATAATACAATGGGTTGACTGCCGTTCCCTCATATCCAAGAGAAAGAGATTTTGTAGTGATGGTGTTCTTTTGAGGGTAATATGTCTTGAAGTAACTGGTTCTGTACCTTGATGCAGCGTTTTTTGCTGTGATTCTGATGACCAATGTTCCATTAGCGGCAAAATCCGTGACTCTTAATGGAAACTTCTTTTTAAATGATTGGTAGCCAATTAGACGCTCAGAGCCAATCAAACGCTCGCTCCCACCGGGTGGTGTTACAAACAAATCAATGTCATGGATATTATCATTATCACCAGCTAGGGCAATCTCTATACTTGGTGCGCCAGCGCCTACCCCTGTGTAGACGTTACTGGCCATGTTAGTGAGTGTAAACTTAAAGCCAGCCGTAGACCCACCTAAGAAACCTTCAGCCGCGTCCATCCAAGAGTGATAGCCACCCGAATAGCGCTTTCCACGAGCATATTGAAAATCATCTAGCAAAAACCCTTCCTGCCAATGCCATGGCTCCGGCGTTAAATTGGTAGCAGGTTGGGCATACGACACCATACGCTTGCCATCAATAGCTGACCACGTAAGGAAGTAGGCAGCCGTATCTGTATAGAAACTATTATAGGGGTTTAAGTGGTTGGCCGCTGGATCCTGGTAGAGTTCTTTATCCAGCACCCCATCGTTCTTCTCGCCATAAAACTCAATAAAGTCCCCGTCATCAAAAGAGCCGTCATTTTCTCCGGCTACATGGATAGAGACTTCCTGGCCTCTTCTAAAGAGTTGCAGTTTGCGCGGGTCAACCCCTGTAATTCCAGCAGCCTGCAGGTACCCTTTATCAAGTTTGTAAATACCGGTAGCTGGGACCTGTATTTTATAATACTTCTGGCTGTAGTTAATCCATTCGTTGCCGTAGATTACCTGTTGCGCAAAAGCAGAATTGGAAGCCCCCAATAAGAGACCTCCAACCAAAAAGAAAGCCAGCAAAAAGGCTTTGAAAGAGTACATTTTTGTAAACATATAGGCTAGAACTCTAGAATCAATCAAAACTATAGGCAAGTGATACAATCACCGAGGAGGTTTTACTATCAGCGGCAATTTTAGAAAGGGCTAAGTCTAGCATAAGGCCATGCGAAGCCACACCAATCCCGAAGTTGGGTTGCATTTTCCAGTTGCTTTTGCCATCCAAATCTTCAATCTGCTGCACGTTGTTCAACCCGCCGCGCAAGAAAACCGAATTGGCATACCCCAGTTCCAAGCCTACTCTAGGGTCTACAGAGACTCTATTGGTGGCCAAAAGGGTATTGCGCTTCCCGTCAAAGGTCACATCCAAATCAGTGGCGACCAATGCTGAGAATTTCCCACCTACCTGGAACGAACGACCCACCCCAAGTATCAACCTGGGCAAGGTAATTTCAATGCTGTTGGCGTTAAAAGACTCGTCATCTTTCAAGTAAGCCGCTTCCAGTTCTTCGGCGTTTAGTTTCCAGGCAGTGAAAGTAGTGGTGATGTCTTTGGCCATGAGGCCAAACTGCCAGTCGCCGCGCTGTAGCTGGGCGCCGGCATCTATCCCAAAGCCCCAGGCATTGGCAAAGTCACCCACGTTGCGGTAAATGATCTTGGCGTTGGCACCCAAGGTAAGACCAGGTAACCAGTTGCTGCGCCGCGCATACGAGGCAATAAAAGCGTAGTCTGCCACTGAGAAGTATTCAATGCTGTCATATTGGATGGCACCGTACTCATTCTGCAGGCGGCGGGTATCGGCTATGTCATCTACGCCTAGTCTAATCACAGACACGGCAATAGCGCTGGAGGAGTCCAGGGCGGTGGCATAAGCGCCAAAATCGTTTTTGATAATCCCAGCAAACAGTTCTGAGTGCATGTAGCCCACGTTGTGGCGCTTTTTAAGACCCATTAAACCGGCAGGGTTCCAAACTCCTGAGGTCACATCCCGCACGATGGCGGACTGTACGCCTCCCATGCCCAAAGCCCGGGCACCTACGCCTATGTTCAGGAACTCATTGCTGTACTTAGGAGCAGAAACCTCCTGCGCCCGCAGCGTGCCAGGCAATAGTATGGAAAGGAAAAAGAGAAAGACGAGTAATAGTCGTTTGGGCATATAAAAAACCTGGTAACGTGACTTCAATGGAATTATTAAGTAAAGATAGTCCATCTGAGCGTTTAACGCACACTCTATTCTTGCCCTAATACAAGGAATATCCCCTGTATGTTCCACTCTAGGACTGTTTTCTTTTATCTCCTTATATAGAAGTACTCCTATCTCCTGTTTTTGCCCTGATTCTGAAAAAACATGCCGAAATCGGCAACAAAAAATATTTTTTGACAGTACCTTGTTTTACATAGTACCTTATATTATCTTTGTTTCAACAATTTCAGACTCACAGACCATGAAAGTAGAAAACACACAAGTGCAGATGCGGAAAGGGATTCTGGAGTACTGCATTCTGGAAATCATTGCCCGCGGCGAAGCCTATGCCTCCGACATGTTGGAGGAACTTACTTCAGCCAAGATGATAGTAGTGGAGGGAACGCTCTACCCACTGCTGACCAGATTGAAGAACGCCGGCCTCTTAGATTACTCCTGGGTAGAATCCACCTCGGGGCCACCCCGCAAGTATTACACCCTCACCCCTACCGGCCTCCAGTTTTTAGACCAACTGAGACTCACCTGGCAGGAACTGGTAGACTCCACCACCTTCATCATCAACCACAAGAAATCCAAGTAACCATGAAAAAGAACATAAGTGTCAACCTGCAAGGCATGATCTTCCACGTGGAGGAAGACGGCTATGAGATGTTGAGCCAGTACTTGGCCGCCATCAAGCGCTACTTCTCTACCTATGAAGGGCACGAGGAGATTGTGGCCGACATAGAATCCCGGATAGCTGAGATCTTCTTCTCCCGCCTGAATCCTGGCAAACAAGTCATCACCCAAGATGACGTAAAAGACCTGATTCTGCAGATGGGAACGGTGACCGACTTCCAGATGGAAGAGCGCGACGAGAAAGAATCTGCCTACACCTCTGGCTCAACTACAGGCAACGCCTACCAGCAAGCTCCTGGTGAGCAGAAGCGCCTGTACCGTGATGTGAATCGCAAGGTATTAGCCGGGGTAGCCGCAGGTATTGCCAACTACCTGCAAACCGACCCGCTTTGGGTGCGTCTGGCCTTCGTATTCCTGGTGATTGGCATTCCTTTCTCGGGTGGTATCACCTTGTTTGGCGTCATCCTGTACATTATCTGCTGGGTAGCCTTGCCTGAGAATGCAGCCCTGCCAGAAACGCAGGTTCGCAAGCTTTTCAGAGACCCGGTAGACAAGAAACTGGGCGGCGTGGCCAGCGGTATTGCCATCTATTTTGGGGCAGACGTAGCCATCATCCGGTTGCTGTTCCTCATCTTCGCGATATTTGGTATTGGATTTTTGATCTACATAGTCCTCTGGATAGCGGTTCCAGAGGCAAAATCCATCACGGAACGTGTACAGATGCAAGGCAACCCTGTGACCTTGTCCAGCATTGAAGAGTCTGTTAAAAACAACTTGAACATGCGCGACGCCAACGGCGAAGAAAGCACCTTGGCCAAAATCCTATTGTTCCCGGTACGTCTGGTTTCTCAGGTTATCTCTGTGCTGTCCAGACTGTTACACCCAATTTTGGGGTTCTTGATTACCATGATACGCGTGGTGGCCGGCTTGTTTATGATATTCTTGGGCGGTACGCTTGCCTTCGCGCTTTTTATGGGATTAGCCACCGCCTTAGGCAGTGTTTCTAACTCAGAGTACTTTAACATGAATGAGATTCCGGTGACGGCCTTTTTCAACGGCGTGCCCGGCTGGGTAACGGTTGCTGGTTTCTTTGCCGGCATTATTCCCGCCATTGTTCTCATCTTGATTGGTATAGGCCTTCTGGCGAAACGCCATATCTTGCGTCCAACCGTGGGTTGGTCCATGCTAGGCATCTGGTTATTGGCCCTAGTAACCCTTGCGTTTGGCATTGCCTTGACGGCCCGTCAGTTCCAGGAGTATGGTGAGTTCACCAAAGACACTACCTTCCCAGCCGCCAACGTGAAGACCATCAACTTTAACTTACGTGAGTCTAACTATGACTACGGCGACTTAGACATTGAAATTGAAGGCTACAACGGCACTGATATTAAAGTGATTCAGACGTACCAAGCCCAGGGTGTGAACGAAGAGAACGCTATTGCCAACGCCCGCATGATTTCTTACAAGCTGGTACAGCAGAACGACTCTACCATCCGGTTTGACGACGCCTTCACCTTTAACAACAATGCCATCTTCCGGGGCCAGGATATGGACATCAAAATATTAGTGCCAGAAGGCAAGCAGATCAGATTCTCTGAGGGTTTTGCCAGCCACTTCGGGTATGAGATCACAGACGGTGACTATTACGGAGACGATGTAGCCGAAAACTTGTGGCAGATGAAAAACGGCCGTCTGGTGTGCGTGTCTTGCAGTGTGATTGACAACAGCCCGGCCAACGCATCAGACTCTACTGGGGTTAGAAGAAACGGCATGGCTTTAGGCGATGACCTGGAAATCTTGAACGGCGACTATGACGGAACCCGCAAGGTGTACAACGTAGGCGACTTCAATGAGATAGTAGCCGGCGGTGCTTACCACATCAGAATAAAGCAGTCATACCGTCACTCAGTGCGGGTGCAAGGCAACGACGAAGAACTGGACAGACTAAGAATACGCGAACAGGGCGGTGTCTTAAAAATCAGCAGAGAAGGCGGTTCTTTCATGAAGCTTTGGGAAAGCAACAAGCGCCCTATCTTGATTGAAATTGAAACCCCAGAACTGCAGTCAGTAGACCTGAGCGGGGCTATTAAATCAGAAATTTTCGGGTTTGCCCCAGAAGACTTCAAGCTAGGCATGTCTGGCGCCACAGAGGTTGCCATGAACATTAACACCACTAACCTGGAGTTGGATTTGAGCGGTGCTTCACAATTGCGCATCAAAGGCAGTGCAGACTACCTGAACTTGGAGGCCAGCGGAGCCTGTGGCATTCAAGCCCCAGACCTTGTGGCTGACCGCGCCGATGTGGATTTGAGCGGCGCCAGCCAAGCGGTGGTGAACGTGCAGAGAGTGCTCAACGCAGACGCCAGCGGGGCCAGCAACATTGAGTACGTAGGCAACGCCGAGCTCGTGAATAGAGACCAGTCAGGCGGGTCACAAGTAAGACGCCGCCGCTAAATAGAAATCCGTTTTTGGCCTGATTTACAGGAAACAGGCCAAAAACGAACCTCATGACAGTTTGCCTCCTCTTTTGGATTTCAGGAGGACAGGCTGTTTAAAGGAGGGCGCGCTTCTGGCAAAGCCTTCCTTTTCCTTGAATTTGGTTGTTTGTGTTCTATACCCAAGGCGAGCCACTGGCTTTTTGCGTGGCTCGCCTTACACAACCCAACCCGCTCTCTTCTCTTTTGTATTTCCTCCTTCGTCGTCGGAAATCCTTCTTCAGACCTTATTCCTTCTCAGCTTTTTGTCCGCAATTTTTATGGATGCTGGCTGACTGTACCTCATACTTTTCCAAATCACTACTATGAAACCCATCTCCATCCTTTTATCCTTTCTTGTAAGCTCTCTGCTGCTGGCCTCCTGCCATTCATCAGACTATTATCCTCTGTCCTCAACCTATAATCCCAAAGACGCCTACATTCCCTTTCAGGAATACCCAAAATATGCCCAGCACCCACGGCCTTATGTAATAGAAGCACCGCAGTTCGTCATCTTCGGGGCCTCGCATACCAAAGACCCCAAGGATGCGCAAATCACCCAGATTGAAGCAAAGTGGAATGCTTTACAGCCTACGGTGGCCTTGATTGAAGGAAACCCCGGCTTTACCCCACCCAGCTTTATTGACCCTGTGAAAGAGCTTGGCGAGAACGGAAAAGTGCAGGACCTGGCCAGAACGCATGACGTACCGGTATACAGCTGGGACTTGTCTAAAGAAGAATTGGCCAAGCAGTTGGCGGTTAAATTCTCAGCCGAACAGGTGGCTTTGTCACTCATCCTGAACCCCTATTTCAGCAACTTGCGCTTCGGGAGGCCAGAGGCTCCGGAAAACTACATTGAAGAGTTTTTGGAGCGGGCCGAATACGTGAACCAGCAGGACAACTTCAAGACCGTGGCCGACGTGGACCGCGTTTGGAAAAAGCACTTCCCGACTGGTAAAGACTGGCGCGAAACCTCAGATGAATACGCCTTGCCCGGCTACCTGGCAGACATGATGGCCGTGAGCAATGACCTGCGCAATCAGAAGATGATTGCGGTCATGAAAGAGCTATTAGCCAAGAAGGAAAAAGTGTTTGCCATCAGCGGCTCTAGCCATGCCGTGTGCGTGGAACCGGCCTTCAGCAAAAAATAACCACGTGGCGCTCCTGGTGGGCTTTAAGCTGGGAAGACGGTCTTGAAAACCTTGCCTCCCAACAGAAGCTGTTCTTATTTCACCTTGGTAGAAGTAAGCTTTCCTGTGATAGATTTCCTTGAATGTTTTTAGTACCTACCCATGAAAACCATCTGCCTTCTTACCTATATATTGTCTGGCGTACTTTTATTTACCCCTGGCAAATCAGCTCCCGTTAAAGTGCCAGTTTTAAACATCAACTTACTGGAGAGTGAACCTTCTTTCCTTATTCCATCTAATACCTCTGAAAGAAAAAGTGGACCTCCTGCTACGGAAAATGAGAAACAACTCTTGGCGTTAGAAAGCTGTCAGAAAAATGTAATTCACAGCGCAGTTGCCTGGGTTAAAAGTAAAACCGATTGCGCACGCAAACCCGTGGTCAGAGAAACCAATCCTACCTACCAACCTGGTGAGCGCAAATACAAAGGAGTGATGCCGCTGTACACCAGTGAACTGCCTAGTTAGAAAGGGCAAGATATAACTACTTTGTCCGGCACAAGACAACCACAATTCTAAAACGCGAAGGCCGTTTTTGGCCTGGTTTCCGGAAACCAGGCCAAAAACGGCCTTCGCGTCATGTACTAAAATTTATTCAGCGGAAGCAACCGGCGTTAAGCCCATCTTCTTGCCGCGCATCAGCAAATAGGGGAACGCGTCCTCGTACTCGTTCCGGATTTCACCTTCCAGAATAGCCTCCGTGATGGCGCTTTTTAAGATGCCCACTTCCTTGGACGGGGCAATCCCGAAGGTCTGCATAATCACCTCGCCGGTAATGACCGGTTGGAAGTTGCGCAGGCTGTCCTTCTCCTCTACCTCTTTGAGTTTCTGCTCCACCTTTTCAAAGTTTTGCAGGTAGCGCTTCACCTTGTCGTTGTTCTTGGAGGTGATATCCGCCTTGCAGAGTTGCATGAGCAGGTCAATGTCCTCGCCGGCCTCAAACAGCAGTCTTCTAATGGCCGAGTCGGTGACGGTGTCCTTGACCAGCGCAATAGGCCGCAAGTGGAGCAGCACCAGTTTCTGCACCTGCTTCATGTGCTCATTGAGCGGCAGTTTTAAATCAGCGAAGATTTTGGGCACCTGCCGGGCGCCGCGGTCCTCGTGGCCATGGAAGGTCCAGCCTACTTTCTCATTGTAGCGTTTGGTCTCGGGCTTGGCGATGTCATGCAAGATGGCGGCCCAGCGGAGCCAGAGGTCATTAGAGACTTCGGCCACGTTGTCCAGCACCTGCAGGGTATGGTAGAAATTGTCTTTATGCGAATTCTTATTGATGGTCTCCACGCCGTGCAGCTTCACCATCTTCGGGAAGATAAGGTGCAGCAGTCCCGTCTGGAACAGCAGCTTGAACCCGTAGGACGGCTTTTTAGACAGGATGATTTTGTTCAGCTCATCGGTGATGCGCTCCTGCGACACAATCTTGATGCGCTCCTTGTTCTCAGAGATGGCGTCAAAGGTGTCGGGGTCAATGTCAAAGTTGAGCTGGCTGGCAAACCGGATGGCGCGCATCATGCGCAAAGGGTCATCAGAGAACGTGATACTGGGCTCCAGCGGCGTCTTGATGTTCTTGCGCTTCAGGTCTTTGAGGCCCTCAAACCGGTCAATGACCTGCCCGTACGTGCCCTCGTTCAAGCTGATGCCCAAAGCGTTGATGGTGAAATCCCTTCTATCTAGGTCGTCTTCCAGCGTGCCCTGCTCAACCTCGGGCTTGCGTGAATGCGACTGGTACGATTCCTTGCGGGCGCCCACAAACTCCACTTCCCAGCCGTCATCGGTACGCAGCATGGCCGTCCCGAAGTTCTTGAACACCACCACCTTGGGTTTATGCGGAAACTTCTCGGCTACGCGGTGCGCCAGGTCAATTCCGTTGCCAATGCACACCACGTCAATGTCTTTGGAGGGGCGTTCCAGAGCCAAGTCCCGCACAAAACCGCCAATCACGTACGCTTCGGTGTTCAATTCACGGGCGGCCTCTGCCACCAGGGCGAAGACTTTATGGTCAGGAAGGGTAATATCAGTGGTCATAAGCTACAGGGCATCATTGGTTTCTATACGCAGGCGCCTCTGTAACAGAAGTACTGGTGAAACCGGGGTGCAAAGGTAGCCTAACGCCCGCCCTTTGCCAAACCTGCGTCGGTTTCCGTTTTAGGCTTGTTTTCTGGAAAACAGTCCAAAAACGACGGACAGGACATGGTTAGACACTTGTAGGAGTTGTGCGCACTACGAGGTCTTATTATTTTTCCTTTTGTCATCCTGAAAGGACCTTGTGGGAAAATTAGATAAGCGCTTAAGTAAACGTCATTACAACTTGCCCACAAGGTCCTTTCAGGATGACAAAATTGAATATTAATGGTATTGGGCTTCTCACATTAGCAGCAGCTAAACGCAGATTCTCCCCTTGAGGATTGCCCAAACGAGAGTTTGAGGCACCGAGCGAAGCTCTGTAGAGGGGTGTTCACATCAGCAAATAAAATTAGCAATCGAAAGCAATGCGTCAGAGTTAAGGCGGTGTCTGGTCTCTACAAATGCGCCTTTTCCAATAGATAACACCCACCTCACTTGGTATCATTAGGTATAGCGCTCACACAAAGTCTCGCTTTTCCAAAATCAGCCAACTCCCGCTACCCTAAAGAGAGACACAACCTCAGCAAATATCTATCCGAACATTGTACCCAACAATCCAATTTCGTTTTCAGCCTGATTTCTGGGAAACAGGCCGAAAACGGTTGGTTACCTTATCTCCTGGCACAGTTCCACCAGCACGCCGTTGGCCGACTTGGGATGGATGAAACACACCAATTTATTGTCTGCGCCGCGTTTTGGGGCTTCATTGAGTAGTTGAAAGCCTTCGGCTCTTAGGCGTTCCATTTCGGCGTGGATGTCTTCTACCTCAAAGGCGATGTGGTGGATGCCCTCTCCTTTTCGTTCAATAAATTTAGCGATGGCCGAGTGCTCAGCGGTGGCTTCCAGCAGTTCAATCTTGGTGTTGCCCACGCTGAAAAACGAGGTGTTCACAGCCTCGCTCTCTACGGTTTCGGCTTTGTAGGGCTCGGCGCCTAAGAGCTTCGTAAACAGTTTATTGGCCTCTTCACAGCTTTTTACCGCTATGCCTATGTGTTCTACATGCATACAATAAGTTTATAATCAGTCTAAGTAAGGAATTTTGTTGTAATTTTGTCCCGGAAATCAAACTAACAGCGCCATAATTCTGTTTTTTTGATAACCGCTACAAAGGAAAACTATTGACGAAGATGCTGAAATTTCCGATTTATTTAGATAACAATGCCACCACGCCCATGGACCCGCGCGTGTTGGAGGCCATGTTGCCGTACTTCACTAACCACTTCGGGAACGCTGCGTCCCGTAACCACCCTTTCGGTTGGGCCGCCGAAGAAGCCGTTGACTATGCCCGCGAGCAGATTGCCGCGCTTATCAACTGCGACCCTAAAGAACTAATCTTCACCTCTGGCGCGACAGAATCTGACAACCTTGCCATAAAAGGCGTGTTTGAGATGTACGCCTCTAAAGGTAACCATATCATCACGGCCACTACTGAGCACAAAGCGGTGTTGGACACGTGTAAGCACATAGAGAAAATTGGCGGACAGGTAACCTATCTTCAAGTAAACTCTGAAGGCCTGATTGACCTGCAAGAGCTGGAAGCCGCCATTACCGACAAGACCATACTGATTTCTATCATGTATGGTAACAACGAGGTAGGCGTGGTTCAACCCATCAGAGAGATTGGCGCCATTGCCAAGAAACACGGTGTGTTATTCTTCTCAGACGCCACTCAAGCCGTAGGCAAGATTCCAGTGGACGTGAAAGCCGACGGCATTGACCTGATGGCCTTCTCTGGCCACAAAATGTACGGACCTAAAGGCGTTGGTGCTCTTTATGTTCGTCGTAAGAACCCAAGAGTGAAAGTTACTGCCCAGATGGACGGTGGCGGACATGAGCGAGGCATGCGTTCTGGTACCTTGAACGTGCCGGGTATTGTAGGTTTGGGCAAAGCCGCTGAAATCTGCCGTACCGACATGGCCTCTGACACTGCCCGCATCATGAAGATGCGTGACCGTCTGGAGTCTGAGTTGTTGCAGATGGAAGAGTCTTACCTGAACGGCAACAAAGAGAGCCGTCTGCCACACGTGAGCAACATCTCTTTCAAGTATGTAGAGGGTGAAGGCTTGATGATGGGTGTGAAAGACATTGCCGTTTCTTCTGGTTCTGCCTGTACGTCTGCTTCTTTGGAGCCTTCTTATGTTTTGAAGGCCATGGGCATGAGCGATGACTTGGCACACTCTTCCCTTCGTTTCGGTTTGAGCCGTTTCACTACTGAGGAGGAAGTGGACTTCGCCATCAACCACGTGAAAGAAGCCGTGACTAAACTTCGTGAACTAAGCCCGCTATGGGAGATGTTCAAAGAGGGCATTGACCTTGACTCAATTGAGTGGGCCGAGCACTAAAATTTAATGACCAGTGGATTTAGACTAATTGGTCAAATCCACTATTAATCATTACTCATTAATCATTCGTAATTAATAAAAAGCTATGGCTTATTCAGATAAAGTAATTGACCATTACAGCAACCCGCGCAACGTGGGTACGCTGGACAAAGCAAAAAACAACGTTGGTACTGGTTTAGTAGGTGCCCCTGAGTGTGGTGACGTAATGCGTCTTCAGATTGAGGTAGATGAGAACCAGGTTATTACAGACGCCAAGTTCAAAACCTTCGGTTGTGGTTCTGCTATCGCTTCTTCTTCTTTGGCTACTGAGTGGTTGAAGGGCAAGAGCGTAGATGAGGCCCTGGCCATTGACAACATGGAGATTGTGGAAGAATTGGCCTTACCGCCAGTAAAAATTCACTGCTCTGTTTTGGCTGAGGATGCTATCAAAGCGGCTATCAATGACTACCGCGTTAAAAACGGTATGGAGCCACTAGAAGTAGCTAAGTCTCATCATTAATCAACCCAAGACGCACCGCATGGATGTTTCCACTAACGCGCACGTAGAAAGTGCCCGTATACAGAAGCAGATAGAAGACCATTTGGGCCTGGACAGCAGCCAGCTGTTGTTTGACTTCAGGCCCATGGAAGACCGGATGCGTTTGGACTTGATTACCGTAAACCCGCGCCACCACCAGTCGTTTCTGTTGCACACAGTAACCGGCTATGACCGCGTGGACGCCTTACGGAAGATGTTGGACTATGTGCGTCAGTCACGTGACCAGGAGAGTTCTTTCACTATCCAGTGGATGGCCCGGGGTGAGCGCGAGCTCAACACCTCGTACTTTAGAGCCTCTAACATGTATGACGCCTTAGATAAACTGTACTATGGCCGGGACATGAATACCATCACGGTGTTTAGTGTGGTCTTGAACCCGGTCTCTTAGAAAAAGAAAGGAGGATACGCGTATGATTACCGTTTCTGATAAAGCAAAAGAGAAAGTAGAAAAGCTGAAGAAGGATTCTAACATAGATGACAGCTTCAGGTTACGCGCTTCGGTGGCCGGCGGCGGATGCTCCGGTCTGTCCTACAAGCTTGACTTTGACGACGAAGTGAAGCCCATGGACCAGGAGTTTGAAGACAAAGGCGTGAAGGTGGTAGTAGACATGAAAAGCTTCCTCTACCTGGCAGGCACTGAGTTGGATTTCTCTGACGGCCTTAACGGCAAAGGCTTCTACTTCAACAACCCCAACGCCAGCCGTACCTGCGGCTGCGGCGACAGTTTCTCTGTGTAAGCAACGTATTTAGTATAACAGAAAAGCCACCCATTGAGGTGGCTTTTCTGTTATATGGCCGACTCCTCGTTTTAGACCCGTTTTCCAGAAAACAAGCCAAAAACGGTTTTGTATATGCTCTTCTATTTTACTGCTTGTTGAGTAATTTAACTGTTGCGCCATTTTACTTCCTTTGCGAAGCAAAACCCACCTTCACTCCTATCCTTCTGCGCCATGACCAGAGAAGACCTGCTTGCCACCCAGACCAGAATTGCCCCTTACATCCACCGCACGCCGGTGCTTACGTCCAGACTGTTAGACGAGCAAGCGGGCGCTATTTTTTTCTTTAAGTGCGAGAACTTCCAACGGATGGGAGCCTTTAAGATGCGCGGGGCGGTAAATGCCATTTTGCAGCTGTCTGACGCCCAGAAGGCCAAAGGCGTGGTGACGCACTCTTCGGGGAACTTCGCGCAGGCCTTGGCCCTGGCAGCGCAGAGCATCGGTGTGAAGGCCTACATTGTCATGCCTGAGAATGCCCCGCAGGTAAAGAAAGACGCCGTAGTGGGGTATGGAGGCACTATCATTGAGTGCGCCTCTACGCCCGCTGCCCGCGAGGAAATGGCGGCGCAGGTAGAAAAAGAAACCGGCGCCTATTTCATCCATCCGTCCAATGACCTGGAGGTGATTCTGGGACAGGGCACCGCGGCCTTGGAGCTATTGGAAGACTATCCGGATTTGGATTTCATCTTCTCGCCCGTGGGCGGCGGCGGGTTGATTGGCGGCACGGCTTTGGCGGCACATTATTTTGGTCAGGATTGCGAAGTAGTGGGCGGCGAACCGTTCGGGGCAGATGATGCCTATCGGTCGTTACAAAGCGGCCAGATTGAATCCAATGAAACCACCAGCACTATCGCTGATGGACTCAGAACCCAATTGGGCGACATCAACTTCCCCATCATCCAAAAGCACGTGGAGAAGATAATACGCGTGGAGGAAGAAGAGATTATTGCCGCCATGCGCCTGGTCTGGGAACGCCTGAAAATTGTGATAGAACCTTCCAGCGCCGTGGCCTTCGCTGCTTTGTTAAAGAACAAGCAAGACTATGCAGGTAAGAAGGTAGGCATCCTGCTCTCCGGTGGAAATGTGGACTTGACCAAGCTCCCGTTTTAGCCTTGTTTTCCGGGAATCAGGCCGAAAACCCTTGGCGCCTTTGCAGCCGAAAAGCCTTGGTGGTTTCCTGGAAGACAGCAGTTGAGCAATAGGCCTTTAGCAGCATCTTGGAAAAAGAAGGATATCTTACTCTCCTGCTTCCCGTATCTTTAGGATTAAGCTTTTCATCTGCACACCTAACCTTATAAAAATGCTTGCTACCAAAGGATATGCCGCTTTTGACCCCAACTCGCCGTTGGCGCCTTTTAATTTCCAGCGTCGGGATGTAGGTCCGCATGACGTCTTATTAGAAATTCAATTTTGTGGCGTGTGCCACTCAGATTTACATACCGCCAAAGGCGAATGGGCCGGCACCAATTTCCCCGTAGTGCCGGGTCATGAGATTGTGGGCCGCATACTAAAAGTGGGAAACCACGTCCAGAATTTCAAGGAAGGTGATTTGGCCGGCGTGGGCTGTATGGTGGATTCCTGCCAGTCCTGCCCCAGCTGCTCAGACGGGTATGAGCAGTACTGTGAGAACGGGTTTACGGGTACCTACAACAGCCCCGAAAAAGGCATGGACACCCCCACCTATGGCGGTTACTCCAACCAGATTGTGGTTTCAGAGAAATTCGTCCTGAAGATTAGAGAGGACCAGGACCTGGCCCGCGTGGCGCCATTGCTGTGCGCCGGCATCACTACCTTCTCGCCGTTGAGACACTGGAAAGTGGGCCAAGGCCATAAAGTAGGCGTGGTAGGTTTGGGTGGTTTGGGCCACATGGCCGTGAAACTGGCGGCCTCTATGGGTGCTGAGGTGACCGTGCTAAGTACTTCGCCTAGCAAAGAAGCCGATGCTCAGTCTCTGGGCGCCCACAAGTTTGTGGTGACCAAAGACGAGAACGCCCTGAGAGAAGTGCGCGGGTATTTTGACTTCATCATCAACACGGTTTCTGCCAAAGTGAGTCTGGATATGTATGCCGGTTTGTTGAGACGCGACGGGACTATGATTCTGTTAGGCGTTCCACCAGAGGCGCCAGAACTGCACGCGGGCACCTTGATTTTTGGGCGCCGCAGCATCGCCGGTTCATTGATTGGCGGCATCGCCGAAACCCAGGAAATGCTGGACTACTGCGCTGAGCACAACATCTTGTCAGACATTGAGGTGATAAGCATGTCGCAGATTAACACTGCTTATGACCGCATGCTGGCCGGCGATGTGAAATACCGCTTCGTGATTGACATGTCTACTCTGGAGAACGGACATTCTTAATCCAAACTGATATGCATGAAAAGAGCCAGTTCCCTGTAGGGGAGCTGGCTCTTTTCATTTTTGGCCTAATTTCCAACAAACAGGCTAAAAACAAGTGTAACCTTAGGAGGACAGGCGCTTGAATAGCATTTCGCTTTTAATGCTGAAGCAACTGATTATCTTTAAAGCTCATTTCTGCTGCCATGCCCCTTTTAGAAACCGAACGCCTGACCCTTAATTACCTCACGCAAGAGGATGCACTGTTTATCCTGGAGTTGTTGAATGACCCGGCCTGTATCCAGTTTATTGGGGAAAGAAACGTGAAGACTCTAGACCAGGCCCGTTTTTACCTGGAGAATGGCCCCATTACAAATTACCGTGAACTTGGGTTTGGCATGTACCTAGTCAAGCTAAAAGCAGATGGAACGCCTATTGGCACCTGTGGCTTGCTAAGGCGCGAGGCCCTGCCTTTCCCAGATATTGGCTATGCCTTCTTACCAGCCTACAGAGGAAACGGCTATGCCCTGGAAGCGGCCCAAGCCACCCTTAAATACGGACAAGACATGCTAGGCATGACCACTCTATTAGCTTATACCACGCCAAACAATGAGAAGTCTGGAAAGCTGTTAGAGAAACTAGGTCTGCGCTACCAAAGGCTGTTCCAATGGCCAGAAACCGGCGAAGAACTCAAGCTGTACTCCAACCAGACAGACATTAAGTTGTAAAAGGAAAAGCCGCTGCAGTATTTCTGCAGCGGCTTTTCCTTTTACTTTATTTACCCTTAAGAAGCTTATCGCTTAACTTCTACCGGGTGGTCTTCTAGCTGGGCGTAATGGAGTTTCCAGGCGCCTTTGTCGTTCTTTTTCCAGACTAACATGTAGTTACCCTCGCCTTGGCCTCTTGGCAGTTCGCGGCTTTCTGGGATTACGTCTACCGTGAAGGTACCGCCCTCAAAGGCAACGGTCTCATCGGCGCCAGAGCTAATAGCAAAGGTCTTCAGGTTTTCAATGGTACCCATGGTCTCACGCACCCATTTCTGAGAAACTTCGGCCTTGCCGTTAAAATGCACTTCGCCTTGTACAAAGTGGGCGTCTTCTGCCAACAGAGTGTCTAACTGGCTGGAGTTTTTGCTGTTCCAGGCGCCAATGAATTGTTGGCTAAGCGTAGACACGTTGAAGGGTTCTTTCTTTTCATCCATCTTGGAGCAAGAAGAGAATCCTACCAGAAGGACCATCAGGAACATTAACGTATTAGATTTCATAGAATCTTAGTTTTAGTGATTGTTATGACTCATACTCCCTTTGAATATTAGGAGTTTCAAATATTTTTGAGATTTGGCAATAAAAAAGCCCAAGCGCAGGGCTCGGGCTTTTTTATTGAAGCACTCCTGCTTACCAGCTCTTTCTTCTGTACTCTGTGTTAGAGTAAGGTTTAGAGTAGTCGCCGTAATCCTCGTTTGGCAAGAAAGCCATGTTATCCATGCTCATGATCTGTGGTTGACCAGCAGTATAGCCAGTGTAGGCCATAGTAGCGGCTGGGGCAGCAACGGCAGCTTTAGTGGCTGTAGATTTTTTGCTAGACCCAGAAGATCTGTTAGATGAGCTATATGCGTAGGCTCTGTTGGCGGCAACGGTTCTGTTGAACTCGGCTACACGCTCAGCCTCTCTTTTCTTTTGTTTGTTGTCAATGATCTTACCAACACCGTAACCAATGGCGGCTCCACCAACACCACCTACTACACCACCAACGGCGCGGTTTCTTTTGTTAATGATGGCACCAGCGGCAGCTCCACCAACACCGCCAATGACAGCGCCTTTAGCTTGTGGGCTCCATTTTTTTCTTTCTTGTGCTTGAACAGAACCGCTTAACACTAAAGCTATCATCAGCACCAGGCTTAACATTACACTTACCTTTTTCATAACAGTTTCTTTTATAGTGGGAGAAGTTTTTTTACTCTGTTTGGCTGGTAATACTCAAGTTCCGTGCCAAGTTTTTCAGAGTGTTACAAAATCGTTTATTTCGTTCTGACAGTCTTTATTCAAGTTCCGTGCCAAAAATCATAAAGTACTTTGGCCAACTGCCTCTGGGCTTATACTGCTTCTTTCTCCATTTAGATACTTTTCTGTAGTGTATTCTGCGCTTAGAGTCTTTCATCAAAAGTTTTTAAACATTACCCATCATACCTCAGTCAACTGATATACAAACGGTTACAGACTGATATCCTATAATAGAATTATCTTCAAACTATATATTAAATAATATATTCTAGTACCTTAGAAGGCGCAATTTTGTAGGGAGTATTCTGCTTTCAAGTACGCTCCTTTCACAAAATTTACCTTAGCACTTACTTTCTATCCTTATGGAAAACTCTAATAAATACGCCCTGTTCGGGAAGATGGCGGCCCAAGCTGGCCAGCGCGAAGAACTTCTAAGCATCCTGCTGCAAGCCGCCCAACTGGTCTCCACGGCCCAAGGGTGCCACCAATACCTGGTTTACAAAGACACGCAAAACGAGGACTGGATCTATATAAGCGAGATTTGGGACTCAGAGGAAGACCACGACAACTCCCTGCACATTGCCGGGTGCCGGGAACTCATCACGCAGGCCATGCCCTTGCTGGCGGGCAAACCCGAAAAAATTGAACTGACCCTGGTAGGCGGCAAACGGTAAAACCTTATCCTGATCTTAAGTATCACCTATAGCACTAAGCACTTCTATGAAATTGAAAAACCTGTGCCTCTTGTTGGCCCTACTACTGTTTTTGGCCTGTTCTGGCAAAAAGAGCCTAAAAACGGATGATGATGCCCAACTCAATCAACTGGCCGCGCAGTACGTGCGCCTGGGCTTAACCATTGGCCAGTATGACCCCGACTTTGTAGACGCCTACTACGGCCCAGACTCGTTAAAGCCTACCACACACAAGCTTCCTGCCTTCCCCAAAGATTCTCTCCTGGCCCAGGTAAATAGCCTGCTCACGCAGTTCAAAGCCTTTGACACCCCAGAGGCTGAGCCAGAAGCCAGAACCCGCGCCCAATGGATTTCCCAACAATTAGTAGCCTTTGGAAGGCGCATTAGAATCGTCTCAGGTGAAACCGGCACCTTTGACGAAGAATCCAAAGAGCTGTTTGGCGTAGAGGCCCCGCATTTCCCGGAAGGCACGTTCCCTAAGATTGTCAAGCAGCTGGACAACCTGTTGCCAGGCGCAGGCCCTGTGCAGGAGCGCTACCAAAAGCTGGCCAGCCAGTTCAACATCCCCAAAGCCAAACTGGACACCGTCTTTAAAACCGCCGTGGCTGAGGCCCGCCGCCGCACGCTTCAGCATTTTAAATTGCCAGCCCAAGAGTCCTTTGTAATTGAGTATGTCACCAACAAGCCCTGGTCTGGTTATAATTGGTACAAGGGCAATCTGAAGAGTATTATCCAGGTGAATACAGACTTGCCTAAGAGCATTAATGACGCTATTCTGTTGGCCTGCCATGAAGGCTATCCCGGTCACCACGTCTACAATGCCCTACTGGAAAAAAACCTGTACCAAGACAAAGGCCGCTTGGAAATCTCCTTGTACCCGCTGTTCAGCCCGCAGTCGTTCATTGCCGAGGGCAGCGCCAACTACGGCGTGAGCGTGGCCTTTCCGGCGGCAGAGCACCAGCGGTACGCGCGTGAGGTCCTGCTGCCTTTGGCCGGACTGGACACTACCCACCTCAGCCTGTATTACAAAGCCAGCGCGCTCATGGGCAAACTCAACTACGTGCGCAATGACGTGGGCCGCAAACTACTGGCCGGCACCATCTCAGATGCCCAGGCCGCTAAGCAGTTGGTAGAAGAAGGCTTGTATGAAAAAGCGAGCGCCGCCAAATCTGTGGACTTCATCAAGAAATACCGCAGCTACGTCATCAACTACAACTACGGCCAGGACCTGGTCAAGCAGTACATTGAAGCCCAAGGCGGCACCGCCTCGGCCACCGACAAACGCTGGCAGCTGTTCGGGGAACTCCTGAGCAACCAGGTCACGCCTTCTCAGCTGCTTCAACAAAAGAAATAGCCACCACTACTAACCTTAACCAAAATACCCTTTATGGACATGTCCACTCCTTTCCAAAACTTGAACTGGCTGGCTGTAACCGTAGCTGCCCTCTCTACATTCTTAATTGGCGGACTCTGGTACTCTCCGTTGCTGTTTGCCAACCCCTGGATGCGCGCCAACAAGTTTGACCCGCAGAACATGGGCAGCCCTAACATGGCGCTCATCTTCGGGTTGGCCTTTGTGCTGTCTTTTTTCATGGCCTTGAACCTGGCCTTGTTTATTGGTGCCGGTGACATGGCCTTTGGCGCGATGGCAGGATTTATGGCGGGCTTCGGATGGGTGGCTTTAGCTATGGGTGTAATTTCTTTGTTTGAAAGGCGACCAATCTCTTACGTTCTCATCAATGGCGGTTACATGACCGTTGCCTTCACTGTGATGGGGGCCATTCTAGGCGCCTGGAAATAAGAAGGCTACTCATAGGTAGCGTTTTTAGCCTGTTTTATGGATTTGAGGCTAAAAACAGATTTCAAAAAGCAGGACTACTAACCTACAAATAAGCACCCTATGAAAAAGTTTGAACAAACTTTGAAAGATTTTGAAAACAAAATGATAAAATTAAACCCTCCGGCTAAACCGTGGCTAATCAAAACGGCCTTAATTATGGTATCTGGCATTTTCATTTATATGGCCGGCAAAAGCGTAGGGGAGTTTCTGTACTATATCACTCATTAGTAGCATACCACATCTAGAAAACGCCAGCTTCATACAATAAGCTGGCGTTTCCATTTTCAGGTTGTTTTCATAGAATTAGGATAAAAAAGAAAAACTCTTCCTCCTAACATTTTAATACTTGTTAACTTTAAAAGAAAAAGTGAGACTTAGATTCATACTTCCTTTACTTCTAATTTCAGTTGTTTCTTTAGGTCAAAAAGCAAGTTCCATTGCGGTACCTGGCACAAAGGTGAGCTTAATTCCTCCAAATGGTTTTATCCAAGCAGTAAACTTTAGTGGGTTTCAAAATGAAGAGATTGGCGCTTCTATAATAGTTATAGAGTTTCCTGTTTCTACTCGAGAGATACTTAACTCCTTTACTCCCGAAGTTTTAGCTAAACAAGGAATGAAATTTTCTAAGAAAGAAGAAATCCAACATCAAAATGCTCCAGCCCTTCTACTTTATGTAACACAGGAAGTTTATGGGAAGACTTATCAGAAACAAGTTCTTGTGTTTGGGGATTCTACAAAATCAGTAATGGTCAACGGGTTGTATCCAATAGACTATCCTTCTATAGGTAGTGAAATTCACAAATCACTTTTGTCTTCCTCATTAAATAAAAATCAAAATGAAAACTTTGAAGAAGCGGCTAAATTTAGAATTGATACAAAGGGTACGGATTTCAAAGTTGCTTCTTTTTTAGCAGGCGGTTTAACCTATACAAAAGATGGCAAATTACCTACCTCATCTCCAGACGATGCCTCTATAATGATTATTAACTCGTTTGGTAAAAACATAATTGGGGATAAGAAGGAGTATAGTATCAAAAAACTTAAATCATTACCAGAACATACCACAGTCCATACTGATAAAATCTCCCCTGTCACTATTGATGGAATGGAAGGGTATGAAATAATAACAGACAGAATTGATAAAAGCAGTAAAAAAGAAATCATTTACTTTGTAATGCTTTTTGAAGGCACAGGAGAGTATTACATCATACATGCGTCAGCAATAGATAATTACAAATTAAACTTAGATGATTTTAAGAAAATAGCTAAGACCTTTAAGCTTAAATTATAGATTTTAATCAATATTATTTAGAAAGTCCAGCATTCACTTCGAGGCTGGACTTTCCATTTTCAGCCTGTTTTGGCCAAACTACGCCAAAAACAAAAATCACCTTCCGCGGGCATTCCAAAACCTGTTATCTTTACTAACTCGCTTAGTTTCCAATCCCGTGAAGATAACTTCTGTTCGTTTCCTCAACCTCAACTCCTTGCAGGGAGAGCACCTTATTCGGTTTGACGAGGCTCCTTTGAGTGAAAGTGGGCTCTTTGCCATTACCGGGCCTACGGGTGCGGGCAAGACCACCATTTTGGACGCCATCACAGTGGCGCTCTACGGCGAGGTGCCCCGCCACAACTCGGGAAAGCCTATCAGGGAAATCATGACGCGCCACACCGGGGAGTGCAAGTCTGAAGTGGAGTTCATTGCCCACAACAAACAGTACCGCTCCACCTGGTCCCTGCGCCGTAGCCGTGGAAAAGCCACCGGCGAATTCCAGAGTGTGCACATGGAACTGTGCCTGGTGGAGGACGGTGAACCCTTCGACTTGAAACCCAGCGAGGTGCCCAAGCGCGTAGCCGACATCATCGGGCTGGACTTTCAGCAGTTCCTACGCTCCGTGATGCTCTCCCAAGGGGATTTCACCCGTTTCCTGAAGGCCAGCGAAAGCGAACGCAGCGAACTCCTGGAGAAACTCACCGACACGCGCATCTACTCCCAGATTTCCATGGCCGCATATGAAAAGGCGAAGACCGAGAAGCAAAAACTGCAGGACATTGAGATGCGCCTGCAACTAGACCAACTGCTTCCAGAAGAATCCCGCGAAGCCCTCACCCAGGAAGTAGCCAACTTGAAAGCCGCCGCGCAACTGGCGCACCAACATGCCCAACACCATCTGCAGGAAAAAGCCTGGCTAGAGAACTTGCAAAAATTGCAAGGCAAAGAAACCCAGTTCACAGCACAGTTGGCTACCGCGCAAGCCCAGCAAGAGGCTTGGATGCCGCAACAACAAAAGCTGCAAAAGCATGAGCAGACCCAGCCCTTCCAGCGGGATTTAGCTCGGTAC
The DNA here is from genome assembly GCF_001577755.1 of Rufibacter sp. DG15C. NCBI lineage: Bacteria > Pseudomonadati > Bacteroidota > Cytophagia > Cytophagales > Hymenobacteraceae > Rufibacter > Rufibacter sp. DG15C. The sequence goes on from NZ_CP010776.1 coordinate 172,104, forward strand.
GCAGAGATTAGCAGCCAGGGAGAACAGATTACTGCCGCGGTTAAACTCCTGCAAGAACAGATGCCTGCACAGGAGCAAAACGTGGCTTCGCAGATTATTGCTGCAGAGGCGGCCCGTACGACGCATGCGAAAGCCCAGCAACTATTGTCAGAAGCTGAACCGCGTCTGGACAAGGTATTGCAACAAGATTCGCTACTGGCCGCGCAACAAGCCCAGCTCACCAAAGACGAAGTTTCAAGCGCTCATCTGCAACAGCAGGTACAGGCTCTATCTAAACAAATAAACGCGCAGCAAGAAGAGCTTAAAACGCTCACCGTCCAGGAGCAAAACGTGTCCCAATGGCTTGCCCAGCATAGGCAGGATGAAGAATTGAGCGAGAGTTTGTCAGAGGTTCGGGCGGAGGCCAAGAGCCTGCGCGACGTGCGTACCCAGCAAGCCAAATACCAGAAGGAACACGCTGATTTCAGCCTGATTTCTGAAAACGAGGCCAAAAACGAAGCCCAGTTCAAAAACCAGTTACAGCAGGTTGAGCTCCAGCTAAAGGAACAGCAAGCTCAATTGGCGCAGGTACAAGATCAGGCCCACACGGTCTTGCAAGGCCAGAAACCCGAAGCGCTGGAACAACTCTGCCAGCGCCTGCCCACTGTGTGCAGCCAACTGGAAAAGCAACTGGACCTGAGCAAGAGTTATCTGCAGCAGGAAACCCGCAGGCAGGAGCTGCAGGCAGCTTTGGCGCAGACCACCCAAGACCTGCACCAGCAGCGCACGGCGCTGGCCCACACCAAAACCGAGCGCGACCAGGCCCAGGACAAGTTGAAAGATGTACAGCAGATTCTGGATTTGCAGCGGCAGATTCAGCAATATGAAGACGCCCGCGCCCAACTGCAGCCAGAGCAACCGTGTCCGCTCTGTGGTTCTACTCACCATCCTTTAGTAGAAGAACACCAGCCGCATACACTAAACCAAGCCGAGCAAAACCTGCAAACCCAGCAACAGCGCCTGCAGCAACTGGACCAGCAGGAGCGCCAATTGGCCGCGGCCGTGCACCGTCTGGAAATTGCCGAACAGCATACCCAGGAGCAGCTCACGACGCAAGAAACCCAGACCAAAGCCCTTCAAACACAGTTTTCAGAATTGAATTCATTGCTGGATCTTGTGCATGAGATTGCCGGATCTGAGGTCATTGAACAGCTCTGGAGTTCCCGCAAAACCGAATTGCAAAGCGCCACTGCTACCTTAGAAAACTTGCGCGGCCTAAGAACCCAGCTGGAGAAGGCAAAGCAAGCAGAACAGCAATTGCTTTCTGAGCAGCAGCGTTTTCGGCATGAAATTGAGAAAACAGCCCAAAACCGTGCGCACGCCCAAACCCGCCTAGAACAATTGCAAGGAGAGCTATCAGACTGCGCTGAACAGGAAAAGGTGATTTCTGATACCATCAAAGGGTTCTTCGGGACGTATGGCCTCTCCTACTCCGGTACCAACGGCGCCGAGTTATTGGCCCTACTGGAAGCCCGTCGGCAAGCGTTTGAGCAGCAAAAACAGCAATTGCCAGAAATCCGCGAGAAGTTGGTACAAGCGCAAGCAACGGTAGAAAACGGCATAGCCACCCTACAAGAAAAAACCACTGAAGCCCAAAATAAAGCAGAACAGCTTCAAGCGTCTAAGGATAGGTTAAATGACCTGCGCACCCAGCGGTATGCTCTTTTACCCGAAGGCCAGGAACCTCAGGCAGAAAAACAGCGCCTGCAACAAAATGTGCAACAGGCGGCTCAGGCCTTGCAGACTTCAGAAACAGCGTTGCAACAGGCACAAGAGCACCTGAACCTATTGACGCATCAATTAGCTGCCAAGCAAAAGGACCAAACCACCAACCAGGAAGCCTTAGCGCAGTTGGAAGGCCAGTTACTAAACAAGATTCAGCCGCTGGGATTTGCGTCCTTGGCAGAGATTCAAGCACTGGTATTACCCGATGAGGAAGCTACTACCCTACGGGCGCAACAGGAGCAATTGCGCAAAACCTTAACCGAGGTACAACACAGCCTGCAGCAGGTACAGCAAGAATACACAACAGAAAAAGAGCGCCACCTCACAGAACTTACCCTGGAGGAAATAGCGCCGCTGGTCCAGGCCCTGGAAGAGGAGAAAAACCAAACCTTGGCCAACATTGCCCGCCTGGAGATGCAGTTGCAGCAAGACACCGACTTGCGCGCCAAGCACCAGTCGCTCACCCAGCAACTAGAAGTGCAGAAAGGCGAAGCGAATCGCTGGGACAAGCTGGCGCGCCTCATAGGATCAGCGGACGGCAAGAAATTTAGCAAATACGCGCAAAGCCTCACCCTTGCCCGACTGGTGGAACTGGGCAACCGCCACCTGCTGCGATTGAACGACCGGTACCGCATCCTTAAAAGCCAGGACAATGAACTGGAGCTGCAGATAGTAGACACGTATCAAGGAGACGCCGTTCGTTCCGTCAATTCCTTGTCGGGGGGAGAGAGTTTCCTTGTGAGCTTGGCCCTGGCGCTGGGCTTGTCAGACTTGGCCAGCCACAAAGCCCAGATTCATTCATTGTTTATTGACGAAGGCTTCGGGACGCTAGACGCAGAGACCCTGGACATTGCTATGGACGCCTTGGAGAGCCTGCAGGCCAGCGGCAAGATGATCGGTATCATTTCGCACGTAGAAGCCTTGAAAGAGCGCATCAGCACGCAGATTGTGGTAGAAAAGCACGCCGGAGGCAGAAGCCAAATAAAGGTAGTGAACGCGGGAGTATTGGTTTAGCATTGAGCTGGCAAGGTGGAGGCAACGGTATGAATGAAATACCTAACAGCGCACCGTCTTCCGTTTTTGGCCTATTTTTCCCATTCCAGCCACTTTCTGAATGTAGCCCACAGCCTCTGGCACTTTGCAAGCGGTATCGCCCATAGAGACGTGTACCTCGCCTATGGCCTGCGCCACTTCTTGGGCCTTCTCATGCAAAGGCACTACGTAGCAGCCAACCGCAATCACAAAATTATTCATGGTATAGCGCACGCGGTTAGGCGAGGCGTGGATGGAGGTTTTCACCCGCTCTAGCAACTGCTCCAGAAGGGCTAGGTTTAATTGATCATCTGGTTGCAGGGCCACGTAACTGCCCAGGGTACTCCAGCCGGCGCTGGCAATAAGCGCTTGGTCAGAGTCAATCCAGGATACGCCCATTTCTAAGCCATGACCGCTTTCGGCGGCCACCCAGGGAACGGTGTACTCACTGAGCATGGACCAGTTGGCTTGTTCTGCCCAGACCTGTAAATCTGTCGGGCTCATCTGTTTAGGGTCGGCCATGAGGCCGGCTAGGTACATGGCATCAGAATTCCCGGTGGCGTAGACTTCCAGGGCCAGGGCGTGGTTTTGCTTGGTCTGCTTCAGGACTTTTTTCAGGTCCTGCACTTTGACGCCATACATGTTCTCTGGTCCGCCGTGGCGCAGCAAGGTCTTCTTGGTTTGCTCACTGCCCAGAGCCGCCAATTGCTCTAAAACTGATTCTACCGTCATGGTCACTTGAATAAGGAATACAGCGGTAAAGCTAGCAAAATTGAAGTATCCGCAATTTCATCCTTACCTCTTTTTTTGGCTTGTTTTCCGGAAATCAGGTCAAAAACGTCAGTGCTTCTCCCCATGCTGGGAAAGGTCTAAGCCCATCCGCTCCTCCTCTTCAGACACCCGCAATCGGGAGATGACATCCGTGACTTTCAAGAGCACAAAAGACCCTGCAAACGCGAAGGCCGAAACTCCTACCATGGCGCCCAACTGAATCAGGAACAACTTGGTTTCGCCGTAGAAAAGTCCGTTGCCTGTGGTATTGGCGCTGTTCACGTTCTGGTGCGCAAAGACGCCCGTTAGCAGCATGCCCACCATGCCGCCTACGCCGTGGCAGGGGAACACATCCAAGGTGTCATCTATGTTTGTTTTGGAGCGCCAATCCACCAACTGGTTACTGATGATGGCGGCAATGACGCCAATGGCCACGGAATGCGGCATGGTCACAAACCCGGCGGCCGGTGTGATGGCCACCAAGCCCACTACCGCCCCAATGCAGGTGCCCATGGCAGAAGGTTTCCGGCCCTTAACGGCGTCAAAGAAGATCCAGGCCAGCGCCGCCGCCGCCGATCCCGCCATGGTGGTAGCCAGGGCCGTAACGGCCAAAGCATTGGCGCCTAATGCTGAACCCGCATTAAACCCAAACCAGCCAAACCAAAGCAAACCCGTGCCTAGCAAGACAAACGTCACCATGGCTGGCGAGTGGCTGGGTTCGTGTCGACGCTTGAGGTAAATGGCAGAAGCTAGCGCTGCCCACCCCGCCGACATATGCACTACCGTCCCACCGGCAAAATCCAACACACCCAATTGGAACAGAATCCCTTGCGGGTGCCAAGTGGCATGCGCCAGCGGCGCGTAGATGAACACAAAAAAAAGCAGGATGAAAATGGTGTAAGACGTGAACCTGATGCGCTCGGCAAAGGCTCCCGTGATGAGCGCGGGCGTGATGATGGCAAACTTGAGCTGGAACATGGCAAACAAGGCCAGCGGAATGGTAGGTGCCAGCTCCCAAGGCGCGCCGTCCAAGACATTGCGCATCATAAAGAAGGTGGCAGGGTTTCCGATGACGCCACCCACAGAATCTCCGAAAGCCAGGCTAAAGCCAACCACTACCCAAACCACCGTGAGCAGGGCCATGCAGATAAAACTCTGCAGCATGGTGGAGATCACATTCTTGCGGTTAACCATCCCGCTATAAAAAAAGGCCAGCCCTGGGGTCATGATTAATACCAAAGCCGTGGCTGTCAGCATCCAGGCGGTGTCTGCCGCATTTATCTGGCTTAGAGTAGTTGGCTTTGGCAGCGCAGGGAAAACAAACGTTCCCACCACTACCGCAAGCAACATAAAGAAAGGAATTTTGGAGAGCTTAGAAACCATGCAAACAAACGACTAATACATTATCAAACACACAACATAAAGTCAATATATTTAATAATTCATCATTTATGTAGTTTGTATTTCACCGATAACTCAACGTATATCTAATTTCATTGCTAACTTTTCATTTATTATTTTCATTCTAATCAAAAACCCTTTTCGGCTGATATCTTATTTGTGATTTTGATTACAGAAACTCTTTTAAATGAGAAAGAATGAAATTTTGGGCAATCAGCTTTTCTTCAAAATATTTTATGGTATTTGCCTAAAACCTGAGTCCGTTTAAAAGAAATACGCTTAGAAATACCGGTTTGGGGTTATCCTCGTAAAAGATAAGTTAGTATCCTTTTTTCAGTTGAGTCTACACATGAAACCTTACTTCCGCTTCCCTCCTGCGCTGCTGTCATTCCTCTGGATTCTATTGCTGTTGGGTTGCCAGCAGACCGCTGAGAAAAAAGAAGAAGTCATTGCCGTCTCCCCCACTGGTTATCACCGCGTAATTGCTATTAAAGACGGCGACACCATTGAATTACTGAAAGATGGCCAGCCCTTGCGGGTGCGGTTGTACGGGATTGACGCCCCAGAGAAAAACCAGGACTTTGGTACCCGCGCGCGGCAGTTCATCTCTGAGCTTTGCTTCGGGAAGGATGTGCGGTTAGAGGTAAAAGACATTGACCGCTACGGCCGCACGGTGGGCATCATCTACCTGCCAGACGGTAGAAACCTCAATTATGAAATGGTGAAGAACGGGTTTGCCTGGCATTACAAAGCCTATTCCAAAGACCCAGAGCTAGGCAGGCTGGAAGAAGAAGCGCGCCTGGACAAACGAGGTTTATGGGACTGGCCATCGCCGTTGGCGCCTTGGGAGTTCAGGAACAACAGGAAAGCGCAGTCGGCTGCTAACAAACAACAGAAAGAAGTCCATTCCAATGACGTGGAACGCTCTGCCAGCGCAGGTGCTGCCGTTTACCTATGTGAAAGCAAAGGCGCCACCACCTACCATTTAGACCGAGGCTGCCGCGCCCTTGTCACCTGCAAAAGCAAGATCATCAGAACCACCTATGAAGTTGCCGGCAACAGAAACCGCAAAGCTTGTCGCATCTGCGCTATTTAATTGCCGATTGTTGATGGATGTTTCCTTTCTGAGATAATTCTAAGCAATCAGCAATTGACGATCAGCCATTCTTTTAATGTTTTGAGTTAAGCGTGATGATGACCACGGCCGTTACCAGTAGCGCAGTGGCCGCCAAGGTTTGCAAAGTGATTTCTTCATTGGCCAGCGCCCAACCCAGAAAAACTGCAATGACCGGGTTTACATATGCATAGGTAGAGACCTGGGCAGGCGGGGCTACCCGGGTAAGCCAGCTGTACGCCGTAAAGGCAATCAAAGACCCAAACACCACCAAATACCCAAACGCCAACCAGGACTGTTGGCTTACTGCAGACCACTGGGTAGTCTGCCATTCACCGGCCACGGTGCCTGCCAATAAGAGCAAGGCACCTCCGCACAGCATTTGCATGCCTGTGGTTAACACCTGAGAGCTAGGCAAAGGCGCCGAATTGGAATACAAGGACCCCAAGGCCCAGGCACCCGCCGCAATGAAAATGACAAGAGATGGCCAGAGCTCAATGCTTCCGGCGGCTTCCCAAGGATTGACCAACACCAGCATTCCTACAATGCCAATGAGCATCCCTAAGAGAACAATCTTATTGGGCTTGGTTTTTTCTTTGCCTGCCCATTGCAAGGCCACTATCCATAAAGGCTCAGTGGTCACCAGAAGTGCGGCAATGCCAGAGGCCACGTATTGTTCCGCCCAAACCACGGCGCCATTTCCCACTAGAAGCAGCAAGCCGCCAATAATGAAAGTGCTTCGCCAATGGATTTTAGAGGGCGCCTGCGCGCCTTTGAACCTGGCAAACGTGTAAAGCAAGGCACCCGCCAGCAGAAACCGAAGACCGGCCATCAAAAACGGTGGCAACGTTTCTATGGCGAAGACAATAGCCAGATAGGTAGAACCCCATATAATGTAAATCGCGGCAAAAGCCGCGATTTTAAGCCAGCTGGCAGGCGTTTCTGCCGCAGCCGTTGTGTGATGTGACATGAATATGATTAAGCGTCAGCGTGTAAAACCAGAAGTGGCAATTTAGTTTGGTAGGTCATCTTTTCCGCCAAACTGGTGCTAAAAATATTCTTGAAAAAGCTTCTGCGTTTCTTTAAGATGGCCAGCATGTTGCTGTTGGTGGTGCTCAGGTAGTTTTTAAGGCCTTCGTCCTCATGCTTATGGACAATCTCTGTGAAATGGACGGGATAATTGTCTAGCTCCGTTTTAAGGCCTTCCATAAACGCCCTGCCCTTCTGAGAGGACGCCTCATTGGCCTCTTCACTGACGTGCACCACCTCTACCTCAGCCTGAAACAAGGAGGCCACGGAGATGACTTGGCGTAGAGCCTTGCCGTCTTCGGGTTGGTAGTCTGAAGCATATACAATGCGGTGGATATCTGGGAAACTGGCATTGGCCGGAATGGCCAGCACCGGGCATTTTACCTGGCTCATCACGCTTTCTGTGTTGCTGCCAATCAGGATTTCTTCCAGGGTATTACCGCCGCCAGTGGTGCCCATCACTACAAAGTCATAGTTCTCTTCTTTGGTCAACCGCTCAATGGCATCTGCCAGAAACGCCTCCTGCACCCTAAAATCAATTTGCATGGCGCCGGCATTGGGCATGGTCTGCAAATGCAGGGCCAAGGAATGCAGCTTGTCAGCGGCATGCCGGCGCTGCTCATCCAGCATTTGGCTGGCAACCATAGCCGTTTCTGTAGTGTCTAGCATGGGCAGGTGCAACACATGCAGCAGCGTAAGCGAAGATTGGGTACGCTGGGCAATCTGCACGGCGTATTCGGCGGCTTTGGTAGAAGGCTTGGAGAAGTCTACCGGACAAAGAATCTTTTTCATAGCGTATAGGGCGTGGTACAAGTCAAACAAAAGCTGTTAGCTTCTTCAGGAGAACGGCAAAACAGGGTTTATGTTAATAGTTTGTGACAGAGATTACTCTTTGGTGGCATGGTCATGCACCACTTCGTCTAACCAGCGCTCGGCGTCCTGGGTGTTGTCAAAGATGTTCAACGGGTAGTGGGATAAACCAGAGATCTGCGTGAGGCGCATTTCCACCTCCTCTTTGCTGAAAACCTCAGCGGCCTGAAAAATACCGGCTTTGACCATGGCCTGCTGTAATTTTACCGTGAGCGCTTCCAGGTTATGCGAAATGGTTTCTACTTTGCTCAAGTCTGCCAGAAACGTAAATCCTTCTGCTACATGCCCCAAGGCTCCCAGCCAGTCTCTGTAAAAGTCGGGGACCTGGTGTGGGTTACTAAGGGTTGCCTTGGCCGTGAAATAAATCCTGTTTATCTCTGGAGCAACTCGTAACTCATAGAAGGGCGTGGTGGCAACAATAAGCATATGTCAGATGTTTTTTGTGCAGGCACTGCCTTCGGGCCAAGCGAACCGAAGCGGAGTCATTCCTTTTGTTCAATTTAAATATACAGGAAAATACAAGCACTATACTACTCAACTCTTTTATTCTTTTGTACTTACAAAAGAACATCAGGTTGCAACGGCCTAAGGCAATACGTGCCTTTCACTATTTCCTGCAAGACGTTTACGGCCACCAATCCTTCCCATTCCTGACATAGAAGTACAGAACGAGAGCATCACCCATTAAAAAAAATCAATTTCTAAAGTTGAAGGTAAACAGGACCTGGCCAAGAAATACTACACGGTAAAAAGTCGTTTTTGGGCTGTTTCCCAGAAAATAGGCCAAAAAAGGATGTGCTACCTTTTCCGGTTGCCTTTGCCCCGGCGGTTGGTGATTTTGTCTAGGCGTTTGTTTTTCACCCAGGATAAGTATTTCTGCAAACCCTCTGAGGCGCGCAAGGCGTGAACGTTGTTGTACAGCACGGCCAGTTCTTTGTTGGTATAGGTAAGATGGATGGTGCTATGGCAGGGTTGGCACAGCGGGACGGTGGGTCCGTGCTTGCCGCCTTCTTCTCTGGGAATAAGGTGGTGCAAGGTGGTAAACCCTACTTCTCGCTCGCAAAGCCCGCAAACCGGGTCGGCGCTCTCCAGGTATTTTTTATTTCGTTTTGCCACTTGTCACACGTTAAGGCAATTATAAACCAAACGCTTTTCCCAAAAACGATAAGGCGCGGGTCTGGTTTTTAGGTTACCTTCGCCTTAAAGGCCCTTCTTTTCTTAACCAGATGAGATGGCCTGCGTACCTTGTTTCGGTTACCGGTGGTAACCATTTTTTATTGACCTATGTTGCAAAATTCTTCTACTGCCGCTGCTGTTCCGCTGCGCGAAAGTTGGTTGCTCTTCATCTTGGCGGCCATCCAGTTCACGCACATCATGGACTTTGTGATTATGATGCCGCTGGGCCCGCAACTCATGCGCGTGTTCCAGATTAGCCCCCGCGAGTTTGGGTTTCTGGTGTCTGCCTATACGTTCAGTGCGGCCATCTCTGGTTTCTTGAGCGCCTTTTTCATTGACCGCTTTGACCGCAAATACGCTCTGCTTGCCTTGTACTTAGGGTTTACGCTGGGCACGCTGGCCTGCGCCCTGGCGCCTACCTTTGGTTTCTTATTGGTTGCCAGAGTCCTGGCAGGTGCGTTTGGCGGGGTATTGGGCGCGTTGGTCCTATCTATCATTGGAGACTCCATCCCAGAGGAACGGCGCGGCGCCGCCACCGGCAAGGTGATGGCCGCCTTCTCCATTGCCTCTATTGGTGGTATTCCCATTGGTTTGTACCTGGCCAGCCACGCCAGTTGGCACGCCCCTTTTTACTTGTTAACCGGATTATGTGTATTGGTGCTGTTTATGGCCTGGCGGATGCTGCCCAATATGCGCGAGCATTTGGTGCACCATTTTCCGCAGCACCCAGGCAAGGTGATCATGACCATTTTCACGAGCGCCAACTGCCTGTGGGCCTTTGCCTTGATGGTGACCTTGTCTTTGGCGGGCTTTACAGTGGTGCCGTTCCTTAGTCCGTACATGGTGGCCAATGTGGGTTTTGAGGAAGCCGAACTCAGCTACATCTACCTGTTTGGTGGCTTGGCCACCGTGGTGACTTCCCAACTGGCCGGTAAACTGGCTGACCGATTTGGCAAAAAGCGGGTCTTTATGATAGCCGCCCTATTCTCTGTGATCCCTATTTTAATTGTGACCAACCTGCCGCAGGTACCGCACTGGCAGGCGTTTGTGATGACCACCCTGTTTTTCATTGTGTTTGGGGCGAGGTTTGTGCCGGCCATGTCCTTGATTACCTCTAGTGTGGAGCCTAGATTGCGCGGCAGCTTTATGAGCGTGAACTCTTCGGTGCAGCAGTTGGCCTCAGGCTTGGCTGCCTTTCTAGCTGGCTTGATCATCACCAACGCGCCGGGCCAGGACGACCTCATCGGGTTTTGGAAAGTAGGCTTGATTGCTACCTTCTTCACCATTGTCTCTATGTGGGTGGTTACCAAACTGAAAAAGGTAAGTTAAGTCCGTTTTTTGCCTCATTTCCAGAAAACAGCCTAAAAACGAAGCCGCCCGATATTTAGCATCGGGCGGCTTCGTTTTAATATAAATACCTATTGCTGCGTCTGGAAGCCTTCAATCCAGGGAATCAAGTCCCTGATCATGGGCTCCAAACTACTAAAATGCGTGCCGCCTTTGATGGGCACAAACTTCACATTGGTAGCCCCCGCTGCTTTCATGGCCTCATAGGTCACGGTAGAATTTACATACGGCACCATGTTGTCTGCCGTGCCGTGGTACAAGCGCGTAGGACTCTTGGGCACGAAGTACTTGAGGCTGTTCTTTTTTAAGGCGGCTTTCAATGCTTGCTCCCCATCGCCTTTAAGTGCGGCCAAAAACGCGGGGTTGAATAACTTGGCTGGGTCTGTGGCCAGGGCCGGATTGATAGAACTGCTGCTTCTGGTGCCGTTCAATAACTCTTGCAGACGGCTGGCATAGGGCTGCTGGAAGAAGTCGGTTAGGGGCCGGTTCCAGTCATAGGTCACGTTATAGGCGTGCAGGATAAAGGCCAGGTTGGCCGGGTATTGATACGCCTCCCCCGAAATCACGCGCGCCAGCATTCCTTCCAAATCATAGCCCCCGGCTCCAGCTCCTGAGGCCGTCACGGTCAAACCATGGCTTGGGTTTTCCTCTATCTCTTTTTGAGCCGCCAAGGTCACGTACCCGCCCTCAGAATAACCCGCAAGAAACAGATCCTCAGAGGCTTTAATGTTGTTTTTCTTGAAGAAGGACTTACCGGCCTTGATCATGTCCACTACTGCCAACCCAGAGTGCTTGACATCATAGTAAGGGTGGAAAATTTGCTTGGACACCATGTAGCCCAGATAATCTGGCACCACCGTCAGGTAGCCCGCCGCCGCAAAGACCTCAAAACCCGTCAGGGAGTTCAAGGAGAAGTTGCTGGGGGCGTACTGCTGGTCAAAGGTGGTGCCGTGGTGTGCGCTCAAAATAGGCGCCGCCGAGGTAATTTTCAAAGGCACCGTCACCAGTCCTGAGGCTTTCACTTCGTGCCCTTTATAGGTAGTTAAATAGGTGAGGCGGTACACGTCTACGTCATACTTCACCAAGGCGGCCAGTTCGGTTTGCCCGTTGGAAAGCGCTATTTGTTTGAGGCCTTCGGCGGTGACGGTGGTGAGTTTCTCAGAAGAGACCAGCAGCTCCTTTTCTGGGATGGTTGGTGCAGGCGCCTCTGGCATGTCTGGCTCTTTGCAGGAGGCCGTGAACCCAAAAAACGAGGCAGCCAACCAAATGGTATATATAGACTTAAGGATCATAAAAGCATGTGTTTTCGTCTTGTGTAGAAGGTTTTTGCCTGGGTGATAGTTCCTTTCCACAAGACCCGTTTTTAGCCTACTTTACAGGAATCAGGCCAAAAACGGAGACCAAAAAATCACGCCCGTCAAAGCTAAAACGAAACGCAAACCGTATAGAGGAAAGTAAAAACAGAGAAGGAAGCATATGGCCAAGAAATCATTCAGTGAACTCATCAACAGCCCCGGCATGCCCGTATTGGTAGACTTCTACGCCGATTGGTGCGGCCCCTGCAAAACCATGGCGCCCATCCTGCAACAAGTGGCCCAGCAATACCAAGGCAAGATCAAGGTAATCAAGATTGACGTGGACAAAAACCAAGCCGTGGCCCAACAATACCGCGTCCAAGGCATCCCTACGCTCATACTATTCCACCAAGGTAAATCCCTCTGGCGTCAATCAGGCGTCGTGCCCGCCCCACAACTAAGCCAAATTGTTCAACAGCATCTGCCGTAAAACAGTGAGCGGTTCTCAGTAAAAAGAAGGGAATAGGGGGCAAACTTTTCTTAGCTCAGATCCTTACAGAGTCTGCGCACGCTGCGAGACCTTAAAAGAATCTTAGCGCCCTAGTCATCCCCCTACCCCCTTCAAAGGGGGACGGAATGCGCAGGTCGAGGCTAGCGCTTCAGGGCAGTTGCAGATTGCCTCCATCATGGGCCCAAGTCGCAGACTTGAACCATGGCCACGGGACGGCAGATCAAGCAAACCGTGCGCAGCTCGCATGGCTCTGCAGCGACAGTACCCGAATTTGCCTACAAGCAACAAACCCACTATCAGGCCATTACAGAACTGGAACCAGAACCAGTCCTGACCCTAAGCGCCTCTGTTGTTTCGTTGCCGAAGGCAGGGCCCCACAGGCCCAGAGTACAACAGCAGTGCGAAGGGACAGGACGAGGCCCCGCGGCCGTGAGCGCTTAGCGGAAGAAATGAAACAAGGAAGTGAGTGCGCACCAGAGTAAGCGGCAACTACAAAGGAATATCCAACTGCGTTCACAATTTAGCTAAGGACCTCTTCCTCGGTAAATCCTTCAGCTTGGCTCAGGATGACCAATCACACTGCAAAACCAAAGAGGAAAGCAACTGTATTCCTAGATGAGAATCACCAATAAAGGCTAATTAACATACAATGGTTAAAGCCATCATCAACCCTACTCCCTCCCCTTTTCCACCAACAACGGCAGCGTCAAAAAGAAAGTAGTGTGGGGATGCGGCTTCGACGTGAAATGCAAATTCCCCCCGTGCTGGCGCACCATCTGCCGGGACAAACTTAAGCCAATGCCAGACCCTTGCGGCTTGGTGGTGTAAAACGGAATAAAGACATTATCCTGCGCTTCAGGGGCAATGCCCACGCCATTGTCCACGACTTCCACGCGCACCAAATGCTCGGCCTTTGGGTCTTTCACGGCCCGAAGCAAGATGCGCGGGTCTTCCACGTGGCTGCAGGAGTCCATGGCGTTCTTGAGAAGGTTGAGTAGCACCTGTTCCAACTGTTCCGCATCGGCGTTCAGCCATAATACTTCCTCTGGTAACTGCATCAAGAATTGAATCTTCTGGGATTTCATCTGGGCTTCTACCAAGCGGGACACGTGGTCGCATAAGGCCTGGATGTTCAAAGGCGCCCGGCGCGGCGGCGGTACGCGGGTGAGACGGCGGTAATTCTCCACGAAGTGCTGCATGCCCCGGGTCCGTTTCTCAATGGTGCGCAGCCCCAGTTGCAGGTCCTCCATGGTGTCCTCGTCTAGATGGCCCGCCTGTGCAATAGGCGTCAACTCTGACTGCACCAAATCACTGATGGACGAGGTGAGCGAGATGATGGGCGTCACCGAGTTCATGATCTCATGCGTGAGCACGCTAATCAATTTCTTCCAGGCGTCCAGTTCCTGGGCCTCCATCTCTGACCGAATATTCTGGAACGACATGATCCGGATCTCCTGGTCCTGCAAACGCAAACTGGAGACTTGCACGGTGAGCAAGACTTCTTCGGTGAGTTGTTTGAGCTTGATGAGTTTTCCTTCTTGAGTGGGTTCTCCAAACGCTACTTCAGTGAGATTGGGATAGAGTTTGGTGGCTGCATTTAGGTTCTGCAGAAAAGGCAAATCTAGCAGACGGTGGGCCGCTTTGTTCATAAGCTGCACCTGGCCCGTTTTGTCAAAGGTGATCAGACCAATGCGCAGGTGCTCCACCACGCCTTGCAGGTACTGGTGGTGGACTTCCTTCTCGGCTTTTATCTGCCTGAAGGACTCTGTGATCTCATTGAACATGCGGTGCAGCTCGCGGTACTGGGGCGGGGCACCTTCCACGGCAAACCGCAAGGTGTAATCAGAGTGTTTGATGGCCAAAAGAAACTTGAGCATGTCCTGGTGGGTGCGCTTAACGTAGTGGATCAACTCAATGACCATGGCCACAGACACGCCCAGCAGGCAGCACATGGTAATGTACCAAGCGTACTGCACCCCAATGTAGGCCGCCAAAAACAAGGTAAAGGCCAAGCCAATGACCCGCAGCAACACCCGTACGTTGAATGGATTAAAGGCCATGCTTCTCTATTCTCCGGTACAGGGCCGTACGGGTGATGCCCAGTTCTTTGGAAGCGTGCGTGATGTTACCGTTGTTTTTAAGGAGGGCTTGTTGCACCAGCGTTTTCTCTACGTTACCCAGCGTCTGGTCTTTGCTAAGAGACACTTCCTCTTTTTCTGAAGAATCTTCTGACAAGTAGATGTCTGATGGCTGCAAACTACCGGTTTCGCACATGATCATGGCGCGTTCCATGGTATGCTCCAATTCACGTATGTTGCCGGGCCAGCTATAGTCCATGAGTTTGTGCAGCACCGCTTTGGAAAGATGCACCTCTGGTTTTTGGTACTTTTTGGCGAAAACAGCCAAAAAACGCTCGGCCAAGGGCTGAATGTCCTCTTTGCGCTCCCGCAACGGCGGCAGCTGAATCTCTACGGTATTGATGCGGTACAGCAAATCCTGCCTGAACCGGCCCTGCTTCACCATCTCATACAGGGGCATGTTGGTGGCCGAGATTAGCCGCACGTTCACCGCCTTGGGTTTGTTAGAACCTACTGGCGTCACCACGCGGTTCTGCAAGGCGGTTAGCAGTTTGGCCTGCAAGGGCAGGGAAACGTTGCCTATCTCGTCTAGAAACAAGGTCCCCCCAGAGGCCACTTCAAACCTACCAATGCGGTCTTCCTTGGCATCTGTGAACGCGCCTTTGACGTGGCCAAACAGCTCACTTTCAAACAGGGTCTCGGTGACGGCGCCCAAATCCACTGCAATAAATACTTCTTTGGCTCTTTTGGACAGGCGGTGCAACAGGCGCGCGGCCACTTCTTTCCCGGTACCGTTCTCGCCCAGGATCAAGACGTTGGCGTCTGTGGCGGCCACTTTCTCCAGGGTCTGGTAGACCTTCTGCATGGCCGGAGAGTTACCAATCAGCTCCACGCCTACTTGGTTCATAGCCTCATTGAGGTGCTGCTGTTTGCTGCGCAGATGGGCTACCTCAGAGGTAGATTGGCTTAGTTTGCAGGCGGCGGTTAAGGTGGCCAGCAGTTTTTCATTGTGCCAGGGCTTGACCACAAAATCTGAAGCGCCTAGTTTTAAGGCCTGTACGGCCAAATCTATGTCTCCGTAGGCGGTCATCATGACCACAATAGCCTGTGGGTCAACTTCCAGAATTCGTTGAAGCAGGTCCAAGCCTTCGCGGCTAGAGGTGGCACCGGCCGTATAGTTCATGTCTAGCAGGATGACATCAAAGGACTCTTTCTTCAACAGTTCTGGTAAGCGCTCTGGGTGGATTTCTGTGCGCACCAGCGAAAAGTGCTGCTTAAGAAAGATGCGGCCGGCCGTGAGGATGTCTTCCTGGTCATCCACTATCAATATGCGGCAGTTGGTTTTACTCATACAAAAGGCAAAAAGGTCACTCAGGGGAATTCAGGACAAAGAAGATGCCATACGCGCGCGCAAGGCTTAAGAACAGGGTTACTGACTGTTGTTCAATTGTTTACAAAACCCAATTTAGCGCTAGAGCCATACTTTATGTACGGTATCAGACAAATAAATGTACGGTTCCGGACAGTTAATCGCAATAATGCCCAGCTGCGTATGTAGATAGCTCTTGAAACCAGGCATTTACAAAGTTGGCATTTAGTTTGGGATAACCTTTGGCAGAACTTACTCCTATGCCATCGTTACAAACCCTTTTAGACCAACCCTTGGCTCTAATTATTGCCCAAATTCGTCATCAGTACTCGTTAACAGAACCAGAGACAGCACCAGAAACCTGCTGGATTGGAGCTCCAGAAGCACCCAGTTCCTTTGCAAAGAACGCAGTTTCTGCCAGCCAAGAAGCCCTGCACCCATGGACGTACGGGGCCACGTGACACCTGTTTTTGGCCTATTTTCCGGAAAACAGCCCAAAACAGAGGTGCTACAAACGCTTACACAGTTAGTTGCGACCTTAAAATAGAAGTCTTGTTTCCGTTTTCGGGCTACTTTTGGGAAAACAGCAGAAAAACAACTTATTGCCTATAGCAGACATATACTTCTCACATGCTCAAAAACTACTTTAAGATAGCTTGGCGCAACCTGCTTAGAAATCCGGCCTACTCCGCCATCAACATTGTGGGGCTGGCCACGGGGATTTCTGCGTGCCTGCTTATTTTCCTGTTTGTGCAGCATGAGCTCACCTATGACCGCGAGATTCCCAATTCAGAGAACATCTACCGCATTGTCAGCAACATCAACTTCCAAGGCAAGAACGATCACTTCGGACTTTCTCCCATGCCGCTCTCTGAGCACATGCAGCGGGAAATCCCGGAAGTAAAACAGAGTGCCCGCCTGGGCGCCATTGACAAGCAGACCATTTGGGTGGGCCAGCAGCCGTTTTTAGAGGATCACCTGGTATTTGCAGACAGCACGTTCTTTGAGGTGATTCCCTACACGTTTCTGGCCGGTGACCCTAAGACTGCCCTAGATGCGCCCCGATCCATTGTGCTTTCTGAAGAGTTGGCCACCAAGTTCTTTGGCAGCGCAGACAACGCGCTAGGCCAACTTTTGACCTTTACGCGCTACACGTTTAAGGTGACAGGCGTGGTCAAATCCTACAAGCACTCGCATTTGGCCGTCAATGCGTTTCTGTCCCAGAGCACTCGTGAAGAGGCCATCAGGCTGGGCAAGGACCCAGGCGGCGCGGCCTTCGCCGAGAGTCGTTGGCTGGCCATCTCGTTTTACACTTATTTCACGCTGCACAACCCAGAGGCCATGCCTGCCTTTGAGCAGAAACTGGCGCAGCTGGTTAAAAACACCGTAGAGCCCTGGATTAGAGAACAGCAGCTGAGCGCCACCGTCCGGTTTGAGGTGCAACCCATCCAAGACATCCACTTGAGTAATTCCTCTGAGCAAGAATTGTCGCCATCGGGCAATAAGGCCTACGTCTACATTTTTAGCGTGGTGGCGCTGTTTCTACTCTTGATTGCCTGCATCAATTACATGAACTTGGCCACCGCCCGGTCTGCCAAGCGCGCCCGCGAGGTGGGCCTGCGCAAGGTGGTGGGCGCCGACCGCTACCAGATCATCAAGCAGTTCCTGGGCGAATCCATCCTCATCACTTTGCTGGCCTTGATTTTGGCGCTGGCCATGACTGAACTCTCCATTCCGCTGTTCAATAAACTCACTGACAAGCAATTCACGCTCTCGTCTTTCCTAAACCTGAACTTCATCCTCACGCTGCTGGGCATTCTCTTGTTTGTGGGCTTGGCGGCGGGCAGCTATCCGGCCTTTTTCCTGTCGGGGTTTAGGCCCGTGGAAGTGCTTAAATCTGACAAGAGCCCGCGCAGCGGAAATTCATGGCTGCGCAGGACGCTGGTGGTTTTGCAGTTCACCATTTCTCTGGTGTTGATTATTGGCACCGCCGTGGTATACAGCCAGTTGCAGTTCCTGAAAAACAAAAGCCTGGGCTTTGACAAGGAGAAGGTCCTGGCCATAAATCTGCCTGTAGGTGACACCACCGTAGCCCGGCACCTGTCTGTGGTCATGGAACAGGTAAAGCAGCACCCCAACGTCAAAGGCGTGGCCCAGACTGGCAACATACCCGGTGAGGAACTGGGCCGACTGCTGGTGCTGGCAGAGGACAACGAAGGCCAGGAAATTGACAAGACCATGAACGTCATGTTTGTGGAACCGGGTTTCCTGGAGCTCTTAGGCATACAGTTGAAGGAAGGACGCGCGTTTGACCGAGGCATTCCCTCAGATGAGAAGGGAGCCGTCATGTTGAATGCCGCCGCTGTTAAATGGTTGGGCTATGACAAACCCCTGGGCAAGCGCATCAAGCTCATTGACTATGACGCCAAGGTGATTGGCGTGACAGAAGATTTCAACTATGCCTCTTTGCACAGCCCCGTGGATCCGCTCATTTTGGTACCGCTCAAGCATTCCAACGGGTACATGGTCACCAAGATACAAGGACAGGACATGCGGAAGACGGTGGCCTTTATTGAACGCAAATGGCGGGAGTTTGCTCCCAAGCACCCCATAGAGTCTTTTTTCCTGGATGATTTCTTTGACCAGCAGTACCGGGCCGAGGAGAAGATGCTGGCCATCTTCGGGTATTTTGCGGTGCTTACCATCTTGATTGCCTGCCTGGGACTCTTTGGGCTGGCCTCCTTCACGGCGGAGCAGCGCACCAAAGAGATAGGGATCCGCAAGGTGCTGGGCTCTACCGTCTGGGAAATTGTGCTGCTGCTCTCCAAAGACTTTGCGGTGCTGGTGCTGGTGGCCATTGCTCTGGCGCTGCCGCTGGCCTGGCTGGGGATGCAGTACTGGCTTCAGGATTTTGCCTACCAGGTGCACATGAGCACCTGGCTGTTCGTCATCGCCGCGTTAGGGGCCTTGAGCATTGCCCTAACCACGGTGGGCGTACAAGCCGCCCGCGCCGCGCTGCTCAATCCCATCCAGGCGCTCAGAAGCGAATAAGCGCTTCGTTTTGGGCCTATTTTCTGGGAAACAGGCCAAAAATGGGTCTTTGTTTTTGATTGGGTGAAGAAACAGGCAGGAAACTTGCAGTAACTATATCTAAATACCCTATTATTTCGTTGTTCTCTTATTCCCTATTTCATAGACATCTATGGTTAAATCATTCTTAGCGGCCTTAGGCCTTGCCGTGCTGGTGCAGTTGCCCACGTTGGCAGATTCTCCCAAGAAACCGACGTACAACTTCTCCATTGACCTTACCAAAGTCTCCAATGACAAACTGCCCGTCACGTTGTTGGTAGATGACCTGGACGAGGACGAAGTGCTGTACCGCCTGCCTAAAATGGTGCCTGGCACCTATGCCGTCTATGACTTCGGGAAATTTATCTCAGACTTTAAGGCCGTAGACAAGAAAGGCAGAAAGCTGCCCGTAGAAAAGGTGGACGTGAACACCTGGCGCATCAAGAATGCCAAGAAGCTCAAAAAAATCACCTACCTGGCAGACGACACCTGGGATACGCCCAAGAAAGAAGACATTGTGTTTGAACCCGCCGCCACAGACATTGAGGCCGGCAAAGTGTACTTGATTAACACGCACGGGTTCTTCGGGTATTTTGAGGGCATGACCAAAACGCCGTACCAGATCACGGTGACTAAGCCGCAGGAATTCTACGGCGCCACTCCCTTGCGCGCCACTTCTACCACGGCCACCTCAGACACCTATTTACTGGAGAACTACAATGACCTAGTAGACGCACCCATGCTTTACAGCAAGCCAGACACCGCCATGCTCAAAGTAGGCACCGCCGATGTCTTGATTGCCACCTACGCAGGCGGCGGCGGACAGCGCTCTAAGAACCTGGCCAACAACATTAGAACCATTCTGGAGGCCCAAAAGAACTACCTGGGTGGTACGTTGCCCGTAGACAAGTATGCTTTCTTGATTTACATTGACAACAAGCAGAACCGCACGGGCGCCTACGGTGCTTTGGAGCATTCGTACTCGTCGGTGTACTATTTCCCGGAGATGCCGCCCAACATGCTGGCAGAGCAGGTACGTAGCATCTCGGCGCATGAGTTCTTCCATATTGTAACGCCCTTGAACATCCACTCAGAGGAGATTGGCAATTTCAACTTCTCGCAGCCTAAGATGTCCAAGCACCTATGGCTGTATGAAGGCGTAACCGAGTATTTTGCCCATCACGTGCAGGTCAATCAGAAATTGATAGATGAAGGCGCGTTCATGGACGAAATCAGAAACAAGATCATCGCGTCCAAAGAAGAGTACAACGACAGCCTTGCCTTCACGGAACTGAGCCTGGGCGCCCTAGACAAATATGAGAAGCAGTACGGCAACGTGTACCAGAAGGGCGCACTCATCGGCATGGCCCTGGACATTAGGTTGCGGGAGTTGTCGGGTGGTAAATACGGCGTGCGCAACCTCATGAAAGACCTGAGTCAGACCTACGGCAAAGACAAATCCTTCAAGGACGAGGAGCTGTTTGACAAGATCACGGCGCTTACCTTCCCTGAGATCAGAGAGTTTTTTAGACGGCATGTAGAAGGCGCAGAGCCGCTGCCTTACGCCGAGCTTTTCCAGAAAGTGGGCATCCAGTACAAGCCTTCGGGGGTTATGAAGCGAATCTCATTGGGCAAGCCAACGTTGGGCTATGACCAGGCCGCCAGTAGAATTGTTGTGGCCAGCGTGGAGAATCTATCTAGCTTTGGCAAGGCTTTGGGTTGGAAAGCCGGAGACCAAATTTTGGCCATCAATGGTGAAGATCTAACCCTGACCAACGCGACTGAGCTTTTCTCCAAACACGTAGCCAACGGCAAAGAAGGCAGCATGCTCACCATCACGGTAGGTAGAAAAGACGCCAGTGGCAAAGTGAAACCCGTAGACCTGAAAGCCAAGTTGGTGCCCTCAGAAGAATTGGTCTCCCACTGGTTAGCCCCGGCCCCAGAAGCCACGCCTGCGCAGATAGCCTTGCGCAACGCTTGGCTGTATTCTAACCTGTAAAGAACCAACACTTTAGCCACTCCCGTTTTTGGTCTGTTTTCATAAAAACAAGCCAAAAACGGGAGTGGCTTTTTTAGATATATTTGTAGCATGACTACAGAGATTCGCCAGAGGCTGCTGGCTTATATAGACACTGCCCATACCGCTGTTGAAGCATCCTACCCAACCGTTCCTATGTACCAGGGCACGCCAGAATATCTAGAGAAACGCCGCTTGCTTTTAACGGACTTGTCCTTACACTTGGCCCAGGATGCGGTGCAGGGAGAGTTTCCTGATCACAGAAAAGTAAGGCAGCACCTATTTGCCATTACCAAACTGTATGCAGAGCTTTTCCCCAATGAAGGCTTTGGCCCGGTGGCACAGGCACTTTCTCCTGCTCCCCTTGAAAACATATCCGCTGGCTAGGCGTTATGCTTTCGGGAATTTCCAGTAAATAGACCCTCGGTTTTTTATTCATTATATGCCTGTTGCCCTGCGCTTTCTGCTCTCCCTCCTGCTTTTTCTTTGTCTGAGTTCCTCACTTGCGGCGCAGGACAAGGTTACCCTGAGCGGCACCCTGCGAGACGCCAGCACCGGCGAGCCCCTGATTGGCGCCAACGTGGGCATACTTGGTACGGCTTCGGGCGTGATTACCAACACCAACGGCTTCTACAGCCTCACCACCGTTCCTGGCAGTTACCGCATCCAGTTCTCTTATTTGGGCTACCAAAGCCAAATAAATGAGTTGTCCTTAACCAGTGATGTGAAGCTGAACCTTGAGTTGACGGCCTTAAACACAGAACTCAAAGAAGTGGTAGTGGAAGGCGAGCGCAACACGTTCCAGGACCGGCTCACCCGGCCCCAGATGAGTGTAGAAACGCTGTCTAGTAGAGAGGCCAAGCTACTGCCGGCTTTGTTTGGCGAAGTAGACATCATCAAGACCCTGCAATTGAAACCTGGCATCCAGTCGGGCGGCGAAGGGACCAGCGGTCTGTTTGTGCGAGGCGGCAGCAACGACCAGAACCTGGTCTTGTTGGAAGACGCCTTGGTCTATAACCCCAGTCACTTGTTCGGGTTTTTCTCTGTGTTCAACCCAGACGCAGTGCGCAACGTGGAGCTGTACAAAGGCGGATTTCCGGCGCAGTTTGGCGGTAGGTTATCCTCAGTACTGGACGTGAAGATGCGCGATGGCAACCGCAAGGACTATGACGTCTCGGGTGGTCTTGGCTTGATTGCGTCTAGGTTAACCGTAGAAGGCCCTATTCAAAAGGAGAAATCCTCTTTTCTGGTGTCGACGCGCCGCACCTACGTGGACGTGTTCACGCGCATGATCAACAAATCACAGGAAGACGACCCCGACTGGAGCCCCATCCCGGATTATTACTTCTACGACTTCAACGCCAAGGCCACCTTTGAATTAGGCCCCAGTGACCGCCTGTTTGTGAACGGCTACTACGGCAAGGACTTCTTCAAATTCAACGACGCAGACTTTGACTTCAACTTTAACTGGGGCAACCGGGTGGCCAGTGCCCGGTGGGCCCACCAGTTCTCACCCAGGTTCTTCGTCAACAGCACCTTCTCTACCTCTAACTATGAGTATGAGATTGCCAACAAGCTGGACATCTTCAGTTTTAACCTTACTTCCAACATCACGGACTACACGCTCAAGACAGACTTTGAGTACCTGCCCAATGATCACCATCATGTGCGCTTTGGAGCCTCTGCGACGGAGCATCAATTCACGGTGGGCCGGCTGCAGGCCAGCAGTGATGACGGCTCTGTTAATGTGCAGGCCGGGAACAATTACAACGGGCAGGAGTTTGGCTTGTACGCCTCAGATGACTGGGGGCTCACGCCGCTGTTGACGGTCAGCTATGGGGTACGCGTGTCTGGCTTTAGAAACGACAAGACGTTTGTGGGCCTGGAGCCGCGCGCCTCTGTCAATTACCGCTTTACCGAAACGCTTTCGCTTAAGGCCAACTACACGCGCATGTACCAGTATGTGCACCTGGTGTCCAACTCAGGGGCTTCTTTGCCTACAGACATTTGGTATCCATCCAGCCCTGGCGTGAAACCGCAGCGTTCTGACCAAGTGGCCTTGGGGGTAACAAAAATCTACAAGGAAAAATACTTGCTCAGCACCGAGGCTTATTACAAAGACATGAAACGCCAGCTTGATTTAAAGGACGGGGCCCAGATTTTTGGCAATGCAGAGTTGGAGGAGGAATTTGTCTTTGGTACCGGCGAGAGCTACGGCCAGGAGTTTTACGTGGAGAAGAAAGAAGGCAAAACCACCGGTTGGATTGGCTATACCCTTTCCTGGACTAACCGAACCTTCCCAGACATCAACAACGGCAAGAAATTCCCGACGCGCTTTGACCGAAGACATGACCTGTCAGTGGTGGCCATCCATGAGTTGAACAAGCGCATCAGTGCCACGGCTACGTTTGTGTATGGTACCGGCAACGCCTACTCATTACCCGTGCAGCGCTTCGTTTTTCAGGATGTGAACGGAGAGGATTATACGGTTATACCCGTGTACACAGAACGCAACTCGTTTAGGCTGGCCGCTTATCATAGGCTGGATTTGGGCGTGGTTTATAAACTTAGGCCAAAGCGCGGCACCTCTGACCTGACCTTTAGCGTGTACAACGCCTACAACCGCCGCAACCCGTATTTCGTGTATTTTGAGACCATCAAGGATGAGGAGACGGAGCAGATTACGGGCTTTGTGGCCAAGCAGGTGTCCTTGTTCCCGGTCATTCCGTCCATTACCTATAACTTCAAATTCTAATGAAGACCCAAACATATATAGTCAGGCTGCTTGGTTTTCTTTTGCTGCTAACGGGTTTTACCGCCTGTGACATGGAGCAGGAGATTGAGGTGAAACTACCAGTGCTTCCTACTGAGCTGGTAGTAGAATGCTATCTGGAGGAAGGCAAACCCATCAGACTAGCCTTGTCAGAATCTGCAGGGTATTTTGAGGGCGCTCAGCCGGTCATCATCAACAATGCAAAGGTGACCATCACTAAAAACGGGTCTCAGGTAATTCCCTTGGCGTTTAAAGTGGTGGTGGACAACAAGAACGAGAAAATCACCAATTATCAAAGCAGCCACGTCATCCAAAGCCAACCCGGCGATGTCTACACCCTCACCATCACCGATCCTGCGGGCCGCCGCGTGACGGGCTCTACCACGGTATTGCCACCTGCCCCTCTGGACAGTGTAGGTTACAAATTCAATGATAAGCCCGAAGAAAGCCAGGAAGCCTACCTCTACATTAGGTGGCAAGACGATGCCACCCGCGAGAACTTTTACCGCCTCCTTACCCATAAAAACGACTCTACCGGAGTAGACAGTGAAATGGACGCCGAGATCAATGACCGCCTGCGCAACGGCCAGAAAATCATCTACACCACCACTTATCGCTTTGACCGAGGTGACACGCTTAACATCAAGCTCTTCCATCTAGATCGGGCGTATTATGACTTTATCAGCAGCGTAGAGGACGCGCGCCGCTCCAATGGAAATCCGTTCGCGCAGCCAGTCACCATCAAGTCTACCGTGGCCGGCGGTTTTGGCGTCTTCACGCACTTGAACTACAACACCCGGGAGCTGATTATCAAGTAGCCTAACCAACAACTATGGAAACGAGAACGCCTCGCAATCTTTGGACTGCGAGGCGTTCTCGTTTTTAGGCTATTTTGGTGAAAACAGGCCAAAACGCCTGACTTGGTGTTGGCTATTCCTGTACCTTGATCAACTCTTTAAACAGAACGGTCAAGGCAGGTTCTGCTTTGGCGGCAGCGTCCAGGATGTCTTTCAATATCACCTTCTTGATTTTACCCGGCACGCAAAGGTCTGTGATCACAGAGACGGCAAAGCACGGCAGGCCCATGTGCACGGCGGCAATAACCTCGGGCACGGTGCTCATGCCCACGGCGTCGGCGCCAATGGTGCGCAGGTAGTGGTACTCGGCTTTGGTCTCCAACATAGGGCCAGGCACGCTCGCGTACACACCGCTTTTCAGGTTGAGTCTGTGGTGCTCAGAGATGTTAAGCGCCTGCTGGATCATGTGCTCCTCATACGGCTCGCTCATGTCTGGGAAACGCGGCCCCAGGTCATCAATATTCCTCCCGATCAAAGGATTGGTAGGCTGCAGATTGATATGGTCTGTGATCACCATCAGGTCTGAGGTTTTAAACGCAGGATGCAGACCGCCCGCAGCGTTGCTCACAAACAGACGCTTAATGCCCAACAGCTTCATGACCCGCACCGGAAACACCACCTGCTCCATGGAGTAGCCCTCATAGTAATGGAAACGGCCCTGCATGACCATGACACGGCGTCCGCCCAGATCCCCGAAGATGAGTTTACCCGAGTGGCTTTCTACCGTAGACACCGGAAAATGCGGAATGTCTGCGTAGCTGAGGCTGTGCCGTATCTCCAGTTCCTCTACCAGTCCGCCCAGGCCCGTGCCCAGAACAATCCCGAACTCAGGCTCATACTGGTGGTTCATCTGGTCTCTGATATAGTCTGCGGCTTCCTGTAAGGCGTGTATCATAGGTGTTGCGTTGTTTTTGGCTTGTTTTCTGGAAAACAGCCCGAAAACGATTATTGTTTACCGCTGCAAGGTCTAAATTTTTCTTGAAACCTGTAACCGCCGGGCAAGTTTCTTTCAACAAAAAAGGCCGCCAATGGCCGCCTTTTTTGTGGGGAAAGCTCTATGTTTAACCTTATTGAATGGCAAGGTCATACGGCATGCGGGCCTGCACGCCTTGCATCATCTCTAATTTCTTGTATTGCTGATAATATGGCATCATAGTACCCAGCTCCTTCTGCAGGTAATAACTTTTAATCTGGCTCTCAGACTCTTCCAAGAAGTTAGACATAAAGGATTTCTGCTCAGGCATGGTGCGCACCCGGTACTCGTCTTTCTTGAGTTTCGCTTTTTTGGCGGCAATGGCAATGGCCTCGTCCAGACCGCCAAACACGTCAACCAGACCGCGGGCCTTCGCCTCTGAGCCAGACCAAACCCGTCCAGAAGCTACCTTTCTCAACGCCTCTACAGACATGTTTCTAGACTTGGCAGCCTTGGTGGTAAAGTCGGTGTAGATGCGTTCCACTTCGCGCTGAACGTGCATTTTCTCATACTCGGTCATTTGGCGCGTCACGGAAGGCACGTCTGAGAACTTACCGGTTTTGACGCGGTCCACGGTGATGCCCAGCTTGTTCTTCAGGAAATTCTCTCCGTTGAAAATCATCCCGAACACGCCAATGCTACCCGTGATGGTGTTGGGGTGCGCCACAATGGTGTCACAGGCCATGGCAATGTAGTAGCCACCGGACGCGGCCACATCAGACATGGAGGCAATCACAGGCTTCACTTTCTTAGTGAGCATCACCTCGCGCCAGATCACGTCTGAGGCCAGCGAGCTACCGCCCGGCGAGTTGATACGTAGCACCACGGCTTTCACGTTCTTGTCCAGACGTGCTTTTCTGATAGCCTCTGACATGCCTTCGCCGCCTATGTTGTCCTCGTCTCCTTTGCCGCCCACAATCTCACCAGAGGCATAGATCACGGCAATCTTATTTTTAGAAGAACCGGTTTTCTTATGTTCATCTGCCACCTTGCGGTACTTGCTCAGGTTCACCAGGTTCACTTCTTCATCTGCCTCAATGCCCGTTTTGCGCTTCATGAAGGCTAGCACCTCATCATAATAGCCTAGGTGGGTCACCAGGCCATATTTAAGGGCGTCTTCGGCGTTGTGCACCAGCATGGAGTCAGAGATGTTCTTAACCTCGGCAAAGCTCTTGTTGCGGGCTTTGGCCAAGTTCTGAAGCATGAAGTTGTTGAGCGAGTTAAGGAACGACGTAGTCTGCGCCCGGCTTGGCTCGCTCATCTTGTCCAGAATGAACGGCTCCACGGCACTTTTATACTCGCCAACCTTAAAAATATACGGCTCAATGTCCAGCTTTTCCAGAGATCCCTTAAAGAACAAGACCTCAGAACTCAAGCCATTCAATTCTAGCGTGCCAGAGGGGTTCAGGTAGATGCGGTCTGCCACTGATGACAGGTAATAGGCCTTCTCAGTGGCAATCTCGCTGTACGCCACCACAAATTTCTTAGACTTCTTAAACTCAATAAGCTCATCCCTGATCTCTTCCAGAGATGCCATACCTACCTGCATGAACTCCAGGTTGAGCATGATGCCATTGATGTTGTCATCATTCTTGGCCTTTCTGATAGAGGCTTTGATGTCATCCAGACCAATCCCGCCATCGCCGAAGGCATCTGAGAAGCCCAGATCAGCAAACGGACTGCGCGGGCTGCGTTCCAGAATAGGTTGGTTCAGCTTCAGCTCCAATACAGAGTCTTTCTCAATGCTCACGGTGTCATCTGTAGTGGCGGCGGCAATGCCCAACAACAGAATAAAGCCCAGCGTCATGAACAACAGCAGGCCTACAATGGTGGCCAATACATATTTGAAAAATTGTAACATGTCTTTAAGGTAAAAGGCACGCATGGCAAACCGCCACTGCACCCATGTTTCTACATTAGTCGAATATACTTCTAAAGACTTACATCCTGTCTCTGATTAAAAGTATATTTCTTGATTTACTGCCGAAGGTAGCGGCAAATCATGCAGATCCACACGCTATCTCTGTGAGTAATAAGCCAATGCAGAGGCGATAGTACCGGTGGTGATTAGCAAAATTCAGTATTTCGCGTATTTGCTCTTATGCGCATGTGGGTACTAGCCTTGTTTCTCTTCCTTTTTGCCTTTCCGGGCCAGGGACAGACGCGCCGCAACCTCAACTTCAAGTATTTTGGCCTGACCCTGCACCCTAAAGGAGACGACAACGCTGAACTCATGCCCCTCAACCCAGACGGCAAGGGTTATTTGGTGGTGAACCTGGGCGGCAGCGTGGGCTATGAGCACTTCATCAAAGGAGGCAAGTTTTCCATCAAGGTCATCCAAGCCCTCTACGCCGACTGCGCCATGCAACTAGCAGGCTTTACCCACTTGGGCGTACGTGCCGTCATTTTTGAGGTGGGGAGGCATTCTTTGAACGGCGGTATTGGCCCTACGCTGGTGTACCGCCGGAACTGGGCCGCTCTAGACGGCTACAACGAGTCTACCTCCTTCTTTGGCGGAGATGTCGATGATGCCTGGCAATACAAAATGATCTGGTACGCCGGGGAATTTGAATACAACTACCGCCTCACAGACCGCACCGATTTCTCCACCTCCTTCGTGCCCGGATACCCAAATATTATGAGTCTATCCTTTGGCGTGCGGGTGTGGTTGAAGGACAAATAGATATGTAGTCTAGTGGTGAAGAAGGTAGATTTTAGGATGAACAGACATTGAGATGCAACCCTTTTTTTGCCTGCTTTCGGGAAAACAAGCAAAAAATGTCCTCTTTGTTCCAACGGCAGATTCTCCCCTTGAGGGGAGCGTAGAGGGGTGTTTACAAAGGAGAGCTCACCTTTCAAAAGTTAGGATGATGCTATAAGTAAGTTACTTCTCTAATTTGGCTAAGAGAAATATAAATTTAATAGATGCATACACCCCTCCACGCTCCCCTCAAGGGGAGAATCCGCGCATTCCTTCTGCCAGTCTAATTCGCCCACAAGATCCTTTCAGGATGACAATAGAAAGTAAATGGCCTCATAGTGTGCTAAGCTCCTACGAGTGTCTTTCATCTTCAACAAAAATCCACTCACTCACTCACTCACTCACTCACTCACTCACTCACTCACTCACTCACTCACTCACTCACTAATACCCGTACCACTCTCCCCACTGATTGCGTAGGTTCTTGCGCATCTCATTTTCGCGGGCGTTGTTGCCGGGATGGAAGAAGATGGTGCCTTTCAGTTCTTCGGGCAGAAAATTCTGGGCCACGAAGTTGCCTTCATAGTCATGCGAGTATTTGTATTCATTGCCGTACCCAATCTCCTTCATGAGCTTGGTAGGCGCATTGCGCAGGTTTAAGGGCACCGGTGGGCTCCCTTGCTCTTTGACCATGGCTCGGGCGGTCCTGATGGCTTTGTACGCGGCGTTGCTCTTAGGTGAGGTGGCCAGGTAAATAGCGCACTGGGAGAGAATAATGTCACACTCTGGGTAGCCAATTACGTTCACCGCCTGGAAGCACTCGTTCGCCATGATGATGGCTGTGGGGTTGGCGTTGCCGATGTCCTCAGAGGCCATAATGAGCATGCGGCGGGCGATGAACTTGGGGTCTTCGCCGCCTTCAATCATGCGGGCTAGCCAGTACACCGTGGCGTTGGGGTCTGAGCCGCGCATGGACTTGATGAAAGCCGAGATGATGTCATAATGCGCCTCTCCGCCTTTGTCATAGAGCGCCAGGTTCTGCTGGGCAATCTGCTTGACCATCTCATTGTTGATCACCAGTTTCTCCTGCGGATTAGTGGTGCTACCGTCAATGACAATCTCCAAGAGGTTAAGCAGCTTGCGGGCATCTCCCCCCGAGATGGTCAACAGCGCCTCGTACTCCTGCACTTCTATCTCCCGCTTCTTCAGAATTTCGTCCTCTGTTAGCGCTTTCTGCACCAAGTCAATGAGTTCTTTCTTTTCTAGTGATTTAAGAATGTACACCTGGCACCTGGACAGCAGGGCGGGAATGACTTCAAATGAAGGGTTCTCCGTAGTAGCGCCAATCAAGGTCACGGTTCCTTTCTCAACGGCTCCTAACAGCGCATCCTGCTGAGACTTGTTGAACCGGTGTATCTCGTCTATGAACAAGACCGTTCCCTGCCGTTTTCTGGCCTGGTCTATCACGTCCCGGATGTCTTTCACACCCGCATTAATGGCGCTCATGGCCACAAACGGCACTTTCAATTGACCCGCAATGATGTTGGCTAGGGTAGTCTTGCCCACGCCCGGAGGTCCCCAGAAAATCATGGACGGCACCATGCCCGCTTCAATGTAGCGACGCAGGACACCCTTGGGCCCCACCAGATGCTGCTGGCCGGCGTATTGGTCTAGGTTAGCGGGGCGCATGCGCTCCGGCAAAGGCGCTTTGGTGGTTTGGAACATGATTGGGTCTTACTCAGATGAAAACAATGATGCCGTATACGCACCAACATCCAAACACGAAGATACTTTTTTCGCCCCCGTTTTTGGCCTCCTTTCTAGAAACCAGCCTAAAAACGATGGACGTTTATGAAATGCTTTGGATGGGAAAAAGGAACGAGGGCTCTTTGAGCAGCAACGAAATTAAATCAATCAAAAGGTGCCACATCCACAATCTTGAATGCATTGCCCTCTTTTACAATCTGTACCGTAATGCCAGAAGCCGCGTAGACGTCTCTCCACTGCACAAAGCCCTGTACCTTTTTGTCAAAAGTGTAGACCTTCGCCCAAACGGGGTCTTCATGGTCACCGTCCTCGGCAATTTGCAGGATGGGGTAGGCCAACACGGCACTTTTAGGCGCTTTGAGTGAGGGCTTGCTGTACACCCCCAAGAATGGCTTCAACCCGATGAGCGTGATGTACGGGTCTACTTCAAACTGGTCTAATTGCGGGCTATAGAACCTATGAGACTGCACATACGGGAACTGGTACACCTCTTGCCCTTCTTCCTTTTCAATGGTGCCGCCTAGAACAAGCGCTTCTTTCAATCTACTGAAGCCGTCCATTTTTTTGATGAAGTCCTCCAGAAAATCTGTCTTACCATAAGACCCTCCCCCATGCGAAACGGCCACGCTGTCACTCACGACACTCAATAAAAAGGCGGTGTCCTTGTTGGTGCAGGCGGTAATGACTTGCTGGACAAACGTGGACAGCTCTGGCAAAGCCTTGGTCTCATTCAAAGGCTTCACCGAAAACGTTTTGTGCGTCACCTTCTGCTGGGCAAATCCAACAGAGGCAGAGAAGAATAGAAGAAGACTAAAGAAAAAGGAAAGTACGCGCGCCATGCAACAATTTACCAAAAACTAAGAACGAATAGAAGAGGTAGAAAGTGTTTTATACAAAGAAAAATGCGGTTATCGTTTTTGACCTTTTCCCCAGAAAACAGGCTATAAATGCCTACTCAACTTTCCTTAAGGATTTACTTAGAAATCTCAGTTCTCCTTTGGCTGTCAAACAGGATTGACTTTTCCAGCAAATATTTTTGACCTTTAAAGGTTATTGTTTGAGGAATCTTTTCAAGGTGGATGACTCTATCGCCAAGGCTACTGTCAAACCCATTTTCAGGGTACAGTAAATCTATAGCTACACCCTTGAATCGTCTAAAGGACTGATATTGGTCTTGTACGAGAATGGCTCTCCATTTAGGATTACCAGAAAGACCTGTTTCATAATATTGCAGGATAAATTTTTCTTCTTTATTCGAGGCAGACATATAGAATACTCGGTCTTCATTCAAAACATCTAGTTGTGTTAAATCCCAGTAAAGGGCAAAACCAATAATAGGCATAAAGACACCTGACCAAATAAGCAGGACTAATGCTTTTCTAAACTTTGCTTTAAATAAGAAATACAATCCCAGCACAAATGCACCCACCAAAACCAGGAATAGAATAGAGAAGAGCAAATGGCCCTCTAATATGAATTTGGCGAAAGGTGACCTAGGTTCATAAAGATAATTCGCTCCTACTTGGAGTAGAATCATCGCTAGCCCTGTTAAAAGAGCATTTTTAATGAGTTTAGGAGAAAGTTTCAATTGGACTTGCAAATAATTCTCAGGTTTACTCACCTTTCTGCTGTTGGCGCGCTTTCATGGCCTCGGCTTTGGCCAGGGCAATGGCTTCCTGCTGGTCGGCCCAAAGCTTCTTCTTTTCTTCAGCCTGTTCTGGGGTGAGGTCCGTGAAATGGTAAATCATGTTCTTGATGTCTACCTCCGGAAAGTCATAGACCTTGGTCATGGTAAGACAATCCGTGGGGCAAACGGTGGTGCAGAGACCGCAGTAACAGCATTTGGCCAGATCAATGTCAAAGACGGGTGCGTAGAGGCGTTTCTTGGTGCCGTCAGAGGTTTCGCCTATCTCTTCGGTGGCTTTAACTGACTCAATGGTGATACAGTCTACCGGACAGATTTTGGCGCAGAGGTCGCAGACAATGCAGTCGTCAATCTCATTGTGCAGGCGGTAGCGCCCGTTCTCAGGCACCGGCAAGGCCTCATAAGGATACGTTAGCGTCACCACACCCGTATCCTGTTTAAAGTAGTTGGGGTCTGCGATGTGCAAGGGCGAGCGCCGCTCCTTGGCTTGCACCAGATGCTTAAACGTTAAGCCCATGCCCTGCCACAAGGACTGGAGGTCCCGCCAAAAGCCGCGGCGCTGTAGACTGCCTATTTTCTCCTGAGGGTTTTCCATGGGTTTAAATCATCAACAAGCGCCAGACGGCGGCTACTAATACTAACGCCAACGCGGCGGGCGTCAGTATTTTCCAACACAGGTGCATGAGCTGGTCCACGCGCATTCTAGGGAACGTCCAACGCAACCAAACCTGCACCACCATCAAGACCAAGGCCTTGCTCACCAGCCAGAAAAAAGCCCACAGGTTACCAGACCAGGCGCCCAACGTGCCCGAAGTCCAATCGGCTAGCATTACGGGGCCCATGTTGGGGAAAGGCGAATTCCAGCTTCCTAAGAACAGAATCACAGCCACCAGACTCACCAGCAGCATCATGGCGTACTCGGCTAAAAACAAAGTGGCAAACCTGAACCCGCTGTATTCTACGTGAAAGC
Source organism: Rufibacter sp. DG15C (assembly GCF_001577755.1). Taxonomy (NCBI): domain Bacteria; kingdom Pseudomonadati; phylum Bacteroidota; class Cytophagia; order Cytophagales; family Hymenobacteraceae; genus Rufibacter; species Rufibacter sp. DG15C. The sequence continues at coordinate 204,633 of NZ_CP010776.1, forward strand.
CGCCCACCAACTCAGACTCGGCCTCTGGAATGTCAAAGGGCGCGCGGTTACACTCGGCTAGAGAGGCAATGAAGTAAATGATAAACCCGAAGCTCAGCAACGGCATCCGCACAATGTTCCAACTCAAGATGCCACCTACATGGGTCACATCAATGCCCAAGGCCTTCAGTCCGAAGAGATAGTTCACCTCCTGCGCATACCCCGGAAACAGTTGTAAATGCACACCCTGCTGAAAGCTGATTTCCTGCAAGTCCAGGCTCTGGCTGATGATGACTACGCTTAAAATGGCCAGACCAGCCGGAATCTCATAGGATACAATCTGCGCCACCGACCGCATGGCTCCTAGCAGCGCATATTTATTATTAGAACCCCACCCCGCCATGAGCAGGCCAATCACATCCAGTGACACAATGGCTAGCAGAAAAAACAAACCAATAGACGTGCCAGACGGAACAAGTTCAGGCGTTAAGGGAATGACCGCGAAGCCCGCCAGCACCGAGGCAAAGATGACCAGCGGCGCATATTTGAACAGCATTTTGTCTGCCGCGGCCGGCACGATGTCTTCTTTCTGGAGGAGCTTAAGTAAATCGGCGGCGAATTGGAGGGTGCCGTAGGGACCGGCTTCCATGGGCCCCAGTCGGTCTTGCATAAAGGCAGAGAGCTTCCGCTCGGCGTAGAAGATGATGACCACCACGCCTAGAATGAGAAGAAGTACCAACGGCAATGCCCACATGCGTTCAGGGAGTTGACTAGTTCAAAGGTACATTTATTCATTATTGATTGGTAGCAGAAAGCGTAGCGATTTTGTCCACCTTGTTTTCTGGCTACTTTCTGGAAAACGGCCCAAAAACGAGGTCGGGAGTTTGACTAGCAATGAAGGTTTTTCAAAATCATATAATCTCTCTATTTTAGTCCTCCACTTACACCTCCGCGCTATGGTTTTGAACCTGCTTTTGCCTCTGCTCTTATCCTGGTCTCACCTATTCTCACTTGAGACCACTAGCTTAACGGGGCAAGAGGTGATAGAGAAAATGCATAAGAAATACGCCGGCAAGTTTGATCCCTATTTCACGTTCGACCAGACAGCCATTCTATATAAATCGCCATCAGATTCTAGCACGCAGGTATGGCATGAGGCGATTGCCTTCCCCGGAAAGCTGATTATCAAGTTCGATGATTTTGCCGCGGGCAACGGTGCCATCTATGCGCAGGACAGCCAATTCGTGTTCAAAGACAACGTGTTGCAGAACAAACGCCGCCGCGTGCATGAGCTGTTGGTGCTGGCCTTTGACGTGTACCACCAACCTGTCTCTAAGAGTGTGGCGCAGTTGCAGGAAGCAGGCATTGATTTGACTAAGGCCTTTGCCACCAAATGGCAGGGCAAGAAAGTGTACGTAGTAGGTGTGACCTCACTGGACCAAAAGGCCAGCCATTTCATCATTGACCAGAAAAAGCTGTGGCTGTTAAAGACGGTGAGACAAGCCGGCGAAAACCAGAGCGTAGTAGACGTGAAAGGCTATCAGAAGGTGCAGGATAACTGGATTGCCACCGACCTCACTTTCTCCAACAACGGCAAGCCGGTCATGCATGAAATCTACTACAACATGAAGTTCCCGAAGTCATTGCCGCCTGAAATGTTCACGGTAGAAGGCTTTAGCGCCGCGCGCTGGTAAATCTGATTTTGGCCTGTTTTCTAGAATTCAGGCCAAAAACGAATCACGAAAGACAATTAACAATCAACACCTATCAATCAATAAATGGCTACCACCGCTAAACTGACGCCTGCCCAGCAAGAAGAGAAAATCAACTCTTTTTTCACCAACGCGCCAGCGTTCGCCCAGCCTATCTGTGAAAAGCTGAGAGAAGTCATTTCCACGGCAGACCCAGAATTGCAACCGTCCTGGAAGTGGGGCACCCCGGTCTATGAAAAGAAAGGCCATAGCATGGTGTGCGCCATCAGCGTGCACAAGCAGCACGTGAATCTTACCTTGTTTCAAGGGGCTCAGGTACCAGACACGTATGCCCTCTACACAACTGGGTTGGATGGCAAGAACATGCGAACCATCAAGTTCACAGACGCATCACAAATTCAAGAGAAGTACTTAGTGGAGTATATTAAAGCGGCCGCCCAACTGAAACCAGACAAAGCCGTCACATCCACAGAACGAAGCGAGATTGAGATTCCCGAGGACTTAAAGCAAGCCCTAGCCGATGCCCAGCAATTAGAGAAGTTTGAAAAGATGGCGTATACGCACCGCAAAGAATACGTGCGCTGGGTCACCGAAGCCAAACGACCAGAAACCCGCAATACGCGCATTACCAAGACAGTTGAGCGCATCACAGATGGCAAGAAATTCAGCTAATCTATTGTAGGGCATCCTGGATTTCGCGCAGGAATTCGCGGTGGTTGCCTAGGTGGTAGATATCGGTTTCCAACTCTTCTGTAGAGGCGTATAGACAGCTCCCGAACTTCATATTCAGGTATTTGGCGGTGAGTTTGAACGGCACTTCAAAACCGTCGGGTAAGGAATCATCGGCGCCTACGGCTATTAGAAAAACAGATTTGCCCTGTAGTTTTCTTCCCAACGGTTTCTGCACGGTCACTAGATCCGTGAGTCGGTCAAAAAAGGTTTTGAGGTGTCCCCTCATGGCATACCAGTACACCGGCGTAGCAAAGACAATTACCTGATGCTGTAACAGCTGGTCAACCACTTTCAGGAACTCATCCTGGGCAGGATAGTCATTCTCATACCTATAAGGCCCCACCTGGTAATCCAGCAAATCTAAGACCTGATGCGGCGTGTCTTGAAACACCTTCTGCACAAAAGCCGCCGTGTCACTTTCCTTTCTGGCGCTGGCTAAGAGAATGAGGGGAACTTCTTTTTGCATAAGGGCTTTTAGGAAGCAGAATTGTTTTTCAGATATACTTTATCAAAAGGTATCAGAAGAAGGACAAGTTTATGCATGCTTTATCCTCAAAGGAGAAATAATGATTCTAAAACCGTCTGGGTCAAGGATCATTCTTCCATTTATTAACCAATAAGGATTTTTGGGAGCCATTAATGTGAGTCCCATCTGATGAATCTTGTCCAGAATGCGCTCGTGTTCAGCATGTGATACTGGGTAGAAAACCAAGACGTCATCTTCATCAAAAATGTGAACCGCCTCCTCACTGGATTGAGTAAACTCCAAATGCCAGTCACTCTCCTTCTTCCCTAAGAATATGCCATCATACCCGTTGTGGCCTATAAAGCTCCCAAGCACCTCAAGCTCGAGCACTTGCGTGTAAAATTCCCTCATTTCAGGAAGACGGCTGGTGTGCCGGGCCATTCTAAACACCATAAAGAATTACCAATTGGGTACTTACAGGATTACTCCACCATGTGGGCTACAAACTGGGACAGGTTGGTAATGATGCCGCGCTCGCGCCGGAAGCCGATGGCACAGCCTTCGCCGGCCCAGAAAACGCCCGCCTGGTAGCTGTAGCGGTTAGTGTCCATCGGCATGTCGGCCCAGGATTGGTAGATGTGTTGCTGGTTTCCATAATGACCCGAGGTAGAACTCACGTCTGAATTCTCCCGGACTACTATGTTTTGCCCCTCGCGCCCGAAGATGGGTTTCTGCACCGTTTTGCCTGAGAAAGAGGTAAATTCTGTGCGCAACAACAGCGGATGATAGGGGAACTGCTGCCACAACACGGCCAGCATGGCTTTGCTCTGGAAAATAAGCGAGTAGGCCGGGTTTGCAATGATGACGTTTCTAGAGGATTGTAGCGCTACCAAGTCCTCACACAGATCTGGTTCTTCCTGGGCCAGCATCTCCCAGGGCACCAGCTTGAAGAGGAAGGAGAATTTCTGCCACTGTTCGGCGCCGGTCTGGGCCCAGATGCCACGCTCTACGCCTACCAAGGACACCTCCATTTCATGCACCGGGCAGACATGAGCCGTGAAACCGGCCTCGCGGGCGGCTTCCGCCAATACCTCACAATTGGTGCGGTCTTCCTGGCTTTCGCCTAGATATACCAACAACAAAGACGGGTCTAAATCTGGGTTCAAGCCTTTCCAGGTCTGGAACTGTTCTAAGAGGCCCTCATACAAGCCGTTGGCCTGCTGCGCATCTTGTTTGCCGGCGGCAGCCAGACTAGCCCATTGCACCACTGAGGTTTCTGGGATGGACGTGGCCGTGTCTGCGTTGAACTCCAACAACTTCACTCCTTCTGGCGTCTGCGCGAAGTCAAACCGGCCATACAAATGCCAGTGGCGGTCATCGTTCCAGGAATGGCGCACGGCCCGCCATAGTTTTTCGGGGATGCCCACTTTGCGCAAGAAATCATCCGGCAACTCATCGGGCACCGCCTCTACCATCATCTGATAAATAGTGGTGGCCGCATCCAGCAGTTCATCGGCGCTGGCTTGCGTTAATACCACCGCCTCTCCACTCAAGTAAGTCTGACACTCCTCTTCCACTACCCACTGCCACCCCATCTGATTCACCATGGACGTAACATTGCCATGATGCGGCATCAATTTGACTGGTAGTGGCTGCATGAGAAGAATGATTAGTGATTAGTGAATAATGACCAATAGAAAAGAATGAAGCAGGAGACGCTAAGGGATATTATGTCCAACACGCTCACAAGTCGTTTTCGGCCTGGTTTCTGAATAACAGGCCGAAAACGATCAGGCATTCGTCTTGTGTCCTGCGTCTTTAAGAGCTTATCCGCCAAAACCGCCTGAACGGCCCGAAGACCTACCGCCGAACCAACCAGAGCGGCTGGAGCTAGGACGGGTAGAGCGGGTGGTAGTGGTAGTCGGGCGGCTGTATGGGCCGGCGGTGCCTTTAAAGGCTTGCGCGCCTCTGGAGCGCTCGGCCGCGGTTTGTTGACGCCAGGCGTCGTTGCGTTGAATGGTGTTGGGGTTGGCGTAATACCGTGGGTTAGGCGACATCATGCGGCCGGCCATGTAGCCGATGCTGCTCCACATAAGCACGTTCATCATGCTAAAGCCAGAGCCGTTTTGTGGGTTCACCTGGGCGTACTCCTTCATCTTGTTTTCCAAGGCCAAACCTTGCAAGGTGTCTACTTTGCCGTCTTGGTGCTTGAGAATGGCCATTACCTGACCAGCACCGGCGGGGCGCTCATCGGTTATCTTCCAGTTATCTGGACCAACTTCGGTCATTTCTGTAATCACTCCCTGGGTGTAGGAAGCCGCCTCTTGGCCGGCATTCCATTCAGTGGAGGTTTCTTGGGCAGAGCGGTTATCTGAGCAGGAAACGGTTGTCAATCCCAAACAAGCGGCGGCGCTTACCAACAGCATGTTGCGGGACAAATCACCAATTCTAAAATATCTCTTCTTCATGGCTTCGGCGTTTTTGGCTTGTTTCTATAAAAATAGGCCAAAAACGAGAAGAGCGCAAACCATTTGCCACCTATTTACTCCCAGAGTGGGTAATGCTCCAGGCGCACGGCCTTCTGGAAGAACAATCTGGTAGAGGCTTCAAAGGAGGCAGTGTAATCAGAAACGTAGAAATGCGGCTCGCCTTTAAGGCTGGTGCTTGCCAGATTCAAACGCTGCAACACGTCTTCTACATGCCTGGCCACCAATTCAGAAGTGTCCAGTACGGTCACGCGGCCTTCATAGTAGCGGTCAATCTGATCTTTGATGAGAGGGTAATGCGTACAGCCCAGAATCAAGGCTTCAATGTCTTGCAAACTGGGATCAGACAAGTAAGTTTGAATGGCGCTCTCAGAGATGGTGTTGTTAAAGAAGCCTTCTTCAATCATGGGCGCCAGCAAAGGCGTAGCTACTGAGTGTAACTCTATACCTTTGTCCAGGTTGTCTATCTTCTTTTTGTAGACGTTGGAGTTGACGGTTTGCTTGGTACCAATCAGGCCAATGGACTTTCCGGCGTACTCCTCCCCCACATACTGCACCACCGGGTCAATCACGTTGAGCACGTGCGCCTTGCTCCCCACGTATTCTTTGACCAGTTCATAGGCCGCCGCCGACGCCGAATTACACGCAATCAGGATTATTTTACACTGCTGGCGCAAGAGCAAATCACAGATTTTTACTGCGTAGGCTTGTATGGCCGCCGTGGATTTATCACCATATGGCAAATGCGCCGTATCCCCGAAATAAATAAGCTGTTCCTGTGGCAAAAGGGCCTTAATGGCTTTGGCGACGGTCAATCCGCCAATGCCGCTGTCAAAGATGCCAATGGGCCGGTCTCGTGGTTCTGTCTGCATGATGTCGCAATTTACGAAACTATCTCCGTGTTTCACGCAAAGCAGTCATCTTACTATAATCCAAACCAAAATCAACCTATTCAACAACAAACAAGTTTTAAAATCGTAAAATACCATACAATACCAACCTTTAAAAGGAGAAACATTATGAAATTACTTTCAACCCGTGCCCACGGGATAATGGATTATCTAGTGGGTGCTTTACTAATTGCGGCTCCCTTCGTCCTTGATTTTGACCGCGGCGGAGCTGAAACGTGGGTACCTATAATAGTAGGTGCTGTGATTATTCTACAAGCCTTGATGACCAATTTTGAGGTGGGTATGTTTAGAGTGATGTCTATGCGCATGCACTTGACCATGGACTACCTGATTGGTATTTTCTTAGCAGCCTCACCATGGATTTTCAACTTTGACGAGTATGTGTACATGCCGCACTTAGTGGTAGGTATCATGATTGTCTTGGAAGCCATGATGACCAGAGTGTCTCCAGAACATGGAGCCGCTACGCATAACCCACTGAGAGGTGGCATGCACCATGGCCATACCCATTAAGGGGAAGGCGTCATTTTAAGTTTAAAGAAAAAGCAAAGAAAAGGCCGGGCCACGCATCCCGGCCTTTTTTGTGTCTATAGAATTTGAGCATCAGTGGTTTCCCCTTGCCCATTTGCGTACCTTTGCACCATGAATTACCTATCAGCAGACTCAATCTCTAAAAGCTTCGGGGACCGGTGGCTTTTCCAGAACCTGACCTTTGGCATTAACCGCGGACAGCGCATTGCCTTGATTGGGGCCAATGGAGCCGGTAAAACCACGCTTCTTAAAATATTAGCGGGCACTATGCCCACAGACAATGGCACCGTAAGCGTGCGCCGCGGCATACGGGTGGGTTACCTTTGGCAACAACCAGAATTTCCGGCAGGCGCCAGTGTGCAAGAGGCCATCTTCTCTGGTCAAACCGCCGTATTAGACGCCATTAGAGACTATGAGGCCTGTTTAGAAGACCCTAACACCTCTGATGACCGTATGCAGAAGGTGATGGAGCGCATGGAAGAACTGCACGCTTGGGAATACGAAGTGCGTACCAAGCAGATTCTGGGCAAACTGGGCATTCAGAACCTGGACGTGCTGGTGGATCATTTATCTGGCGGTCAGAAAAAGCGTGTGGCCATGGCCCGCGTCTTAATTGAAGAGCCTGATTTGTTGATTCTGGATGAGCCAACCAACCACTTGGATCTGGAGACGATTGAATGGTTTGAGAACCTGCTCACTACAGAGCAAACTACACTCTTGATGGTGACTCACGACCGGTATTTCCTGGACCAGGTGGCCAATGAGATAGCCGAGTTGGACCGCGGTCAGGTATACAACTACAAAGGCAACTACAGCTACTACGTAGAAAAGAAGGCCGAGCAAGAGGAAGCCAACTCCGCGGAGATGGGCAAGGCCAAGCAACTCCTGAAGAAAGAACTGGACTGGATGCGCAAGCAACCACGTGCCCGCGGCACCAAGTCCAAGTCCAGGGTAGATGCGTTTTATGATCTTAAAGACAAAACCTCCCAGAAAGACACCCGCACGTCTTTGGAGCTTTCTGTGAAGAGCACGCGCCAGGGCAACCAGATTCTAGAGATTGACCACTTGAGCAAGCGCTTCGGGGAGAAGGTGGTGTTGGATGACTTCAGCTATGTGTTTAGAAAGAAGGACCGCGTAGGCATTGTAGGCCCGAACGGTGCCGGCAAGACCACCTTTCTGAACATGCTCACGGGCAAAATGGCGCCAGACAGCGGCCAGATTATTCCTGGCCAGACCACGGTTTTTGGCTATTACACCCAGACAGAGCTCACCTTCAATGAAGACCAACGCGTAATTGACGTGGTCAAAGAAGTGGCCGAAGTGGTGGAAACGGGCAACGGCGAAGTCATCACGGCCAGCCAGTTCTTACAGCACTTCCAGTTCCCTCCGGCCCAGCAGTACACGTTTGTACGCAAATTGAGCGGTGGCGAGAAACGCAGGTTGCAACTCTTGCGTGTGCTTATCAAGAACCCTAACTTCCTGATCCTGGATGAGCCTACCAATGACCTGGACATTCAAACACTTAATATCTTAGAGGACTTCTTGTTACAATTTGGCGGTTCTTTGCTGATTGTATCGCATGATAGATACTTCATGGACCGCTTGGTGGAGCACTTGTTCGTGTTTGAGGAGAACGGCCACCTGCGTGACTTCCCGGGTAACTATACTGACTACCGTGAGTGGGCCAAAGAGCGCGAAGCCTTGAAAGCTAACGAACCAGAAAGCAAACCCGCTCCCAAGCCTGAGCCTGTAGCAGAACCAGTGAAAGCTACACCAGTAGCTACAGTGGCAGATGCTACTCCCAAGCGCAAAGCCTCTTTCAAAGAAAAGCAGGAATACGAGCAACTGGAGAAAGAAATTGACCAACTGGAGTCTGAGAAAGAAACCATTGTCAGTGAAATGAACAGCGGTTCCGCAAGCCATACCCGCCTAGCGGAGATTGCCAAACGCGTCAAGGAAATCACGGATTTGGTGGAGGCCAAGACTGAGCGTTGGCTGGAATTAGCTGAGTTCATTTAACCTTACATTCATAAGCGTTTTTGGCCTGTTTTCCAGAAAACAGGCCAAAAACGAAGAAGGCACCTGCAGAGCAGGTGCCTTCTTCGTTTTTGGCCCGGTAGTGCAACGTTAGTAGATGGTAGCTTTCCTTTGCTGAGCACTGAAAGAGAACCCTACTTTCTGCGGCGTACTCACCATCTGTTCCTCTAGTTTCTGCTTGACAGTTATCTTTCGGATTTCGTCCACGTCTGGGGCCACCAGATCATTGTTCACAGAGGCGATCATGGCGCTTTCGGTGAACAGACGCAGGGTCTCCTCGGTGATCTTGTTCTTGGACATGTCACTGTAGTTCAGGTCCAGCTGCTTCACCCCTTCTAGGTAGAAATGGTTGTCTATGTTAATGAGCACTCGGCCCAGCAGGTAGCCCGGATCATTTAAGCGGTTGTACTTGATGGAGTCTGCCATGAAGTTATAGGCCATGATATGCCCGAAGAACCGGCGTCTAAAATCTTCCTCTACGTAGCGACTGCGCATTAATTCATGCTCGTCTGGCAGAGTAATCACGTTGGAGTGCATCACAAAAATGAGCAGGTCCCCTGAGAACTTTACATGAAACTCAAAGTCATTGATGCTTCTATATTCTATGACCACGGTCGTGTCTACGGTGGCCAGGCGCTCAGTGAGCTTTCCTACTAGTTCAATAGACACCTCGCGCAGTTGGTCAAAGACCAGTTTGGTGTTCCGGAAAATGGCCTGCTTGGAGGACGATTTCTGGTGCAGGCCCTCAAATATTGATTCCAATCTATCTTCCATACTTCTGCATTTATCAGCTGGGGGTTCCAGGCATCTGGTGCGCCAGAACATCTGTTATAGTACCCTTAGCGCCGCAAATTAGTTATCCTTTTCGTAATCTGACCATTATTGAGCCGCTCCTTGGTCTTTTAATTTCTGGACCTGCGCTGGGGTTAAGCCTGCTACGTTTTCAAGCACTTGCTGGGTATGTTGCCCAAACGCAGGAGGGGCAATTAACTCCCGATGGTGTTGAGTATCAAGATCAAAGGCTATCTGCCTCAATCCCTTCATGCCGGTAGTGGCGTCTTCTACCAATTGCCCCTGTGCCGCCGGGATGGCCAAAGCCTCTGGAATGGTATGAACGGCCCCAGCCGGTACTTGCTTAGCGATTAATTCTTGCAATAGGTCTTCCCTATTTCGCTTTAGAATTTCAGTTTTCAGGAAGGCATTGACCTCTTCTCTGTGCTGCACTCTGGCCTTGTTGGTTGAATAAGATGCATCCTGGGCTTTGTCTGCGATGCCTAACACTGTGCATAGATGGGTAAACTGGCGGTCATCGCCAATGGCCAACACCAGCTCTTTCTGATCTGCCGTTTGAAAGACCGTCCCGTAGGGCACAATGTTAGGATGCTCTGAGCCCAACCGCTGCGGGGCAACGCCCGCCACCAGGTAGTTAGTAGCTTGGTTGGCCAAAGACGCGATGGCTGCCCGCAACAAGGAGACTTCCATGTAACTTCCTTTGCCTGTTTTTTCACGCAGCAGCAAGGCGGTGAGCAGACCTTCTTTTAATTGATGCGCCGCCAGCAGGTCAATGAGCGCCACCGGCATTTTCACGGGAGGTCCGCCTGGCTCACCATTCAGGTACATAAAACCTGCCTCGGCCTGCAAGACGGCGTCATAGCCGGCCCGTGGCACGTGGCTTCCATAGCCGGTGATGGCGCCGTAGATGAGCTTTGGGTTTCTAGTAGAGAGGGTTTTGTAGTCTAGCAACAGCTTCTCAGCATCGCCGGGTTTGAAACTGGTAATGACCACATCTGCCTTGTCTAGCAAAGCATAAGCAACGTCCCTACCAGCTTGACAGGATAAGTCTAAGGCAATGGATTGCTTGCCCCAGTTGGCACTTGCAAAATAGGCTGAAATGTCTTGGGTGGCAGGTTCTGAAGCCAGTTTCCAGCGCCGGGTCACATCTCCCTGAGTTCTTAGGTTTTCTACCTTAATGACCGTTGCGCCTAACTCTGCGAAGAACTGTCCCACGCTAGGCCCTGCCAAGACGCTGGCCAGTTCAATGACTACCAATTCTGAGAAAACGCTTTGTGCTGCCTGCATGTCGTTTTTGGGCTATTTTCTCCAAAGTAGGCCAAAAACGATGATTTAGAAAACGGATTAATCACCGGCGCATAAAAAAAAGGCAACGACTGTAAGCCGATGCCTTTCTTTGGTATTCAAATGCTTTTCTATTGAATCACTATTCTTTGCTGGGAGGTGGCATCACCAGATGAGATAGACACCATGTACATTCCCTGTTTTAGAGCCTGAATGGGCAATTCTACCCGTTCTTCCTGGAGGCTAGGGTTCAAGGCTTTTGTCATTACTGTTTTACCGGTTAGGTCTGTTATGACAAAGGTGACCGGCGTGTTGTTCTGCCCATGGTTTTTCAGCCTCACCAGGATATGCTTCTCCGTGACTGGATTTGGGAAAAGGTCTGCCTCCAGATTTGAATTGGACTGTACACCCTTTACAGCAATCACCTTTGAGTATTCATAGGCTTGGTCTATGTCCACTTGTTTCAGGCGATAGTAGCTGATGCCTGACAAGGGTTGGCTGTCTATGTAACGATACTGACGTAAAACATTGCTGTTGCCAGCCCCTTTCACCGTCCCAATCTTAACAAAGTCCTTTCCGTTGACACTGCGCTCTATTTCAAACTTTTCATTGTTGATTTCAGTGGCGGTGCTCCAGTTTAAGTCTACGCTTTCGGTTCTGGCTATTCCGGCAAAGTTCACTAGTTCTACCGGCAAGGGATTGGGAGCTGGAGAAACTGCCAATGTTCTTACTAAAGAGGCAGCGTTGTTAGGCTGTTCCATGTCTACCGTCACCGCACCCGCTCCTTCTCCTACTTTTACAATAATTGAGCTTCCCGTTTTAGGACCATTATATTCCCAACCGGTCGGGATATCCCATTTATAGGAAAGAGCAGTAGGACTCTCAATATAATACGTTACCAGTGTACCTGCCATTGGATCAATTGGGCCTTGAATACCTGTAGTGGTGAAAGATGGATTGACTGGTTGGCAAGCGAGCAATGGCGCATTACTGCTATTTCTTAATGGGAATGTTATTTTAGCCGGATTCGTAATCTTTGCATGTTTCACAGTCACGGTGAGAGATTCCATTTGCGAGAATTCATAGGCACTCATCACATATTGAAACTCATCATAGCCTTGGCTTTTGAATGTTCCATGTGCCGAAGTGATGGAATATTTGATGGTTGATTCAGGGGATTTGCTGGGGTTTTCTACCGAGTACATTATTTTAGTTCCCACAGTTTGGGAGGGTACTAACTGAACTGCCTCTCTAGGAGAAACCGCTGCCGCCCCTTTGGGTAACTCAAAGGCTGCATATTCAAAATTGCCCGTCTTGTTTGTATTGACCACTCTAAAAGTAAGAGTTGTCTGGCCATCTACAGTAGAAGCTCCTTTAAAAACTACGTCTAAATCACCCCCAGACAAGGTGGTAGTAGATCCAGAAGAGCACTGTGCAAAAGATTGGTTTAATAATGCTATTGCAAGAATCACTGTACTTAAGCTGGTACGTAAAAGTCTTTTCATATTTGTTTTCTAGGATATAATAGGATGATATAAGGTAGGGAGGGAAGGCAGGTGCCCAAGAAACAGGCAGCGGAGTACACTTTACTTGAATGGCTGGATACTGCTCACGCTATCCAAAAACCCAAAAGATCTTGATGCTCATACCATTACCTAATCATTAAACACTAGTGAATTCCAGCTTTTAAGTAAAATCTGCTAGGGGTTGGCAGGGAAATGATTAGAAAAGAAGTAATAAACGGTACCACTAGTCCATGAGAAGCAGCAAATGACCACTCAACACCTATAAAACCTAATTTATTATAGGATTACTTCTAATCTAATATACTGTAATACTATACAATGAAAAGGAAATTACCAAACGACCATTCACTAATAATTCATTTTTTTATTTGCATCAGTCTATTTTATCCATTGCGACTATCTACAACCAATAATTATTTTAACTTTTCCCATTAAGAATTCTCAATTATTCCTTCATGTTTCGGCTGTATCCTTCAATTCACTCTCTACACTTTCTTAGAAGCAGCCAGGTGGAAGGAAAGATTACGAATGATTAGAGCGCAAAGGCTCTTTTGGGTAAGTGCGTTTTTAGGCTGTTTTCTGAGAATAGGCTCAAAAACGATTTCCGGTACTAATCAATCTTAGGAGGATGCAGCTATGAATCCACATTAATGAGCAGCAGTGGTCCTAACTTGCCCATAAAAAAGATGGCGGCCAAGGGCCGCCATCTTTTCCTATAGCATCCTATTGCTAAAGCCTTTATTGAATTAATATTCTTTGCATCTGTGACTCCTTCCCTGAAGTGAAGGAAACCACATATACTCCCTGTCGCAAGCCTAGACTACGGAGAGGCAGGTTCACTTCTGTGGTGTTGGCGGCTAAAGTGGCCGTATGTAAGAGCTTCCCGTTCATGTCCATCACGCTGTATGAAATATTTCCAGAGCCTTCGGGTAAGCTTTCTACTTTTACCGTGAGGTTGCCGTCTGTAATTGGATTAGGGAAAAGCTTAATCTGCATGCCTTGCGCTGCCGTTGAAGCTGAGTGTTGCACACTTACCACTTTAGAGTATTCATGGGACCCATCCAGGTCAACTTGATTTAGCCGGTAATAAACGTTTCCTGCTGGGGCTTGCTTGTCTTTGTACCCATATGACAAGAGCATGCTGCTGTTACCAGCCCCTTTGACCTCTCCAATGGTAGAAAAGTCTTTCCCGTTGGTGCTGCGCTCTACTTCAAATCTGTCATTGTTTATTTCTGTAGCAGTAGACCAGCTCAATTCTACTGAACCATTTCTAGATATGCCATTAAAAGAGACAAGTTCTACTGGCAAAACGCCTCCAGGCTCACAATTCTGATCACGTAGGGTTACATTGAGCGTATTTATACTTGAATTACAGCCATTAGATGCTAATAACATGACCGTCTGTACTGAGTCTACTTCGCCTGGAATAAAGAAGGATAGCACCTCGGCAAAGTCTGGACCACTGTTCACGACAATAAATCCCTCTGGGAACATGAAATCATACGTCACTCCCTCCTGAGGATTTTCTACCGCATAGGTGTAGGGATTGGTATCATCTTCATATATGTAACAGACAACAGATGGCCCCACTAAGGTGGCTGTAGGCGCTGGGCATGTCCCAACGCAGCCGTTTTTAGGAGTTACCGCTAACGTCTGTACTTTCTTGCCGCACTTGTTATGCGTAACGGTTAACTTGATGGTCCCATTTTTCTCACCTGCTCTCACACGTATGGTATTGGTGCCTTGTCCGGAGATGATCATCCAATCAGAATGAATGTTCCCTGTCCCTGATCGGGGCATTTCCCATTCATAATTGGTAAAATCTGGATTGGCAGTAACGCTGTAGGTGACAACAGCGCCTGGACAGGGGTCTACCAATGAACCAGAGATCTCTGAGGGCTTGGCATCATCACATCCATTTTGTTGATAGGGAGCAGAGGCGGTTTCTGTGCAAAAGAGTAAAGCCCCTTCACTCTCTGTTATTTGAGGGAAGGCTGCTTCACTTACAGCATAGGAGGATGCGGCATAAAATGGAACTGTTGTCTGCCCCTCAGAAAAGACCGGGATGTATCCATCTAGCAAAGATCCTTGCGCTTGATTTTTGAGGGGTATGTTAAAAACTAAAATGTACAGGGTTATGACCCATGGGAGTATGAGCTTTTTCATGACGAAGTAGGATAGCGTGGTATAGGGTGCAATAGCATTGTAGAAGCCTACCGCCAGTAATTTGCCGGAAGACTTACTTAGGGACGAGATGGTTGCCAAGGAAAAACCCGGGGGAGAAAGCTTTCCAAAGCAAGCAGAGTTGGTAGAAAGAAAGCGAAGTGCTTTATTGTAAAATAACCAATAATATCAAGCCTGGCATTTGATGCCAAGGAAAGGAGTGGCTCCCTGTTTTATGCTTACCTGTGATCTTAGGTAGGCAAATTTTACAGTACCAGTGTTACTAGTAGTCACTGCTTCAAACAGCTGCTACTTTACATCATAGTACATATAACGCCCGCATTTTCAAGGTGTTACAATAATACCACACTTCATTACAAGGATGCTATGCTTTTCTTGTATTAGTACCAGCATTACATATTTTAATTGGAATTTAAGACTCTTGCCATGGGATTGAAGGCAACGTTAAGTCAGTTATATGCTGCCTAGAGGACTTGGCTATAAGGTAGCTAGATGACAACTTCCTATCCTACTGGCCACAAAAAAAAGCAACGGCCAATGACCGCTGCCTTTCCAATTAGCGTCCTATTGCTAACCTTTTACTGAATTAAAACTCTTTGAATTTGAGAACCACTCGCGGACGTCAGTGAAAATAGGTACACTCCCTTTCTCAAGCCTAACGAGTATATCTTTAGATTGACTTCGCCAGAGGCTTCTTTCAACTCTTTAGAATGCATGGTTTTGCCACTTAGGTCCAGCACTCGTAGTACTAGGGTCTCATTTGGGGCTAAGTCACATTGATACCTAATTGTTATGGAACCATCTGTGACAGGGTTTGGATGGACCTTCATGGCACTTGCTTGATCTGATAGCCTATTAACAACGGCCACCACTTTGGAGTACTCATAGTCCTTGTCAAAGTCTACCTGGTTCAATCTGTAGTAAAGAGTACCTTGGGGCGCTTTCTTATCTATAAAAGAATAATTTAGCAGAATACTGCTGTTGCCAGCGCCCTTCGTTTCGCCAATTTTTATGAAGTCGCGGCCGTTGAGGCTTCTCTCTATGTCAAACCGTTCATTGTCTATTTCGGTGGCGGTAGACCAACTCAATTCTATGGCTCCCTCCTTAGGGACGGCAGTAAATTTCACTAGCTCTACTGGCAGAGGATTGGGAATGACGGCAATAGGCATGGTGCGTGCGTTGGTTTTAATAGAGGAAGACGCAGCTGGGTTGGTTACTTCCACACGCATTGAGCCACCGGCGGCCCCTACTTTGACGGTAACCGTATTGGTGTTTTGGCCTGCTAGTATCTCCCAGCCCGGTGCATTATTAAGGCCATCATTTACATCTGGCACGCCCCATTTGTAAGTATACCCCTCATCTTGGGAGATAGAATATTGAACAATATCGCCGGTCATGGGTTGGGTTGGCCCAGAGATCATATTAGGCGTAAAATTGGCCACACTTCCCATCAAACCAGCTTTACAACCAGACACGTTTATGGGAGTAACGAAGTACTTTTCATTACCCGCGCCTCCACCATCTCCTCCGGCCCTCACGGCTACATGCAAGGTATTCAGCAACGTGAACTCGTAAAGGCTTAAATCCAAGGTATAATGGTCATTGTTTTGGCCAAAATTCCCTCCAGATTTAAACTGGCTTTTCTCATCTACAGACACCATTTTGGCTCCATAAAAAGAAGGAAAATCTTTATTGACCACGTTGGTGCCGTTGGTCACGGTATAAATGCGCGCTAGGGGTGATTTTATAGAAACCCCAGAAGATACTACCCCAGCGCCCGTAGGCATCTGGCAGGCTAAATAGTCCATGCCGCTGTTTTTATAGTAGTTCACCACTTTAAAGGTCAACCTCACATAATAAGAATTAACTACCTGGGCACTTAAATAGGTAAATTCAATGCCATTACTTGTGTTACCAATTCTGAAAGTGTTGGAAGCACTAGGGCACTGCGCTTGGGAGGTTTGGGAAAATGAAGGAGACAGGAAAATGGAAAGGGTAATAACCCATGAAAGTAAAAGTCTTTTCATGATGAAAAAAGGTAAGCAGATAGAAGCAGGATAGGTAAGCAAAGACAACTGCCAGGACGACAGGTAAAGGAGCGGCGTAACTTACTCAGGGCTTGGTAAGCGGAAGAAGCGGTGTGCACGCAATAAGTCTGGAACCTGGCAAGCAGGCAGAAGGATCATAGAGAAATAGTGGAACATTCTCTATTGACTCAGTAGCAAACACCTGCCTAGATAGGGGGAAGGCAGTAAAAGAAGATTAATTGATAGTAAAACCAGCCGCTATTATCACATAACCTGGAAGATTGATTTTTAGTTACCTTATAGATTAAATATGTCTTAAATTAATTCTATACATTTCTTAACGTTCTACAAATTAGTCAGTTACATTAATTTGCCAATTTATAAAATAGATTATATTATTAATGATTATAACAACATATTATACCCTTATTTATTATTAATATATAGGTTTTTACTGATAAATTTATAAAAATACAAATTCCCCATAGGTACTTAGCTCTTACTAAGTACCTATGGGGAATTTAACTGAATGTCATAATTACAGAGTAACCAAACTATAATTGATATGTAGAGCTGGCCCAAAATAAAAGCAGCGATCAATGACCGCTGCCTTTCCCTATAGCATCCTACTGCTATTTTTAAATAAACTCATTCAAAATCTACCGCTTTACTATTCTTTGGAAAGTATTTACTTCTGGTCCTGTCAGTTTTACAACATAACTACCTGCAGCCAGCTCAGTCATATCTAAGCTTTGGACTTTGCCTCCCTGTACTTCAAATGCTTTTACTATATGCCCATCTAGACCTATTACTTGAATCTTAATCTTGGCCTCACTCAGATGAGACAAGTCAAGGTTAAGCAGGTCATTGGTTGGGTTAGGATATGCTTTTATGGCTACAGAAGTGACCACGGCACCTTTCTGCTGCAAAGACACCACTTTGCTGTACTCAAACTTACCGTTAAAGTCTACTTGTTTTAAGCGGTAATAAGCGGTAGCCACCAAAGGCGAAGCATCTTTAAAGGTGTAGTTAAGCAGGGTGTTGCTGTTCCCATTTCCTTTCACTTTGCCAATAGCGGTAAAGTTCTTGCCATCTGCACTTCTCTCTATTTGGAAGTAGTCATTGTCTATTTCGGTGGCCGTTGTCCAGGAGAGCACCACTTGGTTGTTCTGTGTCTTTGCGTTGAAGCTTACCAAGGTCACTGGCAATGGATTAATAATGTCTGCGACGGCATTGTTAATAGATCCTAAGACATAGTTAGCTTTCTGCAAGCCCGTTAGACTGGCGGTAGTGATGTCAAATACAACAGGTTTGTCTATTCCCATCTCTGAGTCTAAGAACCGGGCCACCCCAGTAAAGCTTACATCATCTCCGGTAATTTTATCCACAATGGTGAAGGAACTCACAGCAGCGTTGGTATTACCATCCCACAGCTTATCTTCTGCTACAAAAGAACCAATCACCGTTTTTGGAGTAATCCTCATGGTCATGCCAGCAGGCATAGTGAGTGCGTAGTTACCAGCATCTACTCCAGAATGAGTCAAACCCGACAGGGTCACTAGTCTATCTCCTGCATCTTTGTTGTCACACAGGCCGGTTGGCTGACCATTCAAAGTGATATCATCTCCATCAACTTTCCCAACCATGGCTACTGTACCGGTAAAACCTAAAACGTCTCGCAAGCCATCATAGACTTTCTCATTGGCCGTTAAGCCAGTCACCATTAATGGCTTTCTGGTAATGGCACCCGTCGTAGCAACTGGTGGATTTGTCAAAACATAATTAGCTGCTTTCGTCCCACTGATGGCTAAACCTGCAATGGTAATCGGCTTATTGGTGCCAACATTTTTGTTGTTGAATTTGGCTGAAGTATAGGTGATGGTGATATCATCAGCATTAATTCTATTGTCTGTGAGATTAAGTACTGCAATGTCAGTTCCATCATACACCCTGGTAGGCCCAGTAGCAGTAATTGTCAAGGCTTTTGGAGTGATTTTTATATTTACATTGGCCGTGGTAGGCGATATGTAATAATTGTCCTTATCAGTTGATCCCAGAGAAAGCCCAACCACTACACCGCTATAGTCTCCAACGTTTACATTTGGGAAATTCACTGTGATGTAAAGTTGTACATGGTCCGGTGAAATCACACCAATCAATCCGTTGGTGGAAATGACTAGTTGGCCCTGAGTGCTGCTTCCATATTCAAATTCATAACTAGCAGCAACAACAGGGGTCAATTTTAATGGATTGATGATAGCAGATAGCCCTGTTGGCGTTGCAAAACTGACAGTATAATTGCTAGACTGAGCGCCACTAAGCGTGTAACTGTTATAGGTGACACTAATAGGTTTTGGAGTGTCGGCTTGGTTCTGCCTGTTCACCCTGAAAGAAGCAAATGTCCCCACCCCGTTCCAAATCACCTCATCACCAGGTACAACGTTCCCAAGAGTGGCAGAGATGGTAGCAGCAGTAGTTTTGTCATAGATTTTGTCCTGCGCCTTAATATTTGAAATAGTAAGAGGTCTTGGGGTAATGTTTGCTGTTAAATTGGTTGGCTGGTTAAACGTATAGTTGGTTGATTGAGGACCAGTAATGGTACTGGTAGAAGTTACTGTAATTCCAGTGCCTACATTCACTTGAGCAAATGTACCACTCAGGTTCAACGTTACATTGTCCCCTGGGGCAAGTCCACTCAAAGTACCAGTGATGGTAGCCACATTGTTGCCATCATATACTTTATTAGCAGCTGCTGCATTGGCGATAGTAAGTACTTTGCCAGTTATATTCGCTGCGAGGCCAGTTGGCTGCGTCAACGAATAGTTAGTAGCGTCTCCACCTGTTAAGGTACTAGTAGAGGTTACTGCAATGTTATTGCCCACATTGGGAGTGGCGAAATTAGCTACCTTGTTTAAGGCGACTACATCATTTAATATTACGCCTGTCAAAGTACCGGCAAAAGTAGCCGACGTGTTTCCATCATACACTTTGTTATTAGCCACCGCGCCTGAGATAGTTAGAGCTAATGGCGTAATAGAAGCAGTTAAGCCACTTATCTGAGCAAGTGAATAATTACCAGCATTTGGTCCTGTAAGAGGGTTACCAGTTACCGTCACGGCTTTATTATTTCCAACTGTTTTGGTGGCAAACGAAGCGGTTAAGCCTGCCATATTGAAATCAACAGCCTCTCCATCTTGCAAGCCACTCAACACCGGTGTACCCTGAAGCGTGGCCACTGTGGTTCTGTCATACACTCTGCTGACAGCTGTGATACCAGAAACAGTTAGTTGCTTGGCTGTAATGTTTGCAGTAAGCCCAACTGGCTGGGTTAAGGAGTAGTTAAATGCCTTGTCACCAGTTAGAGTTGCATTGGCGGTGACTGCTTTATTTGTTCCTACATTTGGATCTGAGAAAGTCCCACTGAATTGCAGTGTCACATCATTCACATCATCTGCCTCTACCCCTCCTAGCGTTCCAGTGACAGTGGCGTTAATGTTGCCGTCATATATTTTGCTTTGTGCTAATATAGAACCAATGGAGAGTGGTTTTGGCGTAATGGTGGCCGAAAGGTTTGTAGGTTGAACCAATGTATAGTTACCGGCACTTGCCCCACCAAGGGTACTTGTAGAAGTGACATTACGAGTTCCTACTTCAGAAGACTGGAAATTACCTGTTCCTACCAAGGTCACTACATCTGGTGCAATCATTCCATCTAGCGTTCCGGTAATGGTAGTGGCTCTTTTGGCATTATACACTTTGCCCAAAGCTGCTGCATTAAGGACAGTAAGTTCTTTGGGGGTTATGTCAGCAACTAGGCCAGAGGGCTGGGCAATAGTGTAATTGCCCGCATCTGCCCCAGACAAGGTACTAACCACATTTACCTGGATATTATTACCCACATTTATAGAAGCGAAGGCACCAGCATGATTTACTGTAACCTCATCTCCGGGTATTATTCCATTTAAATCTCCAGAGATGATAGCAGCGTTGGTTCTGTCATACACTTTGTCATCAGCTGAGGCATTGCTCATTACCAAAGCTTTTTTAGTAATGCTGGCAGTGCCTGTTGCCTCTCCTCCATCAGGGATGGCATAGTTATCTTGGTCTGGTCCAACAAATGAAATCCCAGAGACAGTTACTGTATGAGTTCCTACAGCTTTGCTGGCAAAAACTGCGCTTCCATATTCAACTGTGAGGTTATCCCCACTGATAATGTTACTGGAGATAGTAGCCTCTGCTGATGTGGTACCATCATATGCTTTGTCCGCTGCATTGACGGTTAACACAATTGCTCTTTTGGTAATATCTGCTGTAGCAGTTGCGGTTGTATTTACTGTGTAGTTTCCGGCATCTGCTCCAGTTAAGCCAAGGCCGCTCACTGCTACAGTTTTGCCAGTGCCTACATTCTCGTTATCAAAAGTAGCAGTGCCGCCAATGTAAGAGACAACATCTCCTGATATCTCACCCTGCAATGTTCTAGATGAAATAGTAGCAGCAGTGGTTTTGTCATACACCTTGTTAGCCACCGTTACTTCACCTACAATGGCTAAGGGCGTAATAGCTCCTTTAACGTTTGTGGTTAAGGTGTAATTACCGGCGTCACCTCCTCTTAAGGCTGCAGTTGGGTTTGAAATTATAATCTGTTTATTGGTACCTACGGCCTTCGTATCAAAAGTGGCAGTCATAGCATTTAGGTCAACTGACACGTCATCACCGCTAATGGCACTATTGAAGGAAGGCGTACCAGTCAAGCTAGCACTAGTTGTTCCATCGTAAACTTTAGTTTCAGCAGATACACCCTCCAGCGCTATGGATTTGGCTGTTATAGAGGCAGTGGTCGTGGCATTAGTACTAGAAAGAGAATAGTTACCAGCTGCAGCCCCACCAATTGTAATTCCTGAGATAGAAACTGTTTTGCCAGTGCCCACATGCTTGTCACTGAACAAAGCCTGACCGGCAGTAGCTACTACCACATCTCCAGAAAGCGCATTATTGGTAAGTGAAGCTGTGGCAACATTATTCCCATCATAAATTTTGCTCTGAGCGGAAGCGGTTACAGTCAAAGGTCTTTGATTAACTGTAAATTCATTACTTATTGCTGATGTAAGCCCTGGTGCACTAAATGTGATTCTTTTGACCCCTGCGGTGGTTGCGTTTAAATTAGAAAATGTAACTGTTCCGTTTGTACCAGTAGTGCCAATGTTTAGAACGTTATTGTTTAAAGTACCAGTCCCACTTGAAATTATAGCTGTTACATTTAAATTGCTAGGCAGATTGGTGGTTGATAGGTTACCAAATTGGTCTTGCGATTTAACAACTGAAGTACCTATAGCAGACCCATAAGTTGTTGAACTAGGCTGAGTAGTTATAGCCAATTTGGATACTTGTCCTACCTTTTGGGAAAGTGCACCTAAAGAAGTTGTATTAGTGATTCCAATAGAAGAAGCGGGGCTAGTTGCAGTGAATGAAGCAGTAAGGATGCCACTAGCCGGTATGTCTGCTCCAGAGTTGGCCTTTACTCTTACTCCAATAAGTCTAATAATATCACGCTTGTTAGTACCAGTAACGTTTATGGGAATGCTAAGTGTGGTAGATGTATATGTTATAACCCCAATAGACACATTTTGGGAACCGTTGTCACCTGTCACTGTATTTGTAATTCCGCCATTTCCAAATTGCCAACCGGTGGGAGCCACAATTGTAAGTGTTTGCGATGCTCTGAAATTAGTCATTGAAGTTTCGGAAATCACGATATCACCTAGTGTAGTGAACGTACCACCTCCAAGTGAATTGGCAGCATTATCTGCAGAGATATCAGTCCCTCCTGTGGCTGTTGTTGTCACTACTACTTGCGCTTGCGCATAAGAAGCTGTGAATAGAAATAAGAAAAGAAGAAGTAGGGCTTTGCCGTATTTGAGAAGTGTTTTTTGAGAATAGGCAAAAAATAACGGCAGACGGGTGTCTACCCATGAAAGTAGAAGTTTTTCCATGATCAATACTTAGAAAAGGCGAATAGGAGCTGTAGGAAGCAGATAAGCAGACACCTTGCAAGAAGGTGGAGGTAGTGCAATAGGAGGTTTACTTAAAAAGGTAAGTAAAGGCTACTCAGCCAAAAATTACCATTGTGATGTAAAAAGGCGGCGTATGGCTTTAAAAAGCCTAAAAAGATGATCATTAAGGAGACCTGGTGGGGAGTCAGGCGAAGGGCAGTAATCCAACAACACGTGTGCAATCTACACAACGACCAAGGTTCTGGAGAGAGTAAATGATATACTAATGCTAGTAATGATTAATCACTCTTCTATAAATACAAACTAATCTAGTTTGTTCTATAAAACCGTAACGGACTAATTAAGTTCTGGTTACAAAAATTCTAAATTTATTTACAAAATAATATTTACTATAACATTTTGGATACATAAAATATAGGTAAAAGAGCCTATAACGCTAATGAGAACGCTAATGAGTCAGCTATTACCGTAATTTCAGTAGAATAAGTTAATTTTTTCAACAATTCGTTATATTTAAAATTATCTATATAAATTAATTACATGTGCATAGCTCATTGGCTGGCATTTTTAATATAAAAGCCTTTAATGGGTCGTCTATAAGGTCTTAATAAACAGGTGTAAGCAGAATCTGTTATCTTTACTCAACTTTGGTCCTTTGGTAACAGCCCAAGGCAGAAGTAAATTGATAAAAAGATAAATGAGCGTTACATTCAATGATTTCAACCTACAGACAGACTTGCTAGAAGGCATCAAGTCTATGGGTTACAAACAGGCTACTCCCATTCAGGCGCAAGCCATCCCGCATATTCTGGAGTCTAAGGACCTAATTGCCTGTGCCCAGACCGGGACTGGCAAAACAGCCGCCTTTCTAGTACCTACTCTAAGTAAGATTGCCGAAGCACGATTTGACTTCACCAGTACGTTAATCTTAGTCCCCACCCGCGAACTGGCCAAACAGATAGATGACCAGGTAGAAGGATTGAGCTATTTCACGGGGGCTACCTCTATCGCCATTTACGGCGGCAACAACGCCCAGAACTGGGACCAGCAGAAACACGCCCTCACCAGTGGCGCCGACATCATTGTCGCCACCCCAGGCCGTCTCATTGCCCACATGCAAATGGGCTACGTGAAACTGGATCAACTCAAGTACCTTATCCTGGATGAGGCCGATAAGATGTTGGACATGGGTTTCATGGATGATTTGATGAAGATCATCAACCAACTGCCCAAAGAGCGCCAGACACTGTTGTTCTCGGCTACCATGCCGCCTAAGATCAGGGACTTTGCCCGTAAGATTCTTCAGCAGCCCGAGGAGATTAGTCTTTCTATCTCCAAGCCAGCCGCCAACATTGACCAACAGATTTACCTGGTCTATGATCAGCAGAAATTAAGATTGCTCCAGCACATCTTAAAAGACGCCGAAGTACAAACCATGATATTGTTCACTTCGCGTAAGTCGGCGGTGAATGAGATTGTAAGGGCTCTTCAGAAGATGGGTTTTGAGGCCGAGGGCATCAGCTCAGACCGTACCCAGGATGAGCGCGAGGCCACCTTGCAGAAGTTCAGAAACAAGCAACTGCAGGTATTGGTAGCCACTGACGTGATGTCCCGTGGCATTGACGTGGACAACATCAGCCACGTGGTCAACTTTGACGTGCCGCAGGACGCCGAGGACTATGTACACCGCATTGGTCGTACGGCCCGCGCTGGCACCAAGGGTATGGCCATCACGTTTGTGAATGAGCGTGACCAGGAGCGCCTGGTGAAGATTGAGAAACTGATTGAGCGCGAACTGCCAAAAATCACCTTACCTGAGACCATCGGCGAAAGCCCTGCCTACGACCCAACCGGCAATCGCGCCAAGTTCAGCCGCGACAAAGGTGGTTATGGCGGAAGAGGCGGTAACCGCAGTGGTGGACCAAGAAGAGAAGGTAGTAGCAGCGGTGGAGACCGAAACCGGAGCAGCAAGCCTAGAGGCGAACGGCCTGCCACCGCCACAGCCGGCGCTCCTGCCACGGACCAGGCGCCACGCGTAGCGGGCGCCCCAAGCACTGCCACCGGCGAGGCTCAGAAAAAGAAGAAGCGCCGCAAGAAGCCGTTCAAGCCTAAAAACGCAGAAGGCGGCACTACAGCAAGTCCATCATCTGCTGGCTCATCCGCAGAATAAAGGATAAGGCACATTGTAATAACTCCCCGTTTTTGGCCTGTTTTCATGAAAACAGGCCAAAAACGGGGAGTTTGCTTTTAATTGTTAAGTGATATATTGAGTATTAAAAGTCTGTCATAAATGTAAGTCCTCGCCTTTGTGGTGTTATCTCTTACAAACAAATAGCAGTTCAGCTACCCATCAATTTGCTATAACAAACAATGAACTTTCAACGCACGCAACTCGTGTAATGACCTTCTAATGCAGAGTGCCCGTTTTTGGCTTGTTTTTCAGAAAACAAGCCAAAAACGGGCACTTCATTTATGTATACGTTAATCTATCTTGCTAACAACCCAATGCCAAATAGCAACACAAATGCCAAAGTAGACATGGCCATCTGCTTAAGCAATGGGTCTAACTCTACAGCAGTCTGTCGGCGTTGCACCTCGCTGCCGTTGTATAAGAGCAAAGGAATAGCCCCCACAAACAACCACTTCCAAAGAGATACCTCCTCGCGTTGCAATACAAAGATGACCGTACAGGCAAGACCCGCCAGTAATAGAAACCAGTGATAGCTTCTGGCTCTGGCAGGCCCCAAGCGCACCGGCAGAGACTTCTTACCCGCCAGTTCATCTGAGACAATGTCCCGGATGTTGTTCACGTTCAAGACCGCCGCCGAGAAGAACCCTAAGGTAGAGGCTGGCAATAGCATCTCAGAGAAGAAGCGCTGGGTCTGCAGAAAGTACGTGCCCATCACCCCTACCCAGCCAAAGAAGAAGAATACCGAGATATCACCCAAGCCGGCATAGCCATAGGGCTTTTTGCCATTGGTGTAACTGATGGCCGCCCAAATGGAAGCCAAGCCTAGTAACAGGAAAAAAAGGAAAAGATATATGCCGTCGGTGCCCAAGGCTATCCAGAGCAACGCCACGCCAGATACCAGAGATAACAGGCTGAATACGCCAATGGCGGTCTTCATCTGGCCTGCAGAGATATGGCCGGCTTGAACGGCCCGCTTCGGGCCTTGGCGGTCTACGCTGTCGGCGCCGTGCTGGCTGTCGCCGTAGTCGTTGGCCAGATTAGATAATATTTGCAGGAAAAGCGTGGTAAGCACGCATAACAACAAAACAGGCCACCTGGAAAGATGGTCTGCCGCCGCTAAAAATCCGCCCATGCCAATGCAGGAAAGGGAAAGGGGTAGCGTCCGTAACCTGAACGCCGACACCCAAGTACCCACCGCAGGCCGATTTTGGCCTGTTTTTTCAGAATTCACTCAAAAACGAGAATTAGCCGTTGATGTCTCTGAGCAGTTCTTCGCTCAATGGAGACACTTTAGAAGGATAGAATTTCACCAGGTTGCCTTTCTCGTCAATCAGGTACTTGCAGAAGTTCCAGCTGGGCGCCTGATCATTGGTGCCGTTCACGCTTTTGTCTGTCAACCACTTGTACAGGGGCTGCATGTCATCGCCTTTCACAGAGGCTTTAGAAAACATTGGGAACGTCACCCCGAAGTTCTTCTGGCAGAACTGGGCAATCTCTTCATTGGTGCCTTTTTCCTGACCTCCGAAGTTATTGGCTGGAAAACCCAAGACCACCACTTTATCGCCGTGCAGTTTGTGCAGTTTCTCCAGATCAGCGTATTGTGGCGTGTATCCGCACTCAGAGGCTACGTTCACAATCAGCAATTTCTTGCCTTTGTATTTGTCTAAAGAGGTGGCTTTGCCGTCAATGGTAGTCAACGGAATGTCATAGATAGATTTAGCAACGGTAGATTGTTCCATAGTCGTTTTTTCAGAAGTGGATGTTCCGGAAGATGGCGCGCTTGGTGTGGCGCAGGCTCCTAGGAACAAAAAGGACAGAATAGACAATAGGTTGAGCATGGTAGTGGTTTTTTCTTGTGTAACCTTAATCTTAATGTTTTGTTTTACGCGTGCCACCCAGATTACATTCTGTCTGGCACCGCAATGCCTAACAGTCCCATGGTTTTACGCAAGGTCTGGGCTACCTGACGGGAGAACGCAATCCTGAAACTCAACACCTGGGCGTTGCTCTCCTGGAAGATGGGCACCTCGGTGTAGAATCTGTTATACGCTTTGGCCAGATCAAAGGCATACTGGGCCACAATAGAAGGCGCATAGTTACGGGCCGCATCTTCTACCACCTGTCCGGCCGTGTTCAATAAAATCAAGGCATCGCGCTCCGTTTCATGCAATACCTCAATCTCTTTGAAGTCCTCGCTCTCAGAGGCAATACCCAGCTCGCTGGCTTTGCGCAGAATGGCGGCAATACGCGCATGGGTATACTGAATAAAAGGACCCGTGTGCCCTTTAAAGTCAATGGACTCCTCTGGGTTGAAGAGCATGCGCTTCTTCGGGTCTACTTTCAGTAAAAAGTACTTCAAGGCGCCCATGGCCAGCGTGTGGTACAGTTGCTCAGCTTCTTCTTTTGAGAAACCGTCAATCTTGCCTAGTTCATTGGTTTTCTGACGAGCAGTTTCAATCATCTCGGCTACCAGTTCATCGGCGTCTACTACCGTTCCCTCTCTGGACTTCATCTTGCCGCTGGGCAGGTCCACCATTCCGTAAGACAAGTGGAAGATACCGTCTGAGTATGGCTTGCCCAGTTTCTTCAACGTGGCCTTTAGTACCTGGAAATGGTAGTTCTGCTCATCTGCCACCACATAGATAGACTGGTCATAGTGGAAGTCTTCGTATTTGAGCTCAGCGGTACCCAGGTCTTGGGTGATGTACACAGAGGTTCCGTCTGCGCGTAGCAATAGCTTCTCGTCCAAGCCTTGGTCCGTTAGGTCCACCCAAACGGAGCCGTCTTCTTTCTTGAAGAACACGCCTTTGGCCAAGCCTTCCTCCACGCGGTCCTTGCCCAGCATGTAGGTTCCAGACTCATAGTAGAACTTGTCGAAGTCAACACCAATGGTGCGGTAAGTGGAGTCAAAACCCTCATACACCCAGCCGTTCATCTGTTTCCAGAGGGCAATGGTGTCTGCATCGCCTTGCTCCCATTTCTGAAGCATCTCCTGGGCCTGCAGCATCAAAGGCGCCTGCTTTTTAGCTAACTCTTTGTCGGTGCCTTGGGCTACCAATTCATCAATCTGCTTCTTGTATTCCTGGTCAAACTTGACATAGTACTTGCCCACTAGGTGGTCACCCTTCATGCCGGCAGTTTCTGGCGTCTCTCCGTTGCCTAATAATTGATAGGCAATCATGGACTTGCAGATGTGAATGCCGCGGTCGTTTACCAGGTTGGCTTTCACCACCTCATGGCCCGCGCCTTTCATAATCTCGGCTACGGAGTAACCCAAAAAGTTATTCCGCAAGTGACCCAGGTGCAAGGGCTTGTTGGTGTTAGGTGAAGAGTACTCCACCACCACTTTCTGTTTTTGGCCTGTTTCCGGGAAAACAGCCGATTTTCCAGCCACCTGCGCAGAGAATAGCTCTAACCACACGGCATCATGAATCTCTAGGTTCAGGAAGCCTTTGACCACGTTGTAGCCAGAGACCTGTGACGTGTTCTCTTTTAGGTAATCTCCCAGCGCTTGCCCAATCTGCTCTGGTCCTTTGCCCAAGGCTTTGGTCAAGGGAAAGGTGACAAACGTAAACGTACCGGCAAACTCTTTACGGGTGGGTTGCAAGGCAATCTGCTCTGCCGGCAATACGTGGGAGTAAGTATATTGAAGGGCCTGGCTTAGCGCCTGGGCTATCTGTGATTCAAGATTTTTCATACAATAAATAAGCGGTACAGAGATTAGGCTTCCTTAGATAAACGCTCCAGAATGCCCTCTGTGGTGTACTCTAAAATTTCAAAGGCATTGTTGGCCATTGTGTTCTCGGCGTCCAGGGTAGGATTGATTTCTACCATCTCAAAGCACACCACACGCGGGTCGCTTACCAAGGCCCTGCATAGTTCTTTGGCCTGGGTCACGTTTAAGCCTACCTCTACCGGGGTACCGGTGCCTTTGGAGAACTTAGAGTCTAAGCTGTCTACGTCAAAAGATACATAAATAATGTCACAGTCCTTCAGGCGGTGTAAGGCTTCCTGGGCTACCTGCTCAATGCCTTTGGCCATTACCTCTGGGTAGGTGAAGTTTTTAATGTTGTGCTTGTCAAACAGATAAACTTCTGGCTTCTCATAGCTGCGGGTCACAATGTAGACAATGTTCTCATGTTTCATCTTGGGCTGGTCGGTGCCTACGCGCTTCAAGGCCTCCCAGAAGAAAATGGTCTCTGGCTCTGGATCGTTCACTTTGCAGTCCATGTTGTCCTCGTGCAACGATACCGCCAAGGGCATGCCGTGCATGTTGCCTGAAGGCGTGGTGTACGGTGAGTGGATGTCTGCGTGTGCGTCTACCCAGATCACGCCCAGTTTCTTGTCTGGATAGGTGGCTTTTATACCAGCAATGGTCCCGCCTGCGTTAGAGTGGTCACCAGCCAGTACCAGCGGGAACATCCCTAATTCAAACGTCTGCTCTACCGTGGCACTGATACGTTTGTAGGTATGAAGAATACTGTCAATGTATTTGGCATGGGGGAACAGGTTCTTTTCAAAGAGAACATCATTGAGGTTGGGAACCTCTACCGTGGTAAACCGTTGAAAATAATCTGACTTTTGGTTGAGGCAGGCAATCCTGAGCGCATCTACTCCTAAACTGGCCCCGCGGGTACCAGCCCCTAGCTCAGATTTCACCTCAATCAGTCTTATTTTTTTCATAGCAAAAGCAAACCTAGTTTTTGCAAAGATGGTAAAATACAGTCAATTTTGCACAATTTCCCGGTTGGGGAAGCAACAACTAAAGAATGGATAAATACACCGACCTCATACATCAAACCTTTGATTTCCCTACTGAGGAATTTACTGTACATAACAACGAGCTGTCCTTCAACGGCATTCCCATGATGGAACTGGTGAAGCAGTACGGCACCCCGCTTAGGCTTACCTATTTACCCAAGATCAGCTCCCAGATTCAGAAAGCCAAAGTGCTTTTTAAAGAGTCAATGGCCAAGCTGAATTACCAGGGCACCTACACGTATTGCTATTGCACCAAATCATCCCACTTCTCTTTTGTCTTAGAGGAAGCCCTTAAGAACGACATCCACATTGAGACGTCTTCTTCTTTTGACATGCCCATCATAAAGGCTTTGTATGAGAAAGGGAAAGTGAGCAAGGACATCTTTGTAGTCTGCAATGGCTACAAGCGTGACTTGTACCGCAACTACATCACCAGCATGATCAATGAGGGCTTCAAAAACGTGACGCCGGTGCTGGATGACTTAAATGAGATTGACCACTACCAAGGATTTGTGGAAGGCACCTGCCAGGTGGGCATTAGACTCGCCTCTGATGAGGAGCCTAAGTTCCAGTTCTATACCTCGCGCCTGGGCATCAACTACAATGACGTGGTGGGCCTGTATGAGCAGAAAATTAAGGACAACCCCAAGTTCAAGCTCAAGATGCTTCATTACTTCATCAATACGGGCATCAAGGACACGTCGTATTATTGGTCAGAACTGAGCCGCTTTGTGCACAAGTACTGTGAGATGAAGAAGATCTGCCCAGACCTAGATACCATTGACATTGGCGGCGGTTTCCCTATCAAGACATCCATCCAGTTTGACTACAACTACCGCTATATGATTGAGGAAATCCTCAGGACCATCCAGCGGATTTGTAAGGAAGAAGGCGTGGCCGAGCCGAACATCTTCACGGAGTTTGGTATTTATACCGTGGGTGAAAGCGGTGCGCACATCTATTCCATACTAGACACCAAACTGCAGAACGACAAGGAGCTTTGGTATATGATTGACGGTTCATTCATTACCAACCTGCCAGACACCTGGGCTTTGAACCAGCGCTACATCTTAATGGCCCTCAACAACTGGGACAAAGACTACCAGCGCCTGAACCTGGGTGGTTTGACCTGTGACAGCCAGGATTACTATAACTCAGAGATGCACTCGTTCCAGGTGTTCCTCCCTAAGGTACAAAAAGAGCAGGCAGAGCCGCAGTACATTGGTTTCTTCCACACGGGGGCTTACCAAGAGAGCTTAAGCGGGTACGGCGGCATCAAGCATTGCCTTATTCCATCACCTAAGCACGTGCTAATCAATAGAGAAGAAGACGGAACGCTCAAGTCCTGGGTTTTTGCCGAAGAGCAGAATGAGGAGTCCATGCTCAAGATTCTGGGCTATAAGGATTAAAAATAAATTCATATTTTCTACTCCAAAGCTGAACCAAAAACCGTAGCTTTGGAGTAGAATACCCAAGACTTTGTTTTTTAACGCATTTTATGAAGAAGTTATTCCTGTTAGCCGCCTTTGGAATGTTTGCTTTTGCTTCTTGCAAATCTACTTGCCCTGCGTACGCTGTAAAAAGTGACCGCGCCGCAGACCAAAAGGTACTGGTAAAATCCAACCACCAAAAAGCCGCTTCTACTCAGATCAACGGCTAGTCATTCATTGACGCAAAGAATTCAAAGGACCGGAAGCAATTTCGGTCCTTTATTTTTGCCCTTCGGGTAGGATGAATCTTGTGGCCGCCTCCAACAAATTCTCTGCCTGAAACGGATGCGTACCAGCGGGATAGTCTCCTACCAAAACTCCCTTCACTCCCACTTTCTCAGCGGCCTGCATGTCTCGTAGCTGGTCGCCTACCATCCAGCATTGGGCAGGGTCTACATTGAATTTGGCCATGGCCTTCTCCAGCATCAAACTATCTGGCTTTCTAGCAATAGACGCCGACACCGACTCATGGGCTGGCGCCATATAAAGCGCATCTAATATACCGCCGCAGGCTTGTTGCAGCTTCTCATGGCAGGCCAGGACGTGTTCTTTGGTATATAGGCCTTTGGCAATGCCGCCTTGGTTGGTGATGACAATTAAGTAATAGCCCTGCTGCTTGAGCAACGTCAAGGCCTCTGGCACCCCCGCGCATACGTCAAAGTCTTCTGTCTTAAACGTATACGCCCCGCGCTCTACGTTCAACACCCCATCCCTGTCTAAGAAAATCGCTTTCGGCATACCGTAACTTGCTGTTTTGACTAGGTCAAAAATAACGCTTTTGTACAAACCCGACACTCGTTAAAATCGTTTTTGGCTTACTTTCTCTAAAATAGCTACAAAACGGCAGGCCGCTTCTTTCGTAAACAGGCACACTTATCTTTCACTTTCTTTTCATGCGAGTTGCCATTATTGGAGCAGGGATTTCTGGGTTGGCTTTGGCGTACTACTTACAAAAGCTAGGGGTACGCTATGACCTGTTTGAAGCCAGCAACCAAGCAGGTGGCATGCTCAGAAGCGGCAGGCAGGGCGCTTACCAGTTTGAGATGGGGCCTTCTTCCCTGCAATTCACCCCTGAGCTGGAAGAATTGCTGCAAGAATTGAAACTACAGGAAGAGACCGTATTGCCCACTGCGCAGGCCGCCAACCGCTATATTCTAAAAGAAGGCAAATACCACAAGCTGCCCTTGACGCCTTTGAGCATGTTGTTCCAACCTTTCTTTGACTGGCGCACCAAACTTAAAATTGCCAGAGAGACCCAACATGCCAAAGAAGAGGTGAAGGAAGAAACCATTTCCCATTTCTTTGCCAGGAGATTTGGCCAGGAGGTGGTAGACTATTTAGTAAAACCCATGGTGGCGGGCATGTACGGCGGAGATCCAGATGTTTTGCTATTAGAAAAAACGCTGCCATTTCTCCAAAAGCTGGAGCATCAACATGGATCGGTTTTAAAAGGCCTGGTACAGGCTCCAGAAATTAAGCGACGGCCCATCTTTACCTTAAGAAACGGCTTAGAAACTCTGGCCGAGGCCATCTCATCAAAGCTAATCTCCATACACTTGGGCCAACGCATTGAGATGGTCCATAAACTACACGGTAAATACCTTTTAAGCATCCAAAATGACGTGGAGGGTTTGAGCGATGAGGAATTTGACGCTGTGGTCATTGCCCTGCCCGCACATGCCGCCGCTGATCTACTAAACTACGTAGCCCCAGGATTGTCTGCTTCCTTATACAATGTCAACTACGCGCCCATGGCGGTGGTGCACACTGCCTACCACCGGGAGCAGGTGAAGTTTCCCTTGGCGGGGTATGGCGCCTTGCACCCCCAGAAAGAGAAGACCTTTACCGGCGGCTCTGTCTGGACCAGCTCCATTTTTCCGCATTGCGCGCCAGAAAAGGAAGTCTTCTTTACCAGCTATGTGGGCGGTACCCAATGGAAGCAGCACCTAGACTTGCCCAGGCAGGAGATCATGGAGAAAGTACACGCCGAATTGAAAGCCCTCTATGGCATCTCAGCTAAGGAACCTACCTTTCAGCATTTTCACAGGTGGGCCAAGGCCCTGCCCCAGCCTGATGTCTATATCTTGGATGTGCACCTCATGGCACAGGCCTTGGAGGAAGAGCAGTTGTATTGCTGCGCCAATTGGGTAGCCGGGCCTAGTGTGCCAGACTGCATTTCCTTCGCTAAAAACCTAGCCCAGAAAATTAATTCGCAGCGGCCGTCCTTCTAATATATTCACATCGGCTATATTTGAAGGATGAAAGAGTCTGTGGTGGTGATTCCTACCTACAATGAGATAGAGAATATTGTAGCAATTATCCGGAAAGTATTTTCCCTCCCCCATCCTTTCCATGTTTTAGTGGTAGACGACGGCTCACCGGACGGTACGGCAGAGGCTGTCATGCATTTGCAGGCCGAATACCCAGACCGTTTGTTTTTAGAGCAACGCAAAGGAAAGTTGGGACTTGGTACTGCCTACATTCATGGGTTTAAATACGCACTTAGAGCTGGCTACCAGTACATCTTTGAGATGGACGCAGATTTCTCCCACAACCCACATGATTTGTTGGCTTTGCATGATGCCTGCGCGGTAGATGGTTTTGACATGGCCATTGGCAGCCGCTACAGCAGCGGCGTGAACGTGGTGAACTGGCCCATGAGCCGCGTATTGCTATCGTATTTTGCCAGCCGCTACGTGCGCCTGATCACGGGCATGCCCATTCATGACGCCACCGCGGGTTTTAAATGCTATTCTAGAAAAGTGCTGGAGACTATCAACCTGGACCGTATTCGGTTTATTGGCTACGCCTTCCAGATTGAAATGAAGTTCCTGACCTATAAGTATGGGTTCAAGATAAAAGAGGTGCCCATCATTTTCACAGATCGTGCCAAGGGCCAGTCCAAAATGAGCAAAGGCATTATCAAGGAAGCATTCTTGGGTGTGATTCAGATGAAACTGGATAGCTACTTCAGGCACTTTACCAGGTAGTAATTTTAATATCGTTTTTGGCTTGTTTTCAGGAAAATAGGCCAAAAACAGGGGCATCTCCTACCGGCTGTTCTGGGTTTTCAATTCTTAACCGCTTATCTTCACCTCTTGCAAACAACTGTTCGCCTCTATTAAAGAGCACGCATAACTGCTTTTAGCAATAGGTGAAACAGCTTTAACATATAAAAATGGTAAAGACAGATATACTCTTTTGGATAGGCTTCAACGTGGTGGTGTTGGTACTGCTCGCCTTGGACCTATTTGTTTTTCACCGCAAAAGCCATGTGGTTAAGATAAAGGAAGCATTGGGCTGGAGTGCTTTCTGGATTGCGCTTTCTCTGGCTTTTAACGTCCTTATCTATTACTGGAAAGGCTCTGGGCCTGCGTTGGAGTTTTTGACGGCTTACCTTATTGAGAAGTCCTTGAGTGTGGACAACCTGTTTGTGTTCATTCTCATCTTCGGGTATTTTAAAGTAGAGCAGCAGTACCAGCACAAAATCCTTTTCTGGGGAGTCTTGGGAGCCTTGTTCTTTAGGGCAGTCTTTATCCTAGTAGGCGTTTCCCTATTGAACCACTTCCATTTTATCATCTACATCCTGGGTGCGTTCTTGGTGTTTACAGGTATTAAGATGGCTACTTCGGGCGGACAGGAAGACATTGACCCAGAGGCAAACCCCGTCATCAAGTTTGTTAGCAGGTACATACCGGTCACCAATCGGCACTTTGGCTCCAAATTCTTTGTTAAGATTGACAAGACCGTATTTGCCACGCCATTGTTTCTAGTGTTGATCATGGTGGAGACCACGGACATTGTCTTTGCCGCAGACTCTATTCCAGCCATTCTAGCTATCTCAAAAGACCCATTTATTGTCTACACATCAAACGTATTTGCCTTACTGGGCCTTAGGGCATTGTATTTTGCGCTGGCGGGTATCATGCAGCTCTTCCACTACCTGCACTATGGTCTATCCTTGATTCTGGTCTTCATAGGCGCCAAGCTTATGCTATCAGACTACATCCACATTAACATGGTCATAGCTCTGGGCGTAGTTGCTTTCATATTGGCTACTTCTGTGGTCCTTTCCCTGATATTCCCTAAAAAAGAAAAAGACTTGCCTACCCTACCTGGACAGGAGACGGATAAGTAAGACTGGAGGCAGTATAAAAAGAGAGGGCGCTTCTACATGTAGAAGCGCCCTCTCTTTTTATACTGCCTTTCTAAATCAAATTAGCTAGTCGTTTTAAGCCAGAATTCTGGGAATTGATTTAGTATTAGTTGCTGTTACAAATTTTGTTTTTGGCCTGTTTCCTGAGAATTAGGCCAAAAACGGGTTAAATCATTATCTCATAGTTTCTGCAACCAGCACTTACAATATTGTTAATCTAACAGATCAATTGGTGCAAGTTGCAGTGTATCCATGATCATGGTAGTATCTGGTTTCACCTTGATGATGAAATCTGCCGCACGTCCCTTCAAGTTAACATGTGAGGATACGCTGTTATAGTCACTATAAGAGATGAGGCCTTTCTTAAGCATGTTCCCGCTAATCAACTTAAAAAAGTAGCGTGGATAGGCCCGCAAATTGCCATAAGCATCAAAATAGGAACGGTATTGTTTGGGCTTGGGGACAATGCTGGCCAAGAACATACTCTCTTCCAGCGTTAACTGGCTAGGCTGTTTCTGGAAATAAAACTGTGCCGCCTCTTTTACGCCGTATATTCCCGGGCCCCATTCAATCACGTTCAGATATACTTCATACATCCGCTGCTTCTCGCTTATCCTTAAGTTCTCGATCAGCCAGACAATTAGAGCCTCCTCTACTTTACGCGTAATGGTTTTCTTTCTGGTCAAGAAGACGTTTTTCACCAGCTGCATAGAAACCGTGCTTCCGCCCCGTACAAAGGAATTCTCCTTGATATTAGTGATTAGTGAATGACGGAAGGCTCCTTCATGAAATCCTTTATGGGTCATGAACTTAGGGTCTTCAGCAGTTAAGATAGAATTTTTTAAGTATGGCGAAATCTGCGCGTAAGGAGTGAATTTTGGGTAAGAAGGCCCAACCGGAAAGCTTCTTACTTCTTTCCCGTTTTCATACACGGTGTGAACAAACTCCTGGTTTAGTTTCCGAAGGTCCTGGGCACCAAACTGGGTTATCTTCAGATTTTGGGCATCCAAGTCTGAATTAAATGTAAGACTATCCACTCGGGCCATGTCTACATAAAAATCCATATGGTACTTGAATGAACCTGTCGCTTTCATGCCTTGGAAGGTATCAAACAAGCCAGGAGGCATAGACTCGAACAAATCGTTGGCAGGAATGTTGGGCGAGTCAATCTTTATCCCAATTTTCTTTTTAGGTCCCGTCTCATATGTAAGCTGGGGATAGAAGATGGCTTTGTTTATACGCACCTCAGATAAGGTGTCTAATGAATAATAATGGTCCCCCAACGTAACTACGTATTTAAGGGCGCCATCTTTCACAAATACATCCTCGTCTGCAATTTTAGGGTGGTTTAACACTAGACTATAGCCACTGGATTCCCCAGTAACGGTTAGTTCACCATTTTTGAACTTCTTACCAGTGATGCTCAGGCTAAGGGTGTCGAATTTCATGGTGGCCCCCCATTTGCGTTCAATGTACGGCACCTCAATTCCGCCGGGCTTATCCCCATACATCTTGGCAGACAACAAATAATCATCTGGATCCACCAACCCTTTCACATTCATGTTATTGGTAACAGAATCTGTAGAGATGACCATCTTGGAGAGGATCACACCGTCTTCAACCGTTAAGGAAGGTATTTTCACGCCAATGAAAAGCCCGTCGTTCTTTAAAGAAACCGCCAAACGTTGAAAGTTCACCCCATCAGGCACGTTCTCAAAAACAGTCTCAATGAGTCTGTTTAACAGGACCGCATAATTTGATTTCTGCGTGGTGTCTACACTCGCCGTTTGGGATGATTTCTTTTTAAGGAGAAAGGAGAAATTATCAATAGTCCCTTCCTTGATAGCGTCCACCGTTCCGTTAGAAACGTTGAACTGTTTAAACACCAACCTACCTAAGAACAAGGACTTAAAGCTCACAGTAGCTTCTACACTATCAATCTGTAAGAGTTTGGGTTGATCTATTGGCAGGAACTGGATATCCTGTACCATGACCGTATTCAAATCAAGGAAACGCGCAGAGCCAATCTGGAGCTTAGCTGGGTACTTGGCCTCAACTTTCTGAATAACCTTATTCACCGCAAATTGCAGTAACCGCTCACGGTTCAAAAGGAAAACGCCGAAGGCAACAACTAGAAGAGTAAAAATACTTCCAAGCCAGATAAAAAGCTTTTTCTTGTTAAATGGTTTAGGCTGTACAGGATCAGACAAGGCTATAGATATTATAAATTAAGTTTCCCTTTACAGGGACAGGTACAAAAGTAACAGATTACAGTTGGTATGAAAAGCAGACTGTGCCGCAGCGTAAATACGGTTTTTAAGAAGTTTTGTTTATGACTGTGATTCAAGGCATATCAATTACTGTCACAAGAAATATATAACACTTTAGGATAAACAATTTATGGTTCACAGAACATAACTATCTTTGGCAAACGCTATACCTATGAATTTTTCACCGTTAACCGCTATCTCTCCCATTGATGGAAGATACCACTCCCAAGTTGAAGAATTAGCCCTATACTTTTCTGAATTTGGTTTAATCCGCTATAGAGTCCTAGTAGAGATCGAGTACTTTATCTCACTTTGCCAGCTTCCGCTACCACAACTGCAACAGACTGATTCTTCTCTTTTTGACCAGATGCGTAGCATCTATCAAAACTTTACAGAAGAGGATGCCTTAAAGATTAAAGCTACCGAGAAAGTTACCAATCATGATGTAAAGGCGGTTGAGTACTTTATCAAAGAGAAACTTTCTGACCTTGGCTTAGGGGAGACCATAGAATTTGTGCACTTTGGACTAACCTCCCAGGATATTAATAATACAGCCATTCCAATGTCTTTGAAAGAGGCTATGGAACAAATCGTCCTTCCTGGTTATCAAGACTTGTTAAAAAAATTAATGGAGCTTGCTGAGATGTGGAAAAGCATTCCAATGCTTGCCCATACCCATGGCCAGCCTGCTTCTCCTACTAAGTTAGGTAAAGAAATACAAGTATTTGTAAACCGAATTGAGCAACAAATAACCTTACTACAATCTATTCCTTACGCAGGAAAATTTGGAGGTGCAACAGGTAACTTTAACGCTCACCACGTTGCTTATCCCTTTATAGATTGGGTTGGTTTCGGGAACACCTTTTTACAGGAAAAACTACACTTGACCAGAAGTCAAGTAACCACCCAAATTGAGCATTATGATCATTTGGCCGCTCTATTAGATAATATAAAGCGCATAAATATCATCTTAGTAGATTTCTCACGGGATATCTGGCAATATATTTCAATGGGCTACTTTAAACAGAAGATTAAAGCAGGAGAAATAGGGTCATCTGCAATGCCACATAAAGTAAACCCTATTGACTTTGAAAACGCGGAAGGCAATTTAGGAATGGCAAATGCCATCTTCTCATTTTTGTCAGATAAACTCCCGATATCAAGGCTCCAGAGAGACCTGACAGATTCTACCGTTCTAAGAAACTTAGGTGTACCGTTCTCTCATTCCTTAATTGCTCTTAAATCCTTACTGAAAGGAATAAACAAGTTAGAATTAAATGAGCAAGCATTACATAACGATCTAGAAGATAACTGGGCTGTAGTGGCAGAAGCTATTCAAACTGTCTTAAGAAGAGAAGGCTACCCAGCGCCTTATGAGGCTCTGAAGGAATTGACAAGGAAGAATGAGAAAATAACAAAGGAAGCTATCTCAGCATTCATCGATAGACTAGATATCAGTGAAGTGGTTAAAAAGGAATTGATAACCATATCACCACAGTCTTACACTGGAGTTGACCTTTATTAAAAATAACTACATAATAATCCATTAAACAAAAAGGCCATCTATAACTAGATGGCCTTTTTGTTTAATGGATTATTACAGAACATTAGTTTAACTAAATCATTTCTAATACCCATTGACGCCTGCTCCGATCTACCCCCAATTCCCCTGAAAAGCAAGGGGGGCCTTGTAAACGCAAGAATCCCGCCCCGGCATGACGCTGGGGCGGGATTCCATAATGGGGTTGGCGGCTACCTACTCTCCCGCGTGTGACCGCAGTACCATCGGCTCGGCGGGGCTTAACTTCTCTGTTCGGAATGGGAAGAGGTGGACACCCGCGACATAGCCACCATTGTCGTCGGCCTCTCGGCCTAATGGGGTTGGGGAGTGTTGTTTGTCATATTGGGTTGAGAGAGAACTTTTGCTAGGGTACGCGCCGGTGCGCGGAAGCCTTCGGGCAATTAGTACGGCTCGGCTGTGGTATTCCTACCTTTACACCTGCCGCCTATCGACGTGGTAGTCTCCCACGGCCCTTGAAAGATATCTCATCTTGGGGTGAGTTTCGCACTTAGATGCTTTCAGCGCTTATCTCATCCGAGCGTAGCTACCCTGCGCTGCAGCTGGCGCCACAACAGGTCCACCAGAGGCTCGTCCATCCCGGTCCTCTCGTACTAAGGACAGGTCCCCTCAAATATCTAACGCCCACTACAGATAGGGACCGAACTGTCTCACGACGTTCTGAACCCAGCTCGCGTGCCACTTTAATGAGCGAACAGCTCAACCCTTGGGACCTTCTCCAGCCCCAGGACGTGACGAGCCGACATCGAGGTGCCAAACCTCCCCGTCGATATGAGCTCTTGGGGGAGATCAGCCTGTTATCCCCGGCGTACCTTTTATCCTTTGAGCGATGGCCCTTCCATGCGGAACCACCGGATCACTATATCCGCCTTTCGGCCCTGCTCGGCTTGTGGGCCTCACAGTCAAGCACCCTTCTGCTATTGCGCTCTGCGCACGGTTACCAAGCGTGCTGAGGGTACCTTTGAAAGCCTCCGTTACTCTTTTGGAGGCGACCACCCCAGTCAAACTACCCACCAAACACTGTCTCCCGCATTGGAGATTAGGCTCCAAGTAACTCAAGGGTGGTATTTCAACGCTGCCTAACCGACGCCTGGCGACGCCGGATCACAGGCTCCCACCTATCCTACACATGAGTTACCCAGAGTCAATGTTAAGCTATAGTAAAGGTGCACGGGGTCTTTCCGTCCCGTAGCGGGTACTCGGCATCTTCACCGAGACTACAATTTCACCGAGCTCACGGCTGAGACAGCGCCCAGATCGTTACACCATTCGTGCAGGTCGGAACTTACCCGACAAGGAATTTCGCTACCTTAGGACCGTTATAGTTACGGCCGCCGTTTACCGGGGCTTCGATTCAGAGCTTCGCCTTGCGGCTAACCCCCCCTCTTAACCTTCCGGCACCGGGCAGGTGTCAGGCCTTATACCTCATCTTTCGATTTCGCAAAGCCATGTGTTTTTGTTAAACAGTCGCCTGGGCCTTTTCACTGCGGCTTCTCCAATTGCTTGGAGGAAGCGCCCCTTCTCCCGAAGTTACAGGGCCATTTTGCCGAGTTCCTTGGCCGTGATTCACTCGAGCACCTTAGGATTCTCTCCTCGACTACCTGTGTCGGATTGCGGTACGGGTAGCGTAACCTTGAACGCTTAGCGGGTTTTCTTGGGAGCATGATTAGGGCCGCTATCCCCTCGCCCGGGGGCTTGGGGTACTATCGCATTTCAGCAGGTCCGGCGTACTTGACTACCGGTCCTATACCTACGTGCTTCAACCTGGTATTCCGTCACCAGGCGGGCCTTTCACTTCTCCGTCACCGCATCACTGGGTTACGCTAGTACTGGAATATTAACCAGTTGTCCATCGACTTGTGCTTTCGCCTCCGCCTTAGGACCCGACTAACCCTGATCCGATTAGCGTTGATCAGGAAACCTTAGTCTTTCGGTGTGCGGGTTTCTCGCCCGCATTATCGTTACTTATGCCTACATTTGCTTTTCCCTACGCTCCAGCGCCCATGACCAGGCGCCTTCACCGCAGAAGGGAATGCTCCCCTACCACTGTACATAGTACAATCCGCAGCTTCGGTAATATGCTTGATGCCCGATTATTATCGATGCCCTGTCGCTCGACCAGTGAGCTGTTACGCACTCTTTAAATGAATGGCTGCTTCCAAGCCAACATCCTGGCTGTCTAGGCAACTGGACCTCCTTTGTTCAACTTAGCATATATTTAGGGACCTTAGCTGGCGGTCTGGGTTCTTTCCCTCTCGGCCTGGGACCTTAGCACCCCAAGCCTCACTGCCGAGTATGTCTCATGGCATTCGGAGTTCGTCAGGATTCGGTAGGATTTGACTCCCCCTAGTCCTATCGGTAGCTCTACCTCCATGAGACTCCACCTCGACGCTGCCCCTAAAGGCATTTCGGGGAGTACGAGCTATTTCTCAGTTTGATTGGCCTTTCACCCCTACCCTCAGGTCATCCAAAAGCTTTTCAACGCTAACTGGTTCGGACCTCCATTGCGTGTTACCGCAACTTCATCCTGCCCAAGGGTAGATCACAAAGTTTCGCGTCTACCCCCCCTGACTGTGCGCCCTGTTCAGACTCGCTTTCGCTGCGGCTCCGCGTCTTGAGACGCTTAACCTTGCCAGGGAGGAGTAACTCGTAGGCTCATTATGCAAAAGGCACGCCGTCACCCCACTAAAGGGCTCCGACCGCTTGTAGGCGCATGGTTTCAGGTTCTATTTCACCCCCCTATTCGGGGTACTTTTCACCTTTCCCTCACGGTACTGGTTCACTATCGGTCTCTCAGGAGTATTTAGCCTTACCGGATGGTACCGGTGGATTCAGACGGGATTTCTCTGGTCCCGCCCTACTCAGGATACCACTAGGGCCAAGAACTATACGCTGACGGGGCTATCACCCTCTGCGGCGCGCCTTCCCAGGCGCTTAAGCTTCTTTTCTTGGTCCCACGTCGTGGTCCTACAACCCCAAGGTCGCCGTAACGACCCTGGTTTGGGCTCTTCCGCGTTCGCTCGCCACTACTTGCGGAATCATTGTTATTTTCTCTTCCTCCGGGTACTTAGATGTTTCAGTTCCCCGGGTTCGCCCACCCGAAGGTGTGACAGGTCTTCAACCTGCCGGGTTTCCCCATTCGGACATCCGCGGATCGACTGGTATGTGCCCATCCCCGCGGCTTATCGCAGCTTATCGCGTCCTTCTTCGCCTCTGAGAGCCAAGGCATCCCCCATACGCCCTTCTTAACTTCCTAGCGCCTGAGGCCTAAGCCTCGGCGCGTACTCTAGTTTGTTTTCTCTCTTCCCAATATGTCAAAGAACCTCCCCGCCTCCGGGACCCGTA
Organism: Rufibacter sp. DG15C; assembly: GCF_001577755.1. Lineage (NCBI taxonomy): Bacteria > Pseudomonadati > Bacteroidota > Cytophagia > Cytophagales > Hymenobacteraceae > Rufibacter > Rufibacter sp. DG15C. Next base: position 247,103 of record NZ_CP010776.1, read on the forward strand.
CAAGTACAGTCCCCTCGGGCATGTGCGGCATCCACCCTTCCGGTGCATGCCTTGAATCTGTCAGTCGCGCCGCGACTCTGTCGGAGTGTGGAGAATAACGGAGTCGAACCGTTGACCTCCTGCGTGCAAAGCAGGCGCTCTAGCCAGCTGAGCTAATCCCCCAAGATCTTTAGAGTGGGCCTGCGTGGACTCGAACCACGGACCTCTACATTATCAGTGTAGCGCTCTAACCACCTGAGCTACAAGCCCAGTGAACTGGGCCTCCGCACGCTTCCTGACGAGTGCTGATGCTGATGTTTGTAAGCGTAATTAAGTAGGGGGGGATAGGAAAAGTAAAGCGGGCCGCGGAGGCGGCGTCTCCAGAAAGGAGGTGATCCAGCCGCACCTTCCGGTACGGCTACCTTGTTACGACTTAGCCCCAGTTACCAGTTTTACCCTAAGCGGCTCCTTTGACGGTTACCGCCTTCAGGTCTCCCTGACTTCCATGGCTTGACGGGCGGTGTGTACAAGGCCCGGGAACGTATTCACCGCGTCATTGCTGATACGCGATTACTAGCGATTCCAGCTTCACGAAGTCGAGTTGCAGACTTCGATCCGAACTGAGAGCGGCTTTTTGAGATTGGCATCCTGTCACCAGGTAGCGACCCTCTGTACCGCCCATTGTAGCACGTGTGTAGCCCTAGGCGTAAGGGCCATGATGACTTGACGTCGTCCCCGCCTTCCTCACTCCTTGCGGAGGCAGTCCCTTTAGAGTCCCCACCGTTACGTGCTGGCAACTAAAGGTAGGGGTTGCGCTCGTTGCGGGACTTAACCCAACACCTCACGGCACGAGCTGACGACAGCCATGCAGCACCTTGCTTTGTGCCCCGAAGGGAAGTACCGTCTCCGGTACCGTCACGCGCATTCTAGCCTAGGTAAGGTTCCTCGCGTATCATCGAATTAAACCACATGCTCCACCGCTTGTGCGGGCCCCCGTCAATTCCTTTGAGTTTCACCCTTGCGGGCGTACTCCCCAGGTGGATTACTTAACGCTTTCGCTAAGACGCCGACGGTCTATCGCCGACATCGAGTAATCATCGTTTACGGCGTGGACTACCAGGGTATCTAATCCTGTTCGCTCCCCACGCTTTCGTGCCTCAGCGTCAGTTACAGCCTAGTAAGCTGCCTACGCAATCGGTGTTCTTGAAGATATCTAAGCATTTCACCGCTACATCTTCAATTCCGCCTACCTCGTCTGTACTCAAGCCCCCCAGTATCAATGGCAGTTCCGCGGTTGAGCCGCGGGCTTTCACCACTGACTTAAGGGGCCGCCTACGCACCCTTTAAACCCAATAAATCCGGACAACGCTTGCACCCTCCGTATTACCGCGGCTGCTGGCACGGAGTTAGCCGGTGCTTATTCCCCAGGTACCGTCAGTTCCCCACGCATGGGTGTTTTCTTCCCTGGTAAAAGCAGTTTACAACCCAGAAGGCCTTCATCCTGCACGCGGCATGGCTGGGTCAGGCTTCCGCCCATTGCCCAATATTCCCTACTGCTGCCTCCCGTAGGAGTCTGGCCCGTATCTCAGTGCCAGTGTGGGGGACCGTCCTCTCAGAACCCCTAGCCATCGTAGCCTTGGTGGGCCGTTACCCCGCCAACTAGCTAATGGCACGCATGCCCATCTCCAACCGATAAATCTTTAACCCTCTTCAGATGCCATCGAAGGGTGTTATGCGGTATTAATCCGGATTTCTCCGGGCTATCCCCCAGTTGAAGGTAGGTTGCATACGCGTTACGCACCCGTGCGCCACTGGTGCATTGCTGCACCCGTTCGACTTGCATGTATTAGGCCTGCCGCTAGCGTTCATCCTGAGCCAGGATCAAACTCTCCATTGTAGTAGATTGTCTGACTGGTCTCAATTACTTTAATAATAAAGACAGTCGGTAGTTTTGTAAAGACCGACCGCCCTCGCTTGAACCTCACTTCTCACTCCGATGACTGAACATCCTGAGTGCTTTTCCTATCTTATCCCATCTACTCAAAGAACTTCCCACCGGGCTTTCCCCGGTGACTGCAGAGCGACTTTTCACTCTGTATGTTTCTGTGTGCCAGTTGATTCGGCGTGCTGCAAAGGTCCGAAGTTTCATTTAAACTTCCAAATAATCTTTTCAGCTTTTTTCTTCTTTTTTTCCCTCAGCCCTTTCGACCGAGAACCCTTCTGGAAGGGAGTGCAAAGGTAAGAAGAATCTTCGTTTCCGCAATACCCGCAGCGATTTTTTCTCTTTTTTTTCCTCCGCCCATCCAGCGGAAGACCCTCTTTTCGGAAGGGAGTGCAAAGGTAGCAAACTTACCCTAGTCTGCAACACCCTGCGGATATTTTTTTTTACTTTCCCCTCCGCCCTTTCGGCGGAAGGCCCCTCTTTTCAGAAGGGAGTGCAAAGGTAGGAAGGCTTTTCAGACTTTCAAAACGCCGCGCGAGGTTTTTTTTTAAGCTTGTTTGCCTCCCCGTCCGGAAGGCCCCCTTGTTGATCGGGAGTGCAAAGGTACGAGGATTCCCCGGGAAGGCAAGCGGGGACGGCGAAGGTTTAACGGCGTCCCGCCCAAGTGCCTGAGACGGAACGGGAAAGGTTTGAAAGAATTTTTATTACAACTCATTTTTAGCCTCTTTTCCGGAAAACAAGCCAAAAACGGTACTTACTTACTTACTTACTTACTTACTTACTTACTTACTTACTTACTTACTTACTTACTTACTTACTACACCTATATAAAGAGAGCGGCCTGCATTATGATATGCAGGCCGCTCTCTTTATATAGGTGTAGCTTTTACTTTAATAGGGTACTCTTTCTATCTGGCCCTACACTAATAATAGAGACAGGTACTTCTAAATGCTCTTCCAGGTAGGCAACGTATTTTAATACGGCTTTTGGAAGAGTAGCATAAGACTCATAGTTTCTCAGTTCTTCTTTCCAACCTTTAAAGGATGCATAGATGGGAGTAACCGCGGTCTTATCTAAATCATGAGGAACATGGTCAGTAATGGTACCATCTTCTAATTGATAATGGGTACACACTTTAATCTCATCAAATTCATCCAGCACATCTGCCTTCATCATATTAAGCTGCGTCACACCGTTGAGCATGATGGCATACTTTAGGGTTGGAAGATCAATCCAGCCGCAGCGACGAGGACGTCCAGTGGTTGACCCGAACTCTCGGCCAGCTTGACGAATCTGCTCTCCTACTTCATCCAACAGTTCGGTTGGGAACGGGCCACTCCCTACACGGGTACAATAGGCTTTGAAAATTCCGTAGACTTCGCCAATATTTCTTGGGGCAACGCCCAATCCCGTACAAGCACCGGCTACCAATGTATTAGATGAAGTCACATACGGATATGTCCCGAAGTCAATATCCAACAAGGATCCTTGTGCTCCCTCAGCCAGAATTTTCTTACCGTCTTTAAGAGCTAGGTTGATCATGTATTCAGAATCAACCAAGGTAAATTGTTTCAAGAAGGCAACAGCCTGGAAGAACTCCTTTTCTATTCCTTCAATCTCTAATGACTTCTGGTAGAAGGAGGCAATTTTCTCATGACGAGCCACTGTCAATTTATAGCGCTCTTCAAAATCCTCGGCCAGGATATCCCCTACTCGCAAACCGCTTCGGCCAATCTTGTCTTGATAAGTGGGCCCGATTCCTTTTTGAGTGGAGCCAATTTTAGAAGTACCTAAGGCTTCTTCAGAGATTCTATCCAAGCTCTTGTGCGAAGGAAGGATCAACTGCGCCTTCTTTGATATGTAAAGGTTTTGGGTAGCATCTACTCCGCGGGCTGTCAGCTTTTCTACTTCGGTCCTGAAGACAATTGGGTCCAAGACCACTCCATTCCCTATGATGTTAGTAATCTGAGGATGGAAGATGCCAGACGGGATTTGGTGCAACACGTGCTTGGTACCTTCAAACTCTAAGGTGTGACCCGCGTTAGGTCCTCCCTGAAAACGGGCAACAACATCATACTGGGGAGCCAAGACGTCAACTATCTTGCCTTTTCCTTCATCGCCCCACTGGAGGCCTACTAGAATATCAACTGGCATTAATTTGATTCTTTAAGAAGCTGAAGAGCACTTGCCTCATCTTCAGCAATGGTGAATATGGCGTTAAGCTTGGTAATGATCAATAGTTTACGGATATGCTCTGAGGGATTGATTAAAATCAGCTCCCCACCGCGGTTGCGGAATTTAGTAAGAAGGGAAACCAAGACTCCAATACCACTACTATTAATAAAGCGCACATTAGATAAGTCTACGGCAGAAAGCAGCATAGAATCATCAATGGTAGTATTAGCGATGTCCATGAGACGCTGGGTGTCTGGACCTCCAATCAGGTCTCCCTCCAGCTGAATCAAAAGCACGTCCTCCTTTATAGTGTGTTCAATCTTCATTGTTTAGGCGCATTTAGTTTTGCCTGGCAATCGCCGCAGATACCATATAAGTTAAGGGAGTGGTGCAGAATGTTAAAGTTAAGCAACTCCCCCACCATTGTTTGAATGTTATGAACCCGCGGGTCACAAAACTCAACCACTTTATGGCAATCTGTACAAATAACGTGGTCATGTTGCCGACGGCCGTATGATTTCTCATACTGTGCCAAATTACGGCCAAACTGGTGTTTGCTGACCAAGTCATTCTCCACAAGCAAGTCTAAGGTATTATAGACCGTGGCCCGGCTCACCTGGTAATTCTTATTCTTCATGCTGATGTAAAGGGACTCTACATCAAAATGCCCGGTGCGGGAATAAATCTCTTCTAGAATAGCATATCGCTCTGGGGTCTTTCTAAGACCCTTACTCTCCAGGTAGGCGGTAAAGATTTTTTTTACCTCCAAAAACTTCACTTCATCTAATGCCATAGCTTCTGCAAACATACTATATAATATGGTATTGCCCTCACTCACCAGAGAGGTTTGACCTAACAATGCCAACCACCTTCAAGAAGAATAGTTTGAATCAAGCGATCACACTACCACATTCTGGTTAACTAAATCCGTTTTTGGCCTCTTTTCTGGAAAAGAGGCCAAAAACGGATCATCCATGGGTTTATCACTTTAGGTATCAAATCTATCAACGCTCAAGACACCGTTTACCTTAGAGAGACGCTGTATCATCTTCTCTAAGTGCGATGTGTCATTCACGAAGACCATCAAGTGTCCTTCAAACACGCCGTCATTAGAATCAATAGTAATGGAGCGCATGTTTACTTTTAGGGAGTTGGAGATGATTTTGGTCACGTCATTCACCAAACCTACCCTGTCTGTTCCCTTAATCCTGATACCTGCCAAGAAAGAAAGCTCTTGCTGCTCTGTCCATTTGGCTTTAACAATGCGATGACCGTAGTTAGACATCAGCTCTACCGCTTTGGGGCAGGTAGTTCTATGAATGGTAATGCCTTGATCCAAGGTCTGGAACCCGAACACATCATCCCCGGGGATTGGATTACAGCATTTGGCCAATGTATAGTCAATACGATCTGTGTCTCCGCCTATCACCAACAGGTTGGCATTGACACCTCTTATTTTCTGCACCTCCTTGTCAAAGGTGGAGCCTTCCAGAATAGAGGCTGGCTTGTAGTTTTCACTGCGCGGATTAAAGATATGCTCCTTGATCTCCTTCAAGTCCAGCATATCAATAGCCACTCTATAATATAAGTCCTGCAACGTAGAGGCATTGAAATAAGCCGCCAACCTGTTTAGATTAGCGGCGGTAGGCTCCACTCCTATCTGTTGCAGACGCACTTCCAGTTTGGCTTTTCCTTCATCTGATTTGCCTTTCCGCTCTTCGCGCAAGTATTCTTTAATTTTAGCTCTGGCCTTAGAAGTAGTCACAAACTTAAGCCACTCATCCGTTGGCTTCTGTTTTTGTGAGGTGAGAATCTCCACTTGATCCCCATTGTGCAGACGATAGCTTAGCGGCACTAGTTTCTGGTTCACCTTCGCGCCTAGACACTGGTAGCCAATCTGCGTGTGTATCTCAAAGGCAAAGTCTAAGGCAGTGGCTCTGTCTGGCAGGATAATCAACTCCCCTTTAGGGGTAAACACAAAGACTTCTTCCACGAACAGGTTGGTTCTGAACTCATCCAGAAACTCCAGCGCGTTGGAATTGTTCACGTCCAGCATGTCCCGCACCTTATTGATCCAGTTGTCCAGCCCCGACTCAGCAGCCGAGGGGCTACCGGTTTTATATTTCCAGTGGGCGGCATAACCACGCTCAGCAATGTCATCCATGCGTTTGGTGCGTATCTGCACCTCTACCCACTGCCCGGCCTTACTCATTACCGTGGTGTGCAAAGCCTCATAACCGTTGGCCTTAGGGGTACTTATCCAGTCACGCAGGCGGTCTGGGTTAGGTTGGTAGAAGTCAGTTATAATAGAGTAAACGCGCCAGCAAGCAGGTTTCTCCTGCTCATATGGCACATTCAAGATAATCCTGATGGCGAAGAGGTCATAAATCTCCTCAAACGTCACGTTCTGCTTCTTCATCTTCTTCAAGATGGAGTAGATGGACTTGGGCCTACCTTTTACCTCAAAATCTGTGAATCCCTGCCGGCGCAGCTCATCCTCAATTGGCGTGATAAAGTCATTGATGAACTTGCTGCGGGCTGTTTTGGTCTGGCGTATCTTATTAGAGATGAATTTGTAGGTCTCAGTATCAGTATACTTCAGATGCAGGTCTTCTAGTTCAGACTTAATGGCATATAAACCCAGACGGTGCGCTAGAGGCGCATATAGGTACATGGTCTCTGAAGCAATCTTCAACTGCTTGTCTCTAGCCATGCTGCCCAGCGTCCGCATGTTGTGCAGACGGTCGGCTAGCTTAATCAAAATCACCCGCACGTCATCAGACAGCGTGAGCAGCATCTTCCGGAAGTTCTCTGCCTGTTGGGACGTGCCGTATTCAAAAACGCCAGAGATTTTAGTCAACCCTTCAATGATGCGCGCCACCTTTGGCCCAAACTCGCGCTCAATGTCATGGATTTCCATATCCGTGTCTTCTACCACGTCATGTAAGAGGGCCGCAATGATAGAAGTGGTACCCAGACCTATTTCCTCCACGGCAATCTGGGCCACCGCCAGAGGGTGTAATATGTAAGGTTCGCCAGATTTGCGGCGCATGTCTTTGTGCGCCTCCAGAGAGGTATTGAAGGCCTTCTTTATAATCTTGGCGTCGTTATCTTTAAGGAAAGGTTTGGCGTGCCTCAACAGTTTTCGGTATTGGCGCAGGATCTCTTTCCGTTCAGCTTCGTGGTCAATCATAGTATGCATGTATCAAAATACGCCCAAAAGGTACGTCTGAAAGGCGGTTTTGACATTATTTTAAAAAAAGTTAACAAAAAAAGCGAAACGCTCTTGCATATACAAAACAGTTGTTGCTACATTTGCATCACAATTACGGAACACCAACACATAATGCGGATGTGGCGAAATTGGTAGACGCACTAGACTTAGGATCTAGCGCTGCGAGGCATGGGGGTTCGAGTCCCTCCATCCGCACTAGAAAAACCCTCAATCCCAACCGGGGTTGAGGGTTTTCTTCTTTTAACACTGTACGTACCTAAATAATTACAGCCTTGAATATCACGTTAAATCAAACCGACGGCAACAACGCCAGCCTGAAAGTAAATCTGCAAGAGGCAGACTATGCACCCCGCGTAGATGAGCAAATCAAAGAATACAGCAAGAAAGCCAACATCAAAGGCTTCCGCCCGGGTAAGGTTCCAGCTGGTTTGATCCGTAAAATGTACGGCAAAGGCATTCTGGTGGAGTCTATCAACCAGTTGCTGCACGAGTCTGTAAACAACTACATCAAAGAAAACAAACTGCGCATCTTAGGTGAGCCGCTTCCGGAGCGCCAGGACGAGAACGCCATTGACTGGGACAACCAGAAGGAGTTTGAGTTCAGCTACGCCGTAGGGTTGCTGCCTGAGTTTGAATTGCCATTGGACAAGGTGTCTGTAGAGAAATACAACATTGAGGTAGACCAAACTACCGTTGATGAGGCGTATGAGCAGATGCAGAAGCAGTTTGGCAAAACCACCAACCCAGAAGTATCTGAAGCCAATGATTACCTGTACGGTGATTTGAAGCAGGTAGAAGGTGAGTTTGAAACCAAGACTTTGCTTCCGTTGAACAAGGTGGTTGCCGGCGCTGACAAATTTGTAGGCGTGAAACCAGGGGACACCATCACCTTTGACATCAGAGAAGCATTTGGTGATGACGCCGCTTTGGCCCACGTAACCGGTTTGAGCAAAGACGTGACCAAAGACCTAAATGGCCAGTTCACATTCACGGTAGAGAAAATCAACCGTACAGAGAACGCTGACATGGACCAGGAGTTCTTTGACAAGATTTTCGGGAAGGACAACGTAAAGACCCAAGAGGAGTTTGACGCCAAAGTACGCGAGGTCATCAAAGACAACTATGACCGTGAGGCTGAGAACGTATTGGACCGCACAGTGATTGACCAATTGGTAGACAGCGCTTCTATTGACGTGCCACAGGAGTTCTTCAAGCGTTGGCTGACCGCCACCAATGAAGGCAAAATCACGCCAGAGCAAATTGACGAGTTCTATGACCAATACCTGAAAGAGTTGAAGTGGTCTATGATCCGCAACAAGGTGGTAGAGGACAATGACATCAAAGTAAGCAACGAAGATGTAGTGGAGAGCGCCCGCCAGAAGATGATGGCCCAGTTCAACATGCCCGAGGTGCCAGCCGAGATGGAAGAAACCTTCAACAACTTCTTGGACAACCACTTGAAGCAGAACAACGGCCGTAACTTTGTAAATGAGTACGAAGCCCTGGTTGCTGAGAAAGTATTGGCATTTGTGAAAGAGAAAATCAAAGTAACTGAGAAAACTGTTTCTGCTGAGGAGTTCCGCAACTTGGTTGCCTAGTCTGAGTCAGAATTTACATTACAGAAAAGTCCTTGTCAAGCGGCAAGGACTTTTCTGTTTTATGGAATCTTGTAGCAGAGAATATGAATGGTAAAGCCAAATGTTTGGCCGAGCAGCTATCTTCCACGTCCCTCCTTTAATCTACTTGATACCACCTCCCGCCATAATGGCAGGAAAAAGGTAAGAATCGTTTTTGGCCTGATTTCTGGAAAAGAAGCTAAAAACGGGCAGTCTGTACTTTCTTATTGGCAGATGCTTGTAACCTCACTCCTTCTTTTTAAGTTAAGGCCTTTAAATAGAACCTGTATGTACAACAAAGACGAATTCAGAAAATTTGCCGTGCACGGCTTAGGCATGAGCGGCCTGGGCGTTGACCAATATTTGACGCATCTGGAAAGCTCCACGCGTTTCCATCCTACCAGCATGACCCGCTCTGTGATTGAAGAGCGTCCTACCAACTTTAGAGAGATTGACGTATTCTCTCGCTTAATGGTAGACCGCATCATCTTCCTGGGTACGCAGGTAGATGATTATATCGCCAACATCATCACTGCTCAGCTTTTGTTCTTAGAGAGCGTGGATGCCAAAAAAGACATTCTATTATACATTAACAGCCCGGGTGGTTCTGTGTATGCCGGTTTAGGTATCTATGATACCATGCAGTATGTACAGCCAGACGTAGCTACCATCTGTACAGGTCTAGCGGCCTCTATGGGTGCCGTGTTGTTGTGCGGTGGCGCCAAAGACAAGCGCTCTGCCCTGCCTCACTCCCGCGTCATGATTCACCAGCCAATGGGTGGTACGCAAGGACAGGCCTCAGACATTGAAATCACCGCGCGTGAAATCCTTAAGCTGAAGAAAGAGCTCTATGAAATCATCTCCAGCCACAGCGGCAAGACCGTGGAAGAGGTAGACAAAGACTCTGACCGTGACTACTGGATGATTGCCCAGGAAGCCAAAGAATACGGCTTGATTGATGAAGTCTTGCTTCGTCACAAAGCCTAATCACTATATTTAGCATAAAAAAAGCCTGCCCACCAGCAGGCTTTTTTTATGCCCCACGTCAAACGAAAAAACGTCTTTTTGGTTGCAGGCGCTTAGCTTTCAATCAGATACAGAATATCCTATATTTTATAAATACCTCTAACACAGCCTGTTCCTTATGCACATTTTATAGCCTTGTTGAAAAATTTCTAGCTTCTTGCCTTTCCAATTTTGTAACTTTGCTTTTAAGACACCCGCACATGGGCGTTTTAGAACATCCTTCACAAATTTATGGCAGAAATTACGTGCTCCTTTTGCGGCAAGAATAAGAAAGAAGTCTCTGTGATGATTTCAGGCATTAACGCGCACATCTGTGAGCGTTGCATTGGTCAGGCACAACAGATTTTAAATGAGGAAAACCGCTTACGTGCCAACAACCGCGCACCTAAGTTCAACCTCATGAAGCCGCGCGAAATGAAGGAGTACCTTGACCAGTTTGTGGTAGGTCAGGACGAAGCCAAGAAAGTAATGTCTGTAGCGGTGTACAACCACTACAAGCGCTTAATGCAGAAGCCTAAGGCTGATGACGTAGTGATTGAGAAATCCAACATCATCATGGTAGGCGAAACCGGAACCGGTAAAACCTTCCTGGCCCGTATGCTGGCCGGCACCTTGCAAGTCCCTTTCTGTATTGCAGATGCTACTGTTTTGACTGAAGCCGGCTATGTAGGTGAAGACGTAGAAAGCATCTTGACCCGCCTTTTGCAAGCCGCCGATTACAACGTAGAAGCCGCCGAACGCGGTATTGTCTACATTGATGAGATTGACAAGATTGCCCGCAAAAGCGACAACCCATCCATCACCCGTGACGTGTCAGGTGAAGGCGTACAACAGGCCTTATTGAAACTGTTGGAAGGCACCACGGTTAACGTTCCCCCGCAAGGCGGACGCAAGCACCCAGAGCAAAAGATGATTTCTGTGAACACAGAGAACATCCTGTTCATCTGCGGCGGCGCTTTTGTAGGCATTGACCGTCTAATCAAGAGCCGTTTGAACACCAAGCCTATCGGGTTCTCCAAGACTTCATTGGATGACAAGGTAGACACTGAGAACTTCCTGCGGTACATCACCTCCCAAGACTTGAAATCCTTCGGGTTGATTCCTGAGTTGATTGGCCGTCTACCGGTGGTGACCCACCTGAACCCATTGGACAATGAGACCCTGCGCCTCATTCTGACGCAGCCGAAGAATTCTTTGGTGAAACAATACAAGCGTCTGTTTGAGATGGAGAACATCACGCTGGAATTCTCTGAAGAAGCCTTGGCCTATATTGTAGAGAAAGCCGCCGAATACAAATTAGGCGCCCGCGGTCTCCGCTCCATCTGCGAAGGCATCATGACAGACGCCATGTTTGACTTGCCATCTGACCAACAAGACGGCGGCGACTTAGTAATCACCTTGGACTACGCCCGCGAGAAATTCGAGAAATCATCCCTGAAGCAACTGAAAGTCGCCTAAGAGCATAATACCTAGAAACAGAAAGGCCTCTCTTTGAAAACAAGAGAGGCCTTTCTGTTTCTATTTAAAAACCGTTTTTAGCCTGTTTCTTGGAAATTAGGCCAAAAACGAATACAATCTATTTCTCTTTAAGGTAGTTCACCATCAACTTGGCAGCCGTCTCTGAGGTATTAAAGTCTCCGATGAGTTTTTTGACTTCGGCGTAGCCGTTTAACTGCGCCTGTCTGCCTTCAGGGTTTTGCAAGACGTTCTTGAGTTCGCGCACCAGGTTCTGAGCGTTCATATCGCCTTGAATCAACTCCGGCACTACCCTCTTATTGGCAATCAGGTTCACCAGAGAGATGTATGGCACCTTTATCACCGCCTTGCCAATCATGTAAGAGATGTTGCTCGTGCGGTAACAGACCACCTGCGGGACATTGAACAAAGCTGTTTCTAACGTAGCTGTACCAGAGGTGACCATGGCGGCCTCGGCGTGGGCTAAGACGTCATAGGTCTGGTCATACACAATCTTGATGAACGGCTCCCGGTTGAAGTTCTCATAGTATTCCCTGGAGAAATTGCTGACCGCCGCCACCACAAACTGATAGTCCTGGAATGCCGGCAAGATGCTGAGCATGATGTACAACAGGCTTTCTATCTCCTGCTGACGGCTGCCCGGCAACACGGCAATGATAGGACGGTCATCCAAACCATTGTCGGCTCTGAAGTTCTGATTGACCGTATGCGCGTTCACCGCATCTGACACCGGATTGCCAATGTAGTCGGTTTCATAGTCAAAGCGCTTGTAGAAGTCTTTCTCAAAGGGCATGATGACGAACATGCGGTCCACCAGTCTTTTGATGTTGTGCACGCGTCCCTGGTTCCAGGCCCAGATTTTAGGGGAGATGTAATAGAAGACCTTGATGCCGTGCTCCTTCGCGAACTTGGCAATGCGCATGTTGAAGCCGGCGTAGTCCACCAGAATCACCACGTCTGGATTGTATTGCAAAAGGTCTTGCTGACACTCTTTCAAAAAGCGTTTTATCTTGAAGAGGTTGGTGGCCGCCTCCAAGAAACCCATAAAGGCCATCTCCTGGTAATGCTTGACCAACTCGGCGCCGGCGGCTTCCATCATGTCACCACCCCAGGCACGCACATGCGCCTGCGAGTCTTGCAGATGCAGTTGCTTGATGAGATTGGAGGCATGCAAATCGCCGGAGCGCTCTCCAGCTATGATGTAGTATTTCATGAAGTAACAGCAAGCTGTTCTTTTAGTTGAGAATCAAAAGTTTAGCGGTTAAGAGTTTGTTGGGACGATTGGTTCCCTCTTGCAACTCTTAATCTAACTCTTAACTTCTGAAGGATTATTCCCCAAAGTACTCTACGAAGTTCCGGGGAGTCTCGTACAGTTTCAGGCTGTGTAATTGTGCTTTTGAGATACCCGCAATCAAAGGAGCCAAGATGTTCCAGAACTCCATCACTAGGTTCTCGGTGCTGGCCAGTTTGCCTTCCATGAACGGCACGTCCATGTTCAGGTTCTTGTGGTCCACTTTCTCTATGATGTGCTTTCTAATGAGGGTGCTCAGTTTCTTCAAGTCAATCACAAAACCGGTGTCTGGGTCTGGTTTGCCCTTCACGGTCACAATTAACTCATAGTTATGCCCGTGCCAGTTGGTATTGGCGCAAGGGCCAAACACCTCCTTGTTCTTAGACATAGACCAATTTGGATTGAACAGCTTGTGCGCTGCATTGAAATGCTCTAACCTGCTTACGTATACCATTAACTGAATCGGTAATTCTTTCTACGCAGCAAATATACGAAGAAAGGTACACCAAAGAACGATGTCACAATGCCAACCGGCATTCCGGCCGGCGGATACAGCAGTCTGGACAGAATATCACACAGCACCAGGAACAAACCACCGGCCAGCGCGCAGAAAACCAGGTTGAACCGATTGGTAATGCCCAACAGCGCCCGAGTCACGTGCGGAATCATCAAGCCCACAAAGCCCACCGGCCCCGAGAACGCCACCGCAAACCCCGTCACCACCGAAATAGCTAACAGCATTACCCAGCGCAACTTACCCACCTCCACGCCCAGCGTCTCGGCGCGCTCTGCTCCTAGTAATAAAACGCTCAAATGCTTCTGAAGGAATTGGAAAATGACCAGCCCCGCCAGCAAGGCCGTGGCCGGATAACCCAAGTTGGTCCAGTCGGCCTTCTCAAAACCGCCCATGCTCCAGAACACCACTGATTTCAATTGGCTTTCTGAATCTGAGAGAAACATAATCAGACTCACCAGTGCTGTCAGCAGGGAACTCAGAGCCACACCGACCAACAGCATCTGGCTGGGAATCAACTGTCTGCGTCGGGAGCCCAGAAGGACCACCACCAAGGTCACGGCAAAAGAACCCACCAAGGCAAAGAACGGCGGAAGGTACAGGCCCATCACAGTCAGGTCCGTCAAAAAGAAGAGACTGAAAGAAGCGCCCAACGAAGCCCCGGAAGCGGTGCCCATCAAGTAAGGGTCGGCTAAGGCGTTGTTCACCAGTGCCTGCATTAAGTAACCGGCAAAGGCCAAAGAGGCACCGGTCAGAAACGCCAACAATAAGCGCGGCAGGCGTAGATGTACGATGCTGTAATGGGCGGCGTCTTCAGAGTTATACTGAGTGAGGGCCTCCCAGATGAGTCGGTAAGACGTTTCAATACTGCCTACCTTGAGCCCCAGGAAAAACCCGAAGACCAGTAATAGCACCACCACCAGCAAAAGGACTAGGGATTTTCTCACCGGAGCACCTGCTTAAGTTCCTGTATGCTTTCAATCACCCTCGGTCCAGGCCGGGACATCAAATCATCCGTAACTTCATAGATGCGTCTATTCTGGTAGGCTTTGATGCGCTTCAACTCTGGGTACAAAGAGAAAAACTCCTTGTCATACTTTTCAAAAGTCCCTCCCACTATCACGTCTGGGTTCAGTTGCAGAATGTATTCCCGCGTCAAGGCCGGCGACTGCTGGGCCATCACCACAGGGACGGCATTGTCGGCGCCCAGGTAGCGGAGTTTGTCAGTGAAGATAGTATTGCGCCCGAAGACGTAGATAGGGTCCTTCCAGATAATGGCCAGCACTTTGGGGTGCTCTTTCAATTGGGCTCTGTCTTGGGAGAACGCCTGTAGTTTCTGTTGCAAGGAGTTGACCAATGCAGTTGCTTCCTTCTCGCGTTGCAGAATCCTGCCTAAATCCCGTAAACCCCGCAGCACATCAGACACCGAGTCAAAGGCCTGAAAATACACCGGTATGCCCATCTTGTGAATCTGCGCGGCCACTTCCAGAGAGATGATGCCTTCGGTGGCAAAAACGGCGTCCGGCTTTAAGGTCAGCAGGCGCTCATAGTCCATGGGGTAATTGTTCACTACGGGTTTGGTTAAGGCGGCGGCCGGGAAATCGCAGTTCTGGGTGCGGCCAATGATGGAGGCAGTGTCGGCCACGGCGAACAGCATCTCGGTCATGGCGGCGTCCAGGCCCATCACGCGTTTGAGGTGTGTGGGCAGAGTGACCCTTCGGCCCAAGTCATCTTTAAGGGTATGGCTGGTCTTCTGGTTGGGTGCTTTGGCCGGCTTCGACTCACAGGCCGCTAGCAACAGACACAGCAGAACAGAAGACAGAAGCGCAGAGAGGGTATGGGAGAAAGTCACGCAGATTTTTCAAGTGTGATTAGAAACCAAAGGTACATTTTTTGCCCGAAGCCTGCACGGCCTCCGTTTTTGCCCTCATTCCTAGAAAACAGGCCAAAAACGACTTGTGTTGTCACGCACCAAAACCTGGCCCTTGAAAAGTTTCGTACCTTTGGCGTGCACACGCACTGTACCTAAAGGAAAACTCTGATGATAGTAGTAACCGGCGCCGCGGGTTTTATTGCCAGCTGCCTTGTCACGCGGCTCAACGCCTCCAACTTCAATGATGTGGTGGTGGTGGATAATTTCTCGGTGGCCAAGAAAATGGCGAACCTGGAAGGCAAGAAGATAAAGGAGTACGTTGACCGAAACGATTTCTTTGAGTGGCTGGAGAAAAACTACGAAGAGGTGGAGTTCATCTTCCACCTGGGCGCCCGCACCGACACCACCGAGATGAACCGCGACGTGCTGGACCTGCTCAACCTGGACTACTCCAAAAAAGTATGGAACGCCTGCTGTGAATACCAGATTCCCCTAGTCTACGCCTCCTCTGCCGCCACCTATGGTTCCGGCACCTTGGGTTATGATGATGATGAGAACATGATTCCCTTGCTTCAGCCTTTGAACCCGTACGGTGATTCTAAGAATGATTTTGACATGTGGGCGCTGGAGCAAACGGCTAAGCCTTTCTTCTGGGCCGGTCTTAAGTTCTTCAATGTGTACGGCCCCAATGAATACCACAAAGGCCGCATGGCCTCGGTGATTCTGCACGCCTACAACGCCATCAAAGAAAACGGGAGCTTCACGCTCTTTAAATCGCATCACCCAGATTACAAGGACGGCGAGCAGATGCGTGACTTTGTGTATGTGAAAGATGTGGTGGAAGTATTGTTCTGGCTCATGCACCATCGCAAAGACTCGGGCATTTACAACCTAGGCAGTGGTCAGGCACGCACCTTCCTGGATTTGACGTTCAACACGTTCACGGCCATGGGCAAGGACATCAACGTAGATTTCAGAGACACGCCCGAGGACATAAGAGACAAGTACCAGTACTACACCCAGGCCAACATGGACAAACTGCGCTCCATTGGCTATGACAAGCCGTTTCATACTCTGGAGGAAGGCATCCAGGATTATGTGCAGAATTACTTGATGAGCAACAGTTATTACTAAAAGATAAAAGAAGAGCCGGTCCAGTACCGGCTCTTCCGTTTTTGGCTTATTTTCACCAAAACAAGCCAAAAACGAATGCCCGCCTACGCTGACTATTTCTTCATTTGCCTGACCGCCTTTCTAGCCTCGGGGCTTACCTTCTTTTCTGGGTTTGGCTTAGGAACGTTGCTGGTGCCGGTGTTTGCCTTGTTCTTCCCCATTGAGATAGCCATTGCGCTCACCGCCATCGTCCATTTTTTGAACAACCTCTTCAAGCTGGTCTTGATTGGCCGGCACGCCGATAAAAGCATTATTCTCCGGTTTGGAATTCCATCCATGCTGGCAGCGGTGCTCGGCGCCTGGCTGTTAAGTTCTTTGGCCAATCAGCCTGCTTGGGGACAGTATTCCTTGAAAGGGCACGTGTTTTTCCTGACGCCCGTCAAATCCATCATTGCCGTCTTGATGGTGATTTTCGCGTTGTTTGACCTGTTGCCCGCGCTCAGAAAGCTTTCCTTTCCGCCTAAATTCTTGCCGTTGGGCGGGGCTTTGAGCGGATTCTTCGGGGGCTTGTCGGGTAACCAAGGCGCCCTAAGAAGTGCCTTTCTGGTGAAGACCGGCATTCCCAAGGAAGCCTTTATTGCCACCGGCGTGGTCATTGCCTGTTTGATTGACGTGAGCAGACTCACCGTCTACAGCAAAAATATTCTGGCGGTGCAGGAGCAGTTGGACGTTTGGTTGTTGGTGGCCGCCACGCTCTCGGCGTTTCTGGGGGCTTTTCTGGGGAGTAGACTCTTACAGAAAGTAACCATCCATTTTTTGCAGACCCTTGTCGGGATTTTATTATTATTGGTAGCGCTTGGCCTGGGATTGGGCTGGCTATAAGAAAAAATCCGTAGAACTACCCTCTCCTCTTTTCACGTAAAATGCCCATGAACGATTTGCACTACGACGATACCCAGACCTTTGACATGGCCAATGATGTGGTGGTGGAGTCCTGGGAAGAACTGCAACGCGAGCTGTTCCGGGATTCTTGGGACGGCTCCATTAACCGGTACCGCTCCCCGTACGTCTACCGTGGCGCCTGGAACCGTCGCTACAACCTAAAAACTAGCCTCATGCGCCTGGGCGGCGACTACCCCAAACTGGAGCCCCACCTGCTGCGCAACTTCCGGAAGTACGCCAAGGCCAACACCTCCCCGGGCGATTCGCTCTGGAACTGGTTGGCCGTGGCCCAACACCATGGATTACCCACCCGAATGCTGGACTGGACGTACTCGCCGTACGTGGCGCTGCACTTTGCCACCTCCAACCTGCACACCTTCCATACAGACGGCGCCATCTGGTGCATGAACTACGTTAAGTCCACCGAGTATTTACCTGACAACCTGAGCGAAGCCATTAAAGGCGAAGGCTCCAACGTCTTCACGCCCGAAGTGCTGGAACCCGTTTGCCCTAGCTTAAGGAGCCTGCAGGAATTTCAGGAAGACCCCTTTGTGCTGTTTTTGGAGCCGCCTTCTCTGGATGAGCGCATTGTGCACCAGTACGCGCTGTTCTCCATGATGTCTACGCCCAACGGCATGCTCTGCGACTGGCTGGACCAGCATCCCGACCTATATTACCGCCTCATCATTCCGGCCAAGCTCAAATGGGAAATACGTGACAAACTAGACCAGGCCAACATCACCGAACGCGTGCTCTTCCCCGGCCTCACCGGCCTAAGCGCCTGGTTGACGAGGCATTATACCGCGACGTGATTTAATTAGAAATTCAAAATTAGAAATGGGGTAGCGTTTTTGGCTTGTTTTCTGGAAAACAGGTCAAAAACGAATGTAATGCCAGAAGCTAACGCCTGCTTAGTTTGCCCACAAGGTCCTTTCAGGATGACAAATTTGAATAAAAGCCCTGCTAAAGTAGAATCAACTTCTAACTTCTAATTTTGAATTTCTAATTGCTAGAATAGCACTGACACTTGCATGCGGCCGGTGTGGATGGAGCGGATGCCTTGGGGTTTTCGGCCGTCGTAGTCCAGGGTAATATTGAGGCCATTGCTGAGCCGCTGTTGAATGGCCAGGTTCCACGTGAGATTATTGCCGGGGCGCAGGCCGTTGAGCATTTCATAAGCCACCGGCGAAACGTCCAGCCCCGTGTATTCAATGTTGATGTATTTGAGGTTGGCGGTGGCGGTGCGCTTGTTCACCTGGCTTAAGCGTACCTCGCTGCCCAGTTCATGGAACTGCGCCTTCTCTCTTTCGCCTAACTCATTCTCCCGTTGCATCCAGTTATATGAACCGGTGTAGCGCAGCTTGGTGCCGGGCTGGTAGGACAGTTCTGGCGTAGCCTCCCAGCTCCTGATTAAAAAATTCTTGGTGGTGAGGTAATTGGACGAGCTTTCGCGCTTAGACCGGATGGCGTTCACGCGGCCCGACAAGACCTCGGTGAGGTTCATCCGAAACAAGACCTGCTGGCTGGTGTTATTGCGCACATCGGTTCCGTTGGTGAGCAGGGTCTTTTGCAAGCCTTGCTGAAACGTCCATTCCACGCCGTACTTGGGATGGCTTCGGTTAAAGTACAGCGTGTTCCTGTAAGACCGGCTCAAGGACAGCAAAGTAGAATCCTCAAAGTTCAGGCTGAAGGGGTTGAACCGGCTGCGCAGGTCATCATCGGTGGTGCGTTTGTCAATAGAAATGAAAGTCAGGGCAGAGAATTTGGCGGCGATGCGTTTCCAGCCGGAAGTTTCTTGCCATTCACGCGGCAAACTGCTGTTTAAGCGGTAGGTGAACTGGTTGGTGTAGGCAATGACGTACTCATCTGTTGGGATGAACAGTTTGATATAATTTCTCCGGTAGGGCGGGTCTGAGGGCTGTGACTCAAAGAACTCATTCAGGTCTTGTCGGCCGTCCCGATTTAAATCTTCAAAAAAGTGGGTGCCTTGCCCGGGCACAGTTTCCACAAATTGGTATTGGCGCTTGAGCTCTCGGCCGGTGCCAATCACGTAGCTTAGTTCTGAGCGCAAATGCTTTTTCAATAAGTCTCCGGTCCAGTCTACTTTGGAGAGCACGGTGGTTTCTGCCAAGCTGTCGCTGGCTTGTAAGCGGCGCAAGGTGAGCAAGGCGCTGATTTGATGGTTGTTGTTCAGGCTGGTAGTGGTACTGAAGTTGTAAGTGTTGGCTACCTGCTTATTACCTAATTCTCCGTTTTCTGGCCGCCAGTCTACCCGGCGGCTATATTCAGCGCGGTACTTAAAATTGGCGGTGTCTGCGCTCTGCACAAAGAACAGGTGGTCATCAAAGTAATTCGCTGAGGCCACCAACTGTTCAGTGACGGTAGAGGTGATTCTGTTTTTATCAAAGCGGTACACGTAACCCGGCGTGATGTACTTGGTGGGATACTGGGCGCCAATCTCGCCGCGCACCCATTCTGCGTCGGTCTCTACCTGCTGGTTGTTCATGAGAAACAAATTAGTTCTCAGTTCCAGCCCGGCCACTTTCTGCGCCAACTCTACCAAATGCTGGGTGCCGTCCACCTCTCCCGGCCGGTACCGGCGGCTCAGTCTATAGTTGGCGAAGTGCTGCGCGTCCTTCACCCCGCCCACCGCGAAGGTCAAGATATGGTCCTCTATTCTGGTCTGCTGGGCCAGGGTGGTGTTGGTGGGATTGTTCCAGTCGCGGTCAAACTCCACGTCGCGGTAGCGGTCAATGGGCACAAAGTTGGGGTCTGTGTACTCATAGGTTAGGCCGCTGTTCAGTTTGTAAGCCCCCAGAAACTTGAGAGACTTTTCATTTACCTGGTAACCTACCCGTACGCCTTTGCCCTGGTCGTCCTGAGAATCCAGGTTTGAGAATTTGTTGAGGTCGTTCTTTGAGCCGGCTACTTCTACAAAGACCTCTGACTGTTTGTCCAGGCTCCAACCGGCACCTAGCGTGACCATCTGCTTTTGCACGGGCGCGGGCAGAATGCGGATGGGCTCATACGTTCCCTGCGGCACGCCGCCCACCGGTTCTACCCAGCCGTATACCCGCCCGTTGACGGTGGTATTCAAAAGGTTGTAATTGCCACGACCGGGGCCTAGCTCCGTAAAACTGACGGCATAAAACGCCTGGGTGGAATCTGTGGAGTACTCAAAGATGGTATAGGTGCCGCTGCTGGCAAGGGTGTCTCTTTTAATATACAGCACCTGGTTCCGGTCAAAGCGCACCGAATCCGCGCCCGGGGCGAAGGCCAGGTCCAGGTTATCCCCTATCTGGGACAGCAGGCGCTTTTCCTCATTGTCCAGGTTAAGCGTCAGCGGGTTGTTCTGGTTGTCGGCCTCGTTGTAAAAGTTGCCGTAGACCTTGAGCTTGCCCAGGTTCTGGTAGTGGTTGGCGTGCAAGATGCTGCGGCTGTAGTTCTGGTCTGAATATTCAAAATCTACCCGTATGCGCGAGTTTCTGGTGATAATCCATTTAGGCGTGAACGTGATTTCGGCTTGGTTGTAGTCTATGGTGTAGTCGTAATCATAGCCACGCGCCAGCAAGCGCCCGTCCAGGTACACCCGCTCAGAGCCGGCCAGAATGATGATGAAGCGCTCGCCGTTGGGTCCGCGCAGGCGATAAGGCCCCTGCACACTTTCAATGGGCGTGATGTTCTCTGAGGCGAATTTCCCTTTGGCCACCGAGGCGGCCACCGTGGTAGAACTCTCCCAGCCGGGTTTTCCCCGGTTCACCTCCAACGCGCCGCCCTGCACGTTCTTGTAAAACCTGAGAAAATGCGAAGCCGGTTTGTTGCGCAACACCACATCGCCACCGGTCAAGGTCCACAGCCGGTGCTGCAGCGTGATGAACACGCGGTCAAACTCCTGCAATTGTTGGGTGTTGCCTTCGGGCTGAAAAGGAATGTTCTGGTCCGTGATGGAGCCGGTGATGCTGATGTCCTCGGTGAGCTTTCCTTCTAGTTGCAGGTTGAGCGCCGAGTTCACGAACACGTTCTGCGTATTCCCGAAGGAGACGCCTCTGGAGATACTACCCGTTTTGTTGAGGCCGGGCGTTTTGAAGAGCTCCTCACGCGGCTGGGTGGGTTCAAACACCTGGCGCTGCGCAAAGGACAGCGAGTCCCAGTTGGCAATGTCGCGCTTGAAGGCCGGCTTGGCCAAGTTGATGGGCAGCACCCGGTAGCACACTAAGACAGAATCCGTTTTTGGCTTGTTTTGTGGAAAAGAGACCAAAAACGGTTCGGTGCCGTCAATAGTTGGAAATGTGTCACTGGGAACGGCGGTCTGTAGTAGGTTGGTGAACTGGAACCGATTGGTGGCTGGGTCATACAGAAACAGCCGATGCAGCCGCACCTGCCGGGAGTCATAAACTTCAATGGAATTCTCGGCAATGGTCAAGGTGTCCAACTGGACGGGCGCGGCGTTGATGGTCACCCACTTGCAGCGCTTACTGGACAAGGTCTGCCCCACTGCTTCTCCCGCTAATAGCCAACAAAGGAGCCAAATGCCTATGACCCAGGCCTGCTTCATGCTGGCACCACCGGCAATTTAAGGAAGAAGGTAGTGCCCACGTTTTCTTTGGTCTCAAACCAGATGGAACCACCCATGGCCTCTACCCCTTTCTTCACTACGGCCAAGCCAATGCCTGAGCCTGAGTATTTGGTACTGAAGTTGGGCACGAAGATTTTGGACTGCACTTCTTCTGGAATCCCCGAGCCATTGTCCTGGATGCTTACCAACACGAAGCCCTCCTTATCTGGCTGAACTGTGACGTTAATGGCTGGGGTTTTGCCAGAAGGCACCGCTTGCAGGGCATTCAGCAACAAGTTGTTGAAGATTCTGATTAATTGGCTTTCATCGGCGCGCACATAAATGAGTTCCTGCGGTAGTTGCAGGTTCATCTGGTGCTGCTGGGGGCTCAAATGCAAATCCACTGACCGGCGAACCAATTCATTCAACTCCAACACTTCCATTTTCAAGTCGGGCATGGATGTAAAATTGGAGAACGAGGTGGCAATGTCGCTTAGTACGTCAATCTGGGTAATCATAGTGTTGGAGATTTTGCCCACCAACTCGTCAATGTTGCTCCTTCCTTCGGCCATGGCCTTGCGTAGATATTGCAAGGACAGTTTCATGGGCGTCAAAGGATTCTTGATTTCATGGGCTACCTGGCGGGCCATTTCCTTCCAGGCGGCTTCCTTCTCGCGCAGGGCCAGTTCTTGTTTACTTTCCTCCAGCTTTTGAAGCATGTGGTTGTACTCGCGCACGAGCAAACCTATCTCATCATTGGACTCATAGACCAGTTTCTCGTTGCTCTCTGTGAGGGTAGTACGTTTCAGGCGCTCAGTTAGTAACTGCAATGGAACTGTCAGGGCCCTGGTGGCGGCATAACTCAACGTCACAAACACCAAGAACAGCAACGTAAAGATGTTGAGGATGGTGGTGATCAATTGGATGAGCTTAGAGTTCAACTCCTTCTCTGAGTCAAAGAACGGAATCCCGAGGTAGCCCTTCGGAGCCTCGGTGGGCTTATCCCGTAGGGGCACATAAATAGTTCTATACGGCAGCGTGCCCGCTTTTTCATCTAGAAGGATTCTGTTAAGCCCCTGTTGCCGCAAGACGCCAAAGGCCTGTGGGTTTAAGCGCGGGGAAAGCACGCCGGCTTCAAACAAGGCCGGTTGGCTGGAGATCCTCAGTTGTCCTTTGGCATCATAGATGTTCAACTCGGCTTGGGAGATGGCAGCCAATCTATTGACCCGGCGCGACAAAGAGTCTGCTCTTCCTTTGAACAGGACCGCTCCCCAATTACTGGTCAATATATTCTGTCGCACAAAATCGCCTTGCTCAATGTAGGTTCTTACTAAATCCTGCCGGTAAGAATCCGTGACCAGGCTACCAATGGTCAAACTCACCAAAACCAGCGGCACCAACACGCCCATGTTCAGGAAGAGTTGAATCTTGGTACTGAAGGTGGAGGTGATGGTCTGCACCAGCTTGCCTTTGTATAAAATGAGACTCCCCAGAATGGTAAACAGCGCCAGTGTATGCACCAAGAACAGCAAGGAAAAATTAGACAGCCAAGACCGAAGTCCATAGGCCATGGTGCTCACCACAGCCACGGTGCCATTAGGCGACTGGGCAGCCAGGTGATGGTAGTCTGCCGCAGCAATCCCTTGGGAGTACAGCATGGGCAACTCAAACAAAGTCGCCGGAAAATCTTGCCCGTACTCAAAAAAACCCGAGGTCTTGAGCCAGCGGCCGTCCCGGTAAATAGCATAACTCCCTGAGGGCAAAGCCTCTACCTGGGCGTTCTGTGAATTGATCAGCAATTCAGGCAACACACTATTAGGCGCCGCAATCTTAAGACTCAGTTCTAAAAGCACCGTCACCCATTGTGATGAATTCAGGGGCAATTTGATTTCCTGCAAATAGGTAAACTGCCCTGGCTCTTCTTCGGAGGGTTTAATGCTTTGTCCCTTCTGGGTGGTGGCTTTGGCCCTTGGCACCCACTCCGCCACGAAGTTTTCTAAGGTGAGCGAACTGTCTCTGGGGTGCAGCTGCAAACCATTGACGTCAAACAGCCGCACCTGTACAGTATATTTGTCTACTACGCTTTGCAGGTGCTGCCTTCTTATCTTCCTTTCTAGAAAACTGCCGTTTACCCACGGAGCCCGTAAGGCATGCAACAGAATAGCGTCCTGTTGGATGGATTCGGCGGCTTGGGCCAGCAGGTATTCAGAAATTTCGTCGCGGTCCCTAAGCAGTAGGGTGGCCAGTTGCTGTTTGTCCTGCCGCAACTGAACGGTATAGACATCATACAGCGCCGAGGCACCAATCCCCGCGCTCAGAATATTCAACAGGAAAATGCTGGAATAGGCACCCGCAATTTTAGTAAACCGCCGGTGCAGTTGCTCCCAGGTCAACAGAATGGCGGCCGCGAACAAAATAATCCAGTTCCCGCTGGGGGCGTCTCTGTTAAACGCCCATACCAAGGCAAACACCAATACGGTCATCCATGCCAGCGCAAAAGGGGCTTTCCTTTCCTTGGTGAGCGGCAGCCAGTTAAGGAGCAGACGCAATACCCAGCCCAGCAACAACGTGTGAATGATGATGGCCACAAAGATGAGCAGTTTTTCAAAGTCCACCTGCACGTTCTGTGTAATGTCTAAAGACACCTGGGTGTTCACCAATAGGCTTCGGTAGAACTCATACCAGCTAATGATGATTAACAAGATTGTGATGGCCAAAAGCATGCACACCAGCCAATGTTGTTTTTGGCCTATTTTCTGGGAAACAGCCGAAAAACGGATAGTAGTGCCTAATCGGTATACCACCATGGAGATGACCAGCAGGCATAGTTCATTTAACAGCAAGTCGCCCAAGGAAGGTGACCACCAACCCGCCGCGTACACCCGGGGGCTGAAAAGTTTAATTTCCTGCACATTGTTTGGGAAACCGTTCAAGAGCATGAGGATCCTAGGAATAATCAATCCTGAGATGACAATCCAGAGCGCCGCTGTTTTGTGCTCAGCCGTAGTACAACGCACCCACATGCTGCGCAGAAACAACAACCAAAATAGCACCGCTAAGGAGTACAGGATAAGGGTCACAGGCCCAGCGTGCAACCATTCGGCCTTGTCTATGACCCGCAAAGAGAAAAGGTACCGGCCTTGGTCGTCTACAATAGGAACCGTGTTTTTACTTTTCTCTGCCTGTAGGCTGGCCGCATGCTCCTCAAAAAACTGGGGATTGAGCCTATTTTTAAGGTACGTGTTATTAATGCCGTACCTGGTTTCTAAGGGGATAACCGCTAGCAGCGTATAGAGAGAACCAGGCTGCTTGCGCAGGACCAAATATTTACCAAACCTGTTCTCCGCCATTTGGACGTCCTGCCTGATGTTCTTGGGACTAATTTCTGGCTGCAAGATGTGTTCAGACCAAAACACTAAGTCATTCTGGCGGTAGACAAAAATAGGAATGCTGGTTTTGGGTAGATTCCTAGAAAAGAGGCTAGAATCCAGTGGTAAGGCAGAGGCAACAGAGTTGAGTTCTTCCTGGGCTTGCGTAATGACGGTTTGCAGCTTGCCAGAGACTTCCTGGGCCATTTGCTTTTCTGGAGTCTCTACCAACTGGCGCTCTACGCTAATTTGTAGGAAGGCACCTGCGCCGGCAAAGAGCAGCGATATAAAAAAGAACAGGAAAGGACTATTGCGGAGGAATTTCAAAGTTGCCAGTTTTTCCGAATTTAGGAATAATACGGGCAAAACGCACAGAAATATACGTTGCCTTAGGTTCTATACTTGGGATCAAAAGAGACACTCCCAAACCAATAAAGCATCATCACTCTACCGTACCGGAAAAGAACCGGCGTCAAAACTGTGATGGTAGAAGCCACCGCTGTGAGGTATACCCAAGTTGGGGGATCATTGAAAAGGTTGTAGAGAACCAAACCTAACGTCACTACAATTCCCACAGACAAACCATAGCTCATGTACATGGCACCCCAGTAAAACCCAAGCTCCCGCTCAAAGCGCAGTCCACAAACGGGGCAATGCTCAGGCATTTGGTCAAACTTATGTAAGTTGGCGGCCGAGTGGGTAAAGAGTAGTCCTTGATGACACTGCGGGCACTTTAGAGCAAGGGCGGCTTGTAAGTGCGCCAAGCCCATTATTTTCTTTTGCTGTATTTGTACCAGAACAAACCAATTCCGCCCGCCAGAATGTAAGGCACCGCCATTAAATAGAGGATTCCTTTATTCAAGCCATTGGCAATGGTATCCTGGTCCTCACCATTGGAGGATTCCACAGAAGCCCGGCACATGGCACACTGTGCTTGAGAAGGCGTTCCCGTGAACAACAACAAAATAGCCAGCCCCACTCCTATACTCCAAATCAATAATCTTCTGTTCATGGCAATGAATTATCTATTGTGGGTAATACGGCGCAATCAGGATGTACACCAGCACGCCTGTAATAGAGACATATAACCACAGCGGAAAGGTCCATCTAGATACCTTCTTGTGCTTTTGATATTGCTTAGAAATAGCAAAGTAAACAGACAATAACACCAAAGGCACAATAACGGCGGCTAACACAATATGCGTTAGCAAAATGAAGTAGTAGATAGATTTGGCAGTGCCTTCACCTCCAAAAGAAGTAGGTGCCACTTGGTAATGGTACAGCACATAGGATACCAAGAACAGAATGGACAACACAAAAGCCGTAGTCATGGCAAAGCGGTGGTAGCGTCTGTTCCCGTTTTTGATAAAGTAGTACCCAACCAGCAAGGCGATGGCCGTTAGTGAATTGATGACAGCGTGCAGCTTAGGGAGGAAGTACAGATCAATGTCGCCCAATTTTCCTGTCTGCGGCACAAACAGCAGCACTGACACCAATACTGGAACCACTATAGAAAGAATGGCTATTAGGATGAGGTACTTGGTATCGTTCTTAGCTAATGAGTTGTTGTCCATTTCTATTTCTTATACTCGCTTATAAGCACGTTGATCTCCGTGATTAATCTATCAATTTCATCGGCTTGGCTACCATTGTAAACGCCACGCACGTGTCTTTCCTTGTCCACTAGCCACAGTTCATCGTGATTAATTTCATGGCTATTTGCTACACTGGATGGTTTCCCTCTATAGGCAATGGAGTCTATCTGAGCTTGAGGCCCGGTTAAGAAAACCCAATGCACCGGATTAGCCCTGAAGCTTTTGGCATATTGTTCCAAAACGTTTACTTGGTCTTGCACCGGTTTAAGGGTAAAGGAGACTATCATGACTTCAGGGTAGGCATAAAATGCGTCATGCACCCTGGTCAACTGGGTGCTTACCTGCTTACAGCTCCCTTGGCACGAAGCATCAAAGAAGTGCGCCACATAGACTTTGCCCTGAAGGTTCTTATGAGAAAAAGTAGCCCCGGTCTGAGAGGTGAGTTGGAACTCCGGAACTTGGAAGAAGGTGGTATCTGATTGTACCACCCCATTTGCCGCGGTGGTGGTAACCTTGGCTGGAAAATAAGTTCGGAGTGAAAAAGTATTCACTCCGAACATTTTAAGAAACAAAAACACCAATACGGGTACTAACAATAAGGTACCCAATACCAGGGTCTTTTTTGGACTCATCTATTTAAAGTAATTGAAGACAGACTCTCCGTAGAAAGTGCCTTCTACCAATAGGGCAATTAATAACCAAACCAATAACACAGTAGGTACCAAAACGGCCCAAATAAGGCCTTTGGTCTCATGTTTTAAGTGCATGAATTCACCTACAATGTAAAAGGCCTTGAAGATGGTAAGTACCACGAAAATGTAGTTACGCGTGGTACTTGGGTCCATCATGAACGCAAACGCGAATTCTACTGCGGTGATAGCGCATAGGATGAAGAAGGTTTTCCAGATAACTGCGGTTTGGGCCTTAGGGATTTCACTGGTATGCTCAAACTCGTTGTGGTGTGGATGCGATGCCATATCTGTTTATAATTTCAAGTAAACAATTATACCAGGTAGAAGAAGGTAAACACGAATACCCACACTAAGTCTACAAAGTGCCAGTAAAGACCTACTTTTTCCACCATTTCATAGTGTCCTCTTCTTTGATACACACCATTTACGGTGTTGATGAAAATCATGATCAACAAGATAACGCCACTGAAAACGTGACCACCGTGAAAACCAGTGATGAAGAAGAACAAGTCAGCAAACAAGGGAGGACCATATTGATTCACAATGAGGTTTGCCCCATGAATCACAGATCCATCTGCCACTTTCATGCCTTCATCCGTACCGGCTATAAAGTGAGACCACTCCCATGCCTGACAACCCAAGAACATAGAACCAAACAGAATGGTCCACATTAGCCACTTCTGTACATCATTCTTGTCCATTCTATGACCTGCCTCTACGGCCAATACCATGGTCACGGAGCTCAAGATCAAAATCATGGTCATTAATGCCACAAACGCCAACGGCCAGTCAACTCCATGGAAGAAAGGAAATGCGTTGAAAACTTTATCTGGAATTGGCCACCACTGGGTAGAGAAGGTAAAGGCTTCAGAGGTTCCCTCATAGGCTTGGTGACGGTGACGGCTTAATCCATAGGTAGTCAAGAAAGCAGCAAAGGTAAAGGCATCTGACAACAGGAAAAACCACATCATCAGTTTGCCATAACTCGCCTTAAAGGGCTCGTTCCCTCCATCCCAAGTGCCGGTATTAGGCTGCTCAAATGTAGTAGTTTGCGACATATGTGTTAGAGAATAATTAATGGTTCAAGATTAAGAATACGTATAAGTAGATCCAAAGGGCGCCCAAAAAATGCCAGTAGATGGTACACAGCTCAATTCTTGTTAGATTCTTAGAGTGTACTTTATACTTAAGCGCCGAAATTACTACAATAATTAGAAAAACTAAGCCCGTAATTAAGTGAAATGCGTGAACTCCCGTCAAGACATATAAAAACGAACCCGATGGATTAGCTGTACTGCCCCCAAAGAAGACTTTGTCTTGCACCAGCTGTCCCCAGCCTTCCCATTGTCCTACCAAGAAAGCAGCTCCAGCCACAATGGTTAAGAGTAAGGCAATCTTCAAGTTTTTTAAATTGTCTCTCTTGGCAGACACGTACGCCCACTGCATAAAAATACTGCTCAAGACAATAACAATCGTATTTACCAACAGTACTGAAGGCAAATCAAACTCTAGCCAGTTCCCTTCTTCACGACGCACTATGTAGGCACTAGTGAAAGCGGCGAACATCATTATGATGCTTACCAACAACAAAGCCAGCATAAAAATCAACGGATTAATCCGTCGTTGCACTGGTTGTACTTCTGTATTTACTTCCATGTTCTTTAAAATCAAAGCCTGTCTACTACAAACGCTATCTGTACAATAGGTAAGTATAAGAAAGAACCAAACATAATGTTCATGGCTGCGCGCTTAGAACATGTATGCATTAAATAAAACGTCTGCATTAAAAACAACACCCCACATACCACCGCAATAAATGCAGAAGTCTTACCTGCCATGCCAAACTGTAATGGCAAAAGACTCAGAGGAATCAACAACAAGGTATAGGTCATGATATGGAAAGCAGTCTTCAGGTTCTTGCCTCCAGACATTGGAAGCATCTTGAAACCCGCCTTCTTGTAATCATCATCCAATACCCAGGCAATAGCCCAGAAATGCGGGAACTGCCATATAAACTGTATACCAAATAAAATCCAGGCCTCCACTCCTATATACCCCCTGGCCGCTACCCAACCAATCAAGGGAGGCAAAGCTCCCGGAAAAGCACCTACAAAAACAGAAATTGGAGAAATCTGCTTAAGGGGAGTATAAAAGAAACCGTATAGCAGCAATGATAGAAAAGAAAACGCCGCGGCTAACCAATTAAAGTAAAACCCTAGTAAACATGTGCCTGCAATGCATAGTAGAATACAATACACAATTGCTTCTTGTACCGTCAAAACCCCTGTTGGCAAAGGACGCTTGGCAGTACGCTTCATCAACTTATCCAAATCCTTTTCCAGAATCTGATTGATGATATTAGCTGCCCCAGTAACTAAGAGGCCACCTAACATGACAATAATAGAATCTGTCCAAGGAGCAGAAGGATTCCCTAGAATAAAACCAATAGCACTAGAAAAAGATACCGTAAAGGATAGCCTGAATTTAAGGAGCTGAAAATATGCGGTAGCTTTTGTCATAACTGATGAAGCCGGGGAACTGGAGGTTACGCTTTGTACGAACATAGTAGTTAAGCCACTGTACCGTTAAAACGTTTAAATGAGTTCTGTGCGTAAAAATACTGCATCAGAAGTAAAAATTGTATTCCAAAAATGGCCGTTCCAATGACTAAATGCAAAGGTTGAGCAAACGCTGGTAATGCAAAGTAGGCCAATATGATTCCTACTAAAATTTCTAACCCAATAGAAACCACTAACCAAAATCCCAAGCGTTTTAGAGCTTGGTTTTGCAACTGGTTAATTTTGAACACAAGGGCCACGTTTACCAAGACAAATAAAATAGACAAAGAACGATGTACATAGAATGTACTACTTAACTGTCCTATCCATCCTTCCCTGTTCAAGCCATCCATATTAAAGGCAATCATATCAACCTCTTCCCGTACCTGGGTACCTAGAATAATCTGTACAAAGGTCAAGATTAAGCCTATTATTAAGAGAGGCATTACCCAAGATTCAGGAGTAACAGCTTCTTGGTAAATTTGCTCTCTCTTTGCTCTTACTACACAATAAATAAGCAAAGCCAATAAGACCAAAGACAAGGCCATATGCACCGTTACCATCTCTGGCAACAAGTTAGTGGACACTACCAATGATCCTAACCACCCTTGAAACCCTACTAGTAAAAAGGAGGCGAATGCTGCCCAAAACACTTTTGGATCTTGCTTTCTATAAGGCCAGGCAAAAATGACAGTCAGGAAGATTAAAATCCCAATGGTCACCCCTACCAATCTGTTAATGTATTCAATCCAAGTTTTAGTAGGGTTGAAAGCCGTCTCAATGTACTGGTTAGGATGATCAAAGATTTCTTTAGCAGCTTGGGTAAAACCCAAATTGCCTAGCATATTGCCCATTCGTTTATTCTTGGCAATACGCTTCTCTTGGTATACCTCCAGGTAGTTATCTGGCAACTCCTCTAACGTAGTGGGGGGGACCCACATTCCAAAACACTTCGGCCAGTCTGGACATCCCATTCCGGACCCCGTGCTCCGGACGATCCCCCCTACTAAGATTAAAAAATAAACAGAAGCAATAGTGAGTACTCCTATATTTCTAAACCTTTTACTACTAAAAGATTTACTCATGTTTTGCTACTCAAAGTCTCTCTCGTGCGGCAAATTAGATGACTGCGTTTGAGAGAATGGTACGTTCTGTGGAATAAAGTCCTCTGGGGCACCAGGCTTGCTATAATCATATGGCCATCTGTATACCACTGGTAAAGCGCCTGGCCAGTTACCGTGACCTGGATTTACTGGAGTAGTCCACTCAAGCGTGTTAGACTTCCAAGGGTTCTCTGTGGCGCGTCTTCCTCTAAAGATGCTGTAGAAGAAGTTGAACAAGAAGAACAATTGAGCAAAGAAGGCAAGAACCGCAGCAAACGTGATAAAAGTGTTCAAGTTCATGAACGTGCTGAATGTATCAAAACCAGTCCAAGTGTAATATCTTCTAGGGAAGCCCGCAATACCAATGTAGTGCATAGGCATGAAGATAAGATAAACACCAGCAAACGTAATCCAGAAGTGGATATAGCCTAACTTCTCATCCATCATTCTGCCAAACATCTTAGGGAACCAGTGGTACACACCGGCAAACATCCCGAAGAAAGCAGCGCTACCCATTACCAAGTGGAAGTGAGCTACTACAAAGTAGGTATCATGCAACTGAATATCTAGCGCTGAGTTACCTAAGATGATACCAGTCACACCACCAGAAATGAACAATGACACGAATGCCACTGAGAATAACATAGCTGGAGTGAAGTTGATATTACCTCTCCAAAGAGTGGCTATCCAGTTGAACACTTTTACTGCAGAAGGTACCGCAATGATCAATGTCAAGAACATGAACACCGATCCTAAGAATGGATTCATACCAGACACGAACATGTGGTGAGCCCATACAATAAATGATAACAAGGCAATACCCAACATAGAACCAATCATAGCGCGGTACCCAAAGATAGGCTTACGAGCACAGGTGGCAATTACTTCAGAAACAATACCGAAGGTTGGTAGAATTACAATGTATACCTCAGGGTGACCTAGGAACCAGAATAAGTGTTGGAAAAGAACGGGGCTACCACCTGTATGAGACAAAGCCTCACCAGCTACATAGATATCAGATAAGAAGAAGCTTGTTCCAAAGCTGCGGTCAAAAATCAATAGAAGAGCAGCTGAGAAAAGTACTGGGAAGGCCAATAGACCCAACACTGCAGTTAAGAAGAAAGCCCAGATCGTCAATGGCAATTTAGACATTGACATACCACGGGTTCTCAAGTTAATAACTGTTGTGATATAGTTCACACCACCCAACAGCTGAGAGATAATGAACAAGGCCATACTGATCAACCACATGGTCATACCCGTTCCAGATCCTGCAATGGCTTGAGGCAAGGCACTCAATGGAGGGTAAACAGTCCAACCACCACCTGCAGGTCCCGTCTCTAAGAATAGAGAATAGAACATGATCACGCTGGCAATAAAGAAGAACCAGAAAGACAACATGTTCATAAACCCTGAGGCCATATCACGTGCGCCAATCTGCAAGGGAATCAAAAAGTTACTGAAGGTACCAGACAAACCAGCCGTCAATACAAAGAATACCATGATGGTACCGTGCATGGTAACCAAGGCTAGGTAGAATTCTGGGTTTAACTTTCCACCTTCTACCCATTTACCCAGTAATGGCTCCAAAAAGGTAAAAGTAGCATCTGGGAAACCCAGCTGAAGTCTAAACAAGCTTGACAAGGTACCGCCAATGATTGCCCAGAAAATACCGGCAAAAAGAAATTGTTTGGCAATTACTTTGTGATCTTGGCTGAAGATATACTTCTCAATGAAGCTTTGATCATGATGATCATGCTCATCGTGCTCCAAGTGCACATCGTTATGTAATGAAATATCCGTACTAGACATACAATACTGTTAAGGGATTATTAACTGTTCTTTCTAATCAGATGCACTAGTTTCCAGCAGGAGCAGAAGGGGTATTCACCGCTACAGGAGTAGCCTTTCCACCATTTGCAAGGACACCAGGGTTCTCTGTCACAAATGCTTTCTGCTCTTTCAACCATTTCTGATAATCTTCCGGTTCATCTACCACCAAGGTAAACTTCATAGCAAAGTGACCTCTTCCACAAACCTCAGTACAAGCCAATTCATATTTGAATTCTGCGTTGCCCGTTTCAGACTGCATCTCAGCAGTTGTTTTGGTAGGAATAAACCAGAAAGAGGTTGGCATGCCAGGTACAGCATCCATCTTCACTCTAAAGTGAGGAAGGAATACACTGTGAATCACATCTCTTGCTCTAATTTTCAACAACACTGGCGTTCCTTTAGGCACGTGAATCTCACGGGGCATAAAGTCATCCATGGCATTCTTGTCCGTAAAGTCAATACCAAATTCATTAGTGGCATTGATCAAGGTAGTCTTGGTAACACCTAACTTGTTATCAGCACCTGGGTAGCGAACCATCCAGTTAAACTGCTTGCCCATGATTTCTAACACAACGGCTTCCGTAGGAGCTGGACTTGTGATTTTAGCCCAAGTTTTCCAACCAGAGAATACCAATAGCGCCATAACAATGGCAGGTATTACGGTCCAGATTATTTCAATCTTGTTATTGTGCGGGTAATAGTAAGCCCGTTTACCTTCTTTATGCTGGTATTTGTAAGAATAAACAAATAGCAGAATATGGGTAATCACGAATACAATGCCAATAACGATCATGGTAGTCCAGAACATTTGGTCTATGTCTATTCCATGAACAGAGGCATTTGGAACCATCATGTCATCCTTGGAATCTAAGAAAGACCAAATGAATAGTCCTCCCATGATCACCATGAACAACAGCATCAAGGTGGCATTGACTTTATTACTCTTCCCTATGTCTTGACGATAGCTTCCCTTAAAGATAGAAGCCAAAATCTGGATTCTAAACAGAAGGTAAAGAATGACTAGTAAAAGGAGGATTGATAGTGCTACAACAATCGTAATCATTATCTATTTCTTTAAAATGAAGTCTTAAACGTGATGGTGAACACTTTCCTCTAGGAACGGGTGATTCACAGGAACCAAAGAAAGTTTAGACAAGCCTTTTGTAAACATTAACAAGAAGATACCCAAGAATGTTAAAGCTGCTCCAATTTCAATTAATCCAAACCCGCTATCACCACGCATTGTTCCTGGCATGATCATCAAGTAGAAGTCAAACCAATGCCCAATTAGTACTGCTATACAGGCAATCTTCAACATAAGCATCTGACGTTTGGCATCTCTTGTCATTAAGAACAAGAAAGGGAATGCAAAGTTGATGAAAAGGTTAAAGAATACAATCCAAGTATAATGGTTGTCATATCCACCAAGACGCTCTATAAAATAGATCGCTTCTTCCGGTAAGTTAGCATACCAATAAAGCATGAACTGTGAGAACCAGGTATAGGTCCAGAAAATGCTAAATCCAAAAATGAATTTACCTAAGTCATGCAGGTGGTTGGAGTTTACCATCTTCAAATAACCATGTTGCTTCAATACAATCACAGTTAAAGTAATAGCGGCCAAACCAGATACAAACCAGCTCGCAAATACATACCATCCAAACAAGGTACTGAACCAGTGTGAGTCAATAGACATCACCCAGTCCCAAGCAGCAATGGAAGAGGTAACTCCAAAGATTACCAAGAAGGTAGCAGACAAACGGATGCTTTTATTGTAATGGTCAAGCCCTCCATTTAAGTCTTCGGCAGCAAATTGCTTTCTTAACCAATTGAAGAATAGAATCCATAGGCCAAAGAAAAGAACCATTCTAATTGTATAGAAGGTCACGTTCAAGAAACCGCTTTTACCAGCAATAATTGGATCATAGTTGGCATGCCCTACCTCTGTTAAGGTATGGTCGGTCCAGTGGAAGATAGGGTTGTGTCCTGTGAACAAGATTGGTCCTAAGAACAACACCAACATAATAATACCACCCACAGGTAGGTAATTACCCAATGCAATGAAAATACGTTTTACCAATACAGACCAGCCTGCATAAGCCACATATTGTACTGCCACAAAGAATACGCCTACTACGGCAATACCAGAAAGGTAAACATTATTTAACCAAAGGTTGGCTAACAAACGGTTTACCCACGTGGGGCCATGGCTGGCAGCGCCAGCAGCTTCTCCATGCTCTCCCCCATGTCCGCCGGTTGTGGCGTTGATGATCAATCCAATGATTAGTAAAACTAACCCAATGGCTATCATGAAGAGGAACCGGTTATTGGTTCTTTTAGAAATACTAAGTGTTTCTTCAGTTATCATTTGAAAATACCTTAAGGTTAGTTGCGAGTATTCTTTGCAGAATCTGCAGTGGAACCTGTTACTGGATTAGTGTTTTCAGTTGTACTTGCGCCTGCAGGGGCATCAGCAGATTTTGAAGCCACATCTGTAGATTCTGGAGTTGCACCTTCTACTTCAGTGATTCCCTTTTGCAATTGCTGCACATACATGGCAATCTTCCAGCGCTCTTGTGGGTTAACCTGCGTACCATGCGGCATCATCCGTCCACGACCATTTACAATCACATGGTAGATATGGCCAACTGGTAGAGAGGCATATCTGCCTTGGGTATAGTTAGGAACCCCTTTGAACTTAGCTCCTACCAATCCATCACCAGCACCAGACTCACCGTGGCAAGGAGAACAGAATCTCAAATACAATACCTTACCTTCTGCCAAGTTAGCTGATGTAGCTTTCAATGGGTTTTTCAACTCACTGCCAGCCACTTCCGCGCTGTCTTTAGAGATGCGGGTGTAGAAATCTAATTTACCTCTGGCAATGGTATGCGCAGCTGGTACACGTAGGTTCCCACCTCCTGGGTTAAAGGCATTGTAGTTTCCGTCTAACTGCTTCAAGGGTTCATACGCTACCGGATTATACATATCTGGCGCATATTCCAATCCTGGATCTGTAGCATCATTGCCACATGAAAGCAGGGTTATGGACGAGAAAAGAATCATGGAGGCTTTTGCTCCTGTTCTAAAGAAATTGTTCATTATTTAACTACCTCCTTCTCGTTAACTTCTATGGCTCCATTTGAGCGAAGAAGATCGTTCAGTTGCTGCATGTTTGTACCTTCTTTGTATTCGATGGCCATTACAAATTTATCATCTGTAGAACGAACATCCATTACTGGTACTTTTAGAGTTGGTCTCAATCCGCTAATGATAAAGAAGGTGATGACCATTCCAAAAGCGGCGCAAAGAACCGTTAATTCAAATGTTACCGGAATAAATGCAGGCAATGAGATGTGTGGCTTTCCACCAATGATCATTGGCCAGTCAAAACCCAACATGTATATCTGCATCCAAAGGGCAAACGAGGTTCCGCAAAGGCCACAGAAGAATGCCACGATAGGCAATCTAGAACGCTGAATCCCTAAAACATCATCAATTCCGTGAATTGGATAAGGAGAGAATACATCGTAAATCTTAGTGCCGGCCGCGCGTGTCTTTTCGATGGCGTTCAGCAGCACATCCTCGTCGTCGAAAATACCGAGTATGAATTTCTTACTAGTCATGTTTGTGAGAGTTGTTAGGGGCTGTAGCGTGCATTGAGGCATTTGGGTCATGCGTATGGCTTACCCCAGATGACGATTTCAAGATTGCTTTCACTTCTGCCATGTTCACAACAGGGAAGAATTTGGCAAACAGAAGGAATAGGGTAAAGAACAAGCCCAAGGTTCCAACATACACGCCAATATCAATGGTAGTTGGGGAGAACATCACCCAGCTGGATGGCAAGAAATCGCGGTGAAGAGATGTTACAATGATTACAAAACGCTCAAACCACATACCAATGTTCACAAAGATAGAGATGATGAACGTGGCGGTTAAGCTTCTACGAATAGATCTGAACCAGAATAACTGAGGCGTAATTACGTTACAAGTCATCATGGACCAGTAGGCCCACCAGTAAGGACCCGTAGCACGGTTTATGAATGCGTATTGCTCATACTCCACTCCTGAATACCAGGCGATGAAGAACTCTGTGATATAGGCCACCCCTACGATAGAACCTGTCAAGGTAATTACCTTGTTCATGGATTCTACGTGCTCCAATGTGATGTAATCCTCTAGTTTGAACACTTTACGGGTAATGATCATCAAGGTCAATACCATTGCAAAGCCTGAGAAGATCGCACCTGCCACAAAGTATGGAGGGAAGATGGTGGTGTGCCACCCTGGAATTACCGAGGTTGCAAAGTCCATGGATACGATGGTGTGTACCGAAAGTACCAGTGGAGTTGCTAAACCAGCAAGAATCAAGGAAACGGTCTCATAACGTGACCAGTGCTTGGCAGAACCGGTCCAGTTGAAGCTCAAGAAAGCATAGGCTCTGCGGGCAATTGGACCTTTTGCTCTGTCCCGTATGGTTGCAAAGTCAGGAATCAAACCAATGTACCAGAATACTAAGGATACAGAGAAGTAAGTACTGATCGCGAACACGTCCCAAAGAAGAGGGGAGTTGAAGTTCACCCAAAGAGAACCAAATGTGTTTGGCAAAGGAAGAACCCAATAGGCTAACCATGGACGACCCATGTGCAATACCGGGAACATGGCCGCACAAATTACCGCAAAGATGGTCATCGCTTCAGCCGCACGGTTAATGGAAGTTCTCCATTTCTGGCGGAACAACAACAAGATAGCTGAGATAAGGGTACCAGCGTGACCAATACCTACCCACCACACGAAGTTGGTGATATCCCATGCCCAACCTACGGTTTTATTCAAACCCCATTCTCCAATACCAAACCAAAGCGTCCGGTACACAGAGTAAAGAAAGATTCCCAGGAAAACCAAAGAAACTCCCAGGGCCATCATCCAACGGACGTTCGGCTTGGCTTCCACCTGCCGACATACGTCCTCCGTGATGTCTGCATAAGTTTTACCCCCAGTTACTAAGGGCTCTCTTATCGGAGATACGTGCTGCATATTTCGTTCTGTGTTAAATTAAGCTAGGTTTCTGATTTTGGTTAGGTACGTCACGTTTGGTTGAGTATTCAACTCTTCCAATACGTGGAATGCACGTTCTCCTTTTTCTCTCTTCAAGATCTGTGACACTTGGCTGTTAGGATCCAGCATGTCTCCAAATACAATGGCGTTGGTAGGGCAAGCCTGCGCACAAGCGGTTACTACTTCTCCATCCTTAGGACGACGGGCTTCTTTTTTAGCTTCTAGCTTACCCGCTTGGATACGCTGTACGCAGAAAGAGCATTTCTCCATTACACCACGTGAACGTACGGTCACGTCTGGGTTCAACACCATTTTGCCCAAGTCGTTATTCATGTTATAATCGAACTTGTCATTGTTGGCGTAGTTGAACCAGTTAAAGCGACGAACTTTATATGGACAGTTGTTGGCGCAGTAACGAGTACCTACGCAACGGTTGTACACCATCTGGTTCAAGCCTTCTGAGCTGTGCATGGTGGCAGCTACCGGACAAACCGTCTCACATGGAGCGTGGTTACAGTGCTGGCAAAGCATTGGCTGGAAGATAACAGTAGGATTCTCTGATGGATCCTCCATTTTCTCGAATCCACCGTTTTCACGGGTGGCATCGCTGCTGTAATAGCGGTCAATACGCAACCAGTGCATTTCACGGCGGTTCAACACCTCCTGCTTACCTACAACTGCTACGTTGTTTTCAACCTGGCAACCTATGGTACAGGCTCCGCAACCAATACAAGAGTTCAAGTCAATGACCATTCCCCAATGGTGGTCCTTGTACTCGTAGTCCTGCCACAAGGAAACGCTCTGTGGTTTCTGAGGACCTTCAGGCGTCGCGATACGGATGTACTCAGTTACGGTCTTAGGGTCTTTCTGATATTGTTTTAGGGTTGACTCCTGCACTACAATACGTCCCATTACCGTATGGTGCGTTTGCGTCTGTGCAATTGGCTTGTCAGCGCCTACTTTTTCTAGAGTGACCGTGTTGGCATATACCAAGCCATTGTCAGCTACAGATACTAAAGGATACACATTGGCACCTACGTTGTTGGCAGCTTGGCCAGCATGTGTACGACCATAACCTATGGCAATACCTACTGTACCTTTGGCTTGACCTGGCTGAATCAAAGCTGGTAATTCAATTGACTTACCTTTGGCAGTGATTCTTAAAACGTCGTTCTGCTCTACGTTTAACTCTTTAGCCATGGCAGCGGAGATAGTCACGTAGTTGTCCCAAGTGGCTTTGGTAGTAGGATCAGACATTTCCTGTAACCATGGGTTGTTGGCCAGTTGACCAGAACCAATCGCTACTTTCTCATAAATGGCTAACTCTACATTTTTACCAGCGGCACGAGCTGCTTTGTTGATGCTTAACGCAGCAGCGGCTAATGTCATTGGAGCTGGTGCGGCAGTTGGCTCATTGGCACCAGTAGAACCGGTAGCTATACCATCATGCACAGCTTTATCCCAAGCGGCACCACCACTCACTACCCCAGACCATGTACGCTGGATCATGGTGTAATAATCAGAAGTGGATCCTGACCATTTCAACAAAGAGTCCTGTGCTTGTCTGGTTTTAAAGATTGGGGAAATAGCTGGCTGGGCTAAGCTTAAGAAACCTCTTTTTGGCTCAAAGTCATTCCAAGATTCTAAGTAGTGACTGTCTGGGCAGATGTAGTCAGCTAGCATTGCTGTTTCATCTGCTCTGTCTGCAAAGGAAATCTTAAGACCAACCTTCTTAACACCTGCTATTACTTGCTGGCTTAAAGGATGGTCATACGCTGGGTTAGCGCCGTAGAAAATTACAGCACCTACAGAACCAGCGTTCATGTCATTGATCAGACGCAACATGCGGGCATCATCACCTTGGCGCACATAAGATGGAGCGCTGGTATTGATAGTAGCACCATTTGCACCCAAGGCACTGTTAATGGCTGTTACAATAGTTTGAACTGCAACATCATTTGAATCGGACACTACCAAAGCAGCACCTCTGTTGGCTAGCAATTCTTTGGTAGCAGCCTCAATTTGCTTAGAGGCTGAAGTAGTTGGCGCTTGGATAGCACCACCGCCTGCTATTGCATTGTACAAGGCAGCTGCTACCGCACCGTACTCAGATGGTTTAACTGGCACACGAACATCTGCGTTGGCACCAGTCAAAGAAAGGTTTGTCTCAAACTGGAAGTGACGAGACATGACAGGATTGTCAGCCGTGATCTTCCGGTTAGTGATGTATTGCTTAGAATATTCAGTCGGAGAAATCCATGAACCCAAGAAGTCTGCGCCTATAGACACAACTACTTTGGCTTTGCTGAAGTCATAACCTGGAATAACGCCACCGTTTGCTTTTAACAAAGCAGAAGCAGAGTTAGCATCATAGGTTACGTGCTCAAAAGAAGGAAACTGTGCACCAAACTCTCTAATGACAGCTTTCGTGCTTGGGCTGATGATGGTATTAGATACCAACACCACTTTACCTTGCACACCAGTCAGTTTAGTTCTGATCTCCTGGTCTACTTGTGACCAAGTAGCCGCTTTTCCTTTTGCGGTTGGTCCTTGCAGACGGGCATTGTCATACAAGCTCAACAAAGAAGCCTGCGAACGTGCGTGCGTACCGCCTTTAGTAATTGGTGAAAGCGTATTGCCCTCAACCTTGATAGGACGACCTTCGCGTGTTTTAACCAGAATGGAGTTGTAGATATCTCCGTTAAAGTAGGTAGAGGCATACCAGTTGGCAATACCCGGCTCAACTTCTTCTGGCTTGTTTAGATAAGGGATTGCTTTACGTACCGGAGCCTCACAAGACGCCAAGGTAGTAGCTGCAATACCAAAACCTAATAGTTTTAAGAAATCACGACGTGGAGCCACATCTGCAGATCTTTCACTGCCGCTGGCCTCACTTACTGGCAGAAACTCAGGAAACTCGTCATGAGCGTGCTTTTGGAATTCTGGAGTGTTGTTTAACTCCTCTACCCCTCTCCAGTATTTAATTGTTTCTTGCATATAGTTCAAAAACTCAAATTCAGGATGGATATGTAGTGATTAGTAGTGGCACTTAGAACATTCTGTACCACCGTTAGACGCAACTACAAAAGCGCCTTTGGATTGCTTCTCATGCAACTTCACCAAGTTGTCATAATAAGCGTTGCCCTCTGTGTTAAGAGGTGTGTTGCGGTGACAGTCAATACACCAGCCCATGGTCAATGGAGAGAACTGCGCTACCACTTCCATGGTTTCAATTGGACCGTGGCACGTCTGGCACTCTACGCCACCCACTTTGGTGTGCTGAGAATGGTTGAAGTAGGCCAGGTCAGGTAAGTTGTGAACACGCACCCACTCAATAGGCTTGTTGTTTTCAATAGCGCGGTAGATTTTCTGAATCTCTGGAGACTCTTTCTTAATCTGGCTATGGCAGTTCATACAGATGTTAGCCGAAGGAATATTCGCGCTACGGCTCTTGTAAACTGACGTGTGGCAATAGTTACAGTTGATCTGGTGATCACCAGCGTGCAATTTGTGAGAGAAGGCAATTGGTTGCTTAGGAGCATACCCCTGCTGGATACCAATTCCCATTACTTTGTCAATGGTCAAGTCCAATACCACTACGGCTAGGATCAAACCTACAATGACACGTACGGCTTTTGACTTATAGATATTGGCAAAGTTGGTGCGCTGCTCTAGCATCTCCTGCTCAGCACCGGTTAAGTCAGCTTTGTTCTTCAGGTAGCCTTTAAGAACAGAGGCAATGATCAACAA
This sequence comes from Rufibacter sp. DG15C, assembly GCF_001577755.1. NCBI lineage: Bacteria > Pseudomonadati > Bacteroidota > Cytophagia > Cytophagales > Hymenobacteraceae > Rufibacter > Rufibacter sp. DG15C. Next base: position 288,801 of record NZ_CP010776.1, read on the forward strand.
GGTAATCACCAATACGATAAGGACAACTACTAAAGCTACAAGTACAATGTCCAAATGGCTACCAATGCTACCTGGAGCATTCTCACCAACTTGCCCGCCTGGAGTTGCACCTGGCACACCTTCTGTACCGGCAGCAACAGCTGCAGGAGCGGCGCTTTCCTTTTTGATGTAAGCTACAATAGAGTTGATTTCCTCATCAGAGAAAGCAAAAGAAGGCATTTGCTGCTTCGCATACTGCTCATAAATAGCGACTGCATCTTTGTCTCCGCTCTGGATTAAGGCGCTGGAGTTCTTGATCCATTTCTGTAGCCAAGGCAATGCTCTCTTAGTGTGAACATTTTTCAATCCTGGGCCTACTACTACTTCTTCAGTAACTGAGTGACATTGCGCACAGTTATTCTTGAACAAGGTAGAACCAGCATCAATTACCCCTGCATCTTCTGTGGGCAGAGCGCCTGCATTAGCGGCACCTGCGGCCGGAGCCGCCGAACCTGGCGTCACTCCTTTATCAGCTACGTTTGCCTGGTCCTGCGCAAACGCAGTACTTAAGACAAAGAAGAAGAAGATAAAAGGGAGTAAGAAGGTATATTTTGCTCTCTTTTTGCAGCTAATCATAGCTAAAATGTAGTGTTAAGTATGGTGAAAGTACATTACGGGCACAAACTTACTACCCGAAGGGCATTAATCAAACTTCACATGCCTTATTTTTGACATCTGGTTACGCTTACGATACTGGCCACTTATTAAAGGCTAAAAACCACCGGTTTAGGCCAGAATTTAGCTATTTAGAAAGTATATAAATTAATATCGAGACTTATATATAGGTGTCCATGCACAATATATGGGCCTTATTCCATCGTTTCTCTGCCTCCAACCTACTACCTCTTCCTTCATGCCATTTTGGTCTCATTCCCTCCTTCCTTAATGGTAACTTTCTATCGACTTATAAGCATCCCTCCGTTTTTGGCCTGTTTCCTAGGAAACAGGCCAAAAACGGAGGACCAGTAAGTACACTTATATATATAGTGTATGAAGCGGTTTCTCTGGCTAATAGTCAACGCACCTACTTGTTCATCAGGTTGGTTTGTATAATAATGAAAAGCTGAGTAACTTTGCACCTCGAACCAAAAACTATTTCTTAAAAGAATGGCTTTAAAAAATTACGAAACGCTCTTCATCATGACCCCGTTGTTGAACGAGGTGCAGATGCAGGAAACGGTCGAGAAGTTCAGACAGGTGCTTAAGGAAAATGGCGCCGACATCATCCATGAAGAAAACTGGGGACTTAAAAAACTGGCTTACCCAATCCAGAAAAAGAACACCGGTTTCTATCACTTGGTAGAGTTCACTGCCCCTGGCACTGTGGTTGACATCTTAGAGCTGGCGTACCGCCGCGACGAGAAGATCATCCGCTTCTTGACTACAGCCCTAGATAAGCACGCAGTTGCTTACAACGAGCGCCGCAGAAACGGCGAATTCAAATCAGCTAAAAAAGAGAAGGAGGCTCCTCAAGCGTCATGAGTTTAGTAAACGAAAAAATCCACAAGCAAGACACACGCAAGAAATACTGCCGTTTCAAGAAGAACGGTATCCAGTATATCGACTACAAAGACGGTAACTTCTTGTTGAAATTTGTAAACGAGCAAGGCAAGTTGTTGCCACGTCGTTTAACTGGTACCAGCTTGAAATTCCAGCGTCGTGTATCACAAGCAGTAGCCCGTGCCCGTCACCTGGCTATTCTACCTTATGTAACTGACTCTTTAAAATAGGAAGGTAAATCACGATGGAAGTTATTCTAAAAGATGACGTAAAAGGCGTTGGCTATAAAAATGATATCGTAGTAGTAAAGCCAGGTTTTGGCCGTAACTACTTGATCCCTCAAGGTCTTGCTGTGATGGCAACTCCTTCGGCCCGCAAAGTAGTAGCTGAGAACGTTCGACAGGTTGCGCACAAAGCTGAAAAGATTCAGAACGATGCCCAGGACCTGGCTAACCGTATTGGTACCACCGTTCTTTCTATCCCTGCAAAGGCTGGCGAGACTGGTAAAATCTTTGGTGCTGTTACCTCTCTGCAAGTTTCTGAGGCCCTTAAGGCCCTTGGTTATGACGTAGACCGCAAGCGTATTGACTTTGACCAAGAGGTGAAGTCTTTAGGCGAGTACACAGCTACCTTGAACCTACACAAAGAAGTGAAGCACCAAATCCGTTTCAACGTAGTTGAGGCCTAAGACCTGCTTTCTTTAGATAGTATAGACCTCCTGTCGTTCTGCGGCAGGAGGTCTTGTTTTTAATGCCTATTCCTTACTGCCATGTCTCTTTATAAAGTCCTCATCTTTGACTTTGACGGCACGCTTTGCGCCACGCAAGACTCCATTCTCTACAGCTTCCAAAGGACTTTTGCCCACTTTAAGACAGAAGCGCCTACTCCAAAGCAGATCATGGAGGCTGTGAGCACCGGCGGAAGCCTACCAGAACTTCTTCCCGGCCTCCACCCTTCCCTCTCCAAACAAGAGGCAACGGAGTGGGTACACACTTACAGACACATCTACTCCACAGAAGCAGGACAATTCACCACTCTCTTTGAAGGCACTGAGCAGATGTTAGACGCTGCAAAAGATGCTGGCATTAGAAACGTAGTTATCAGTAACAAGGGGCAGCGCGCCATTGAAGAAGCTCTTTCTCATTTTAGCATTGCCCATCACTTTGACTTGGTCATTGGCGACAACCCAGATCTGCCACTCCAAAAGAAGCCACACCCCATGGCTTTCCAAGAGGTGATAATTCCGCACTATGCTGGTGTTTCACGTGAACAGTTTCTTATGGTTGGTGATACCCACGTGGACCTGGGCTTTGCCAACAACGCCAGGATAGATTCCTGTTGGGCCCGCTACGGTTACGGCAATACTGCGCTTTGCCTGCAAGAAAAACCCAAGCACACCATTGCTAGTCTCCATGATTTACTGCCGGTGATAATGCCCACCACTCAATAGGTTTGTGTATTTTGCACTAACCATCATGTAAAGGCCTATGCAGTTCAGGACAGAACTTTCCGTCTCTCAAAGCCCCACTCCTATCTCTCTGGGGCATGGCATACTTACGCTGGGCTCCTGTTTTGCCGAAGTGATTGGTCAAAGGCTTCTTGGTCATAAGGCCAAGGTATTAGTGAACCCATTCGGGACAATCTTCAACCCGTTGTCTGCCCATAGCTTACTAAGAAGGATCATCACCCAGAATGTAGAAGGTTTACAAGGAGGGTTGTTGGAGCGCCAAGGGCAATGGTTTCACTATGATTTCCACTCCTCCTTTACCTCAAGCCAGCCAGAGGCATTACTCCAGCTATTAGAGAAGGCCATTAGTGACGCGCATGCTTTTTTACAGGACACCCAGCACCTGCTGCTCACGTGGGGCACCGCTTTTGTGTATGAACGGCAAGACACAGGGCAATCTGTGTCTAACTGTCACAAAGTGCCGCAAAAGCAATTCAACAAAAGGCTCTTGTCTGTAACAGAGATCACGCAAGACCTACAGGAAACCTTAGATTTGTTGTATTCCCATTTTCCTGCCATGCAGGTGGTTCTGACGGTTAGCCCGGTCAGACATCTCAAAGACACCCTGGAACTGAACAGCGTGAGTAAGAGCACGCTTCGGTTGGCTAGCCATATACTCCAAGAGCAAAACACCCAAGTCTCTTATTTCCCGGCGCATGAATTACTGTTAGATGATTTAAGGGATTACAGGTTCTACAGCTCAGATTTGCTGCACCCGTCCACCATGGCCGAAGAATATATCTGGGACAAGTTTGCGGCAGCTTATCTAGCTGAGGACTTCACTCAATTCTTGCAGGTATGGCAACAGGTCCAGCGGGACTTGGCCCACCGCCCTTTTTCACCGGAAAGCGCTAGTCACCAGAAATTTCTGCACCAATTGCTAACAAAGTTACAGTCTATCTCTTCACAGGTAGATGTGCAAAAAGAAATAGCATCTGTCAAAAGCCAGTTAATATAATCCTTACACCATTTTTGACTTATTTTCCCGAAAACAGGCCAAAAACGGTACCGGTAAATCCTTCATCTCTCAGCTAAGACTAGCCCATAGTTAGGCTTCTTTTCCCTAAAAGATACAAAATCAAGCTAAAAGCCCATCTTACTACCTCCCCCTACTGGTCTGAAAAAAAATAGTTTATCACTTTAAAAAGAACCTAATAATAATCATTAAAGAATTTTCATCTTAAACCCTCATTATAAGCGTTTTTAGCTTTCCATCTCTATTAGGGCGTTGCACTGTAGTAGTATTATTCCGACTTTTGTAAAACTAAAACAGACTTACAATCTGGTCTGCTATTCAACATTTTATCTACCTACAAACCCTTTAAAAATGAAGAAGCTAATGTTGTTGGGTGGTTTGTGGCTGTCATGTGCCGTAACCGCTTTCTCTAATGATGGAAATGACTACTGGGAGCGTTTAAACCGCACGCATCCAGAGGCCAACTTAAAGACCATCTTGAATACTAAGTCCAAGGCAAAAGACCAGAACGTGGCCGGCTACCGTCTGTCTGTTAAATACAACGGGCAGTTTAGAGCCATCAGCGCTGACAATCTGTTATTGCTAGAAAGCCAAGGTATCAAGAAAGGCCAATTGAAAGCCTACAAGTACGAGATTCTTTTCATCTCTGATGGGCAGGAGCTTTGGTTGCCTATGAAAACCATCATGGTAGAGCAATTGCAGTTGGAGTTGGAGAAAGACGAGCCAGTCTTGTTGTATACCTCTGTTCTACAGAACCCAGAGAAGGAAGATTACCGCCAGATGACTTTGATGGTGGAAGACTTTAAAGTCTTGGTAGACTAATCAACTTCTATTTACCGGCGCTTTTTACGACCTTTGTCCCAAAGAGCCCGCTTTGACCCCAGAACTAGAATTTCAAGTACCTATAGATGACGTCCCTGAACGGGTTACCCTGTTCGTGGACGTCATTTTGCCTTTGCCCCTGCCCAAGCTTTACACCTACCGCATCCCCTACCAGATGAACGACGAGGTCTTGGTGGGCGCACGGGTGTTGGTGCAGTTTGGGTCTAAGCGGGTATTGAGTTGCGTGGTGGCCCGCATTCATGAACAACCACCCGCTGAGTACCAGGCCAAGTACCTGCTGGAAGTCATTGATGAGAAGCCCGTGGTCACAGAGCCCCAGCTCAAGCTGTTCATGTGGATGGCCGACTATTACCTCTGCACTTTGGGGGAGGTCATCAATGCGGCCTTGCCCTCGGCGTTGAAGCTAAGCAGTGAGTCCAAGATTCAACTACACCCCAATTTCAAGGAAGAGACCAACGAGTGGCCGCTGTCTACTCATGAGGCCAACATTATCTTTGCCCTAAAGCAGAAGCCGCACCTCACCTTCACAGAGGTGAGTATCCTGTTGCAGCTCACCAGCTTCCATAAAATCATCAAGTCACTCCTGCTCAAGGAGATCATCATCATCTTTGAGGAGATAGCCGAAAAGTATGCGCCCAAGGTAGTCAAGAAAATAAGGCTATCGCCAGCATTCACCACAGATGAGGCCACGCTAGAGGAACTCTTCAACCAACTGGCCGCCAAGCCCAAGCAACTGGACGTGCTGTTAAAGTACATCCAACTGGTGCCGCTTTTGCAGGACTTGAGTCTGAACGAAGCGGGCCTTGAGAAAAACCTCATCACTTCCAATCCGCACCTGTCCCTCTCGGCCATCAATACGCTGATCAAAAACGGTGTGCTGGAGCAGTTTGATACCGTGGTGAGCCGGTTCCCGATGCTGGAGCGTGGGCCTTACGTCATGCCCGAGCTTTCCTCTGCGCAAGCCGCGGCTAGAGATTCAGTATTGGAGTATTTCGGGGACAAGGACACGGTTTTGTTGCATGGCATCACAGGCAGTGGCAAGACTGAGATTTACATTGACCTTATCCAGAAAGCCGTAGAGGCCGGTGGCCAGGTCTTGTACCTGTTACCCGAGATTGCCTTGACCGCCCAGATTGTAACCCGGCTTAAGCGCGTGTTTGGCGACAGGTTGGGCGTGTACCATTCCAAGTTCTCAGACAATGAGCGCGTGGAGGTTTGGAACGGGATTCTGTCGGGGCGCTTTCAGGTGGTGATTGGCGTGAGGTCTTCGGTGTTCCTGCCGTTCCATGGGCTGTCCCTGATTATTGTGGATGAGGAGCATGAGCCTTCTTACAAACAGCATGAGCCGGCGCCCCGTTACAACGCCCGTGAGGTGGCCTTGATCATGGCGCAGTATCACGGCGCTAAAACGCTGTTGGGTTCGGCCACGCCGTCCATAGAGAGCTACTACCATAGCCTGAGCGGCCGCTGGGGGCTGGTGACCTTGTCAGAGCGTTTCGGGGAGGCGACGTTGCCGCAGATTGAGCTGGTGGACGTGCGCCAAGAAGGCCTGAAGAAGAACATGCTCAGCCATTTCTCCCAGAAGCTGGTCCATGCCATTGAAGACACCTTGCACAAGAAAGAGCAGGTCATCCTGTTCCAGAACCGAAGAGGCTACGCCCCTTTCATAGATTGCAACGAGTGCGCCTGGATTCCCAAGTGCCGGAACTGCGCCGTGAGTCTTTCTTACCACAAGTTCTCCAATGAGCTGCGGTGCCATTATTGCGGCTACACAGAACGCAAACCCAACGACTGCCCGGCCTGCGGCTCTACTATGCTGAAGACAGTAGGTTTTGGGACGGAGAAGATTGAGGACGAACTGAAGCTGTTGCTTCCCCAGGCCCGCATCCAGCGCATGGACCTGGACACCACCAAAAAGAAGAATAGCCACCAACAGATCATTGAGGACTTTGAGAACCTCCGTACCGATGTGCTGGTGGGCACCCAGATGGTAACCAAGGGCCTGGACTTTGAGCACGTGAGCTTGGTGGGCATCCTGAGCGCCGACAGCATCATCCATTTCCCGGACTTCAGGGCGCATGAGCGAGCGTTCCAGTTGTTTGTGCAGGTGAGTGGCCGGGCCGGAAGAAAAGGAAAGGCGGGCAAAGTATTGATTCAGACCGCCAATCCCAACCAACCCATCTTCCAGAAGGTGATGGAGAACGACTACATGGGCTTGTACACCCAGGAGATTGCCGAGCGTCAGAAGTTCCGGTATCCGCCGTTTGTGCGCATGATCATGCTCACCATTAAGCACCCAGAGGCCCGTCCGGCTGAGAATGCTGCCATTGCCTTGGCCAAGGAACTCACAGACCGCCTAGGACCTAAATCTGTGCTTGGACCCGAGGCGCCTCACATCTTCAAAATCAGGAATCAGTTCTTGCAGGAAATCCATATTAAGCTGGACCGGGACAGCGGCAACTTAAAGGTGACCAAACAGCAAATACAAGAAGCAGTCTTCCAAGTAGTGCAGAATAAGGAGTTCAAGAACACGCGCGTAGTCATTGACGTGGATCCGGCGTAAGCCAAAAACCTTTGTCCCAGCTTTTCAGACAGTTATCTCCCCAGTCTTGCATTCCCACTCCAGAATGTAGAGTGACGGCGCACTTTTTAGCTTAGAAATATTCTTAGATAGGTCTTCATTTTACCGTTTTAGGCCTGTTTTCTGGAAAATAGCCCAAAAACGATTCCAGTTCATCTGCCTTTTTTTGCCTCTTATCCTGCCCTTGTCCGTCCTCATCCTGAAATACGGCTTTTAACATTTCCTTAACTTCTTGATATGCAACGTTTTTCTGAAATTTGCATCTATATAATCAGAAACGCTTCCGCACGCGGGGCCACTTCTACAGAATTTTTTTTAACCCATTATAACGTATTGCACTATGAAAACTTCACTTACCTCTTTTGTTGCCTGTCTGGCCGTTTGTCTTGGAATGAACCTTGCCCCATCTTTTGCTGGCACAACTCCTAACGGCACCAACACCCGTTCTACCAAAGCCTTCCAGCAGGTTTTAAAAACAGACAACCTACGTATTCTTTCTTTGGAGTTGGCGCCAGGTGAGCAATTGGAGTTCCACGCTTCGCCTGAGCAGGAAGCTTACGCCGCCTCTGCCGGTACCTTGACCGTGGTGGATAGCGATGGGGCCCAGAAGGAAATAAAAGTAAAAGCCGGCGACCGCCTTTGGTCAGACCTTACCTATTTCCAAAATGTGAACACTGGTTCTAACATTTTGAAAATTGTGCTTTTAGAGCGCGCAAAATAAGGTTTCAGAATTTTTTTGAGTTATTTGTTTATCGTCTTAAACCTTAGCGTTTTAGCGCGCGTAAAACAGAGACATTCACACTCTATTTCAGCTTAAAAGTAGTCATTTGCTATCCGCTTGCGCTCTGGCTTAGACTACTTTTAAGCTATTTTTTTGCCCTCTCCAATCGGCTGCCTCTATAGCAAAGTCCATCATCTCCCCCTTAGCTGATTACGCTGACCACCTGTGAAATTGATCGTGCTTCCGGCCTTTCTTACTCCTACTACCTAAAACTTCTTGTCCGGTTCACGCCAGATATATCCGGTTCACTCCGGTTTAGTCTCGGTTCAGTCAGGTAATGGCCCGCTTCTTCTGCTTTGGGTTGTGTAACGCGTTTGGACCCTGCATCTTTGTATCATCAATCAGGAACAACGTCACTGAATTCCCTCTTCAAGGCTTGCTCACAGATTGGTTACTGGCTTATACAGTATAAAAAATTAAGGTTTTTAGAGTTTTGTTTGTTAGTTTGGTGTGAGGAGCCCGGATTTTGTCCGGGCTTATTCATTTTACAGCCTTTCGGTTTCATCCATCTTCTCCCTCCCTCCTTTCCATTTCCGTTTTTGGCCTCTTTTCTGTAAACTAGCCTAAAAACAAGTCTACCCGTTGGGCGTACCCTGTGTATGGAATGGATTAAAATCTTTGACAGTGAGGCCAGTGCCAAGGCCACTATTCCCTTTACCAAAGCCAGAGCCGTGGTAGTGCAGGGCCGGGAGATTTGCGTAGCCCACACCGCCGCCGGTTTGTTTGCCGTAGACAACGTCTGTCCGCACCTAGGTGATGCCCTCAGCCGCGGCACCACCAACTACCTCAATGAGATCATCTGCCCCTGGCACAGCTACCGCTTCCATCTGCAAACCGGCGAAGAATGCCGCGGCCGCACCCAGCCCTTAAAAAGATATGCACTGGAGATTAGAGAAGACGGCGTCTACGTAGAAATGCCCGCCAAAGCGCCTGCTTAAGTTGAATAGCCATTTTTAGCCTCATTCGCAGAAAACAAGCCAAAAACGATAACCCATAAAAAAGGCTCACCAAGTTTGGTGAGCCTTTTTATTTTTCTAGTCCTAGGACTTACAACTTTTGTCTTGATTCCACCACTTACTGGCCTACCATAAACACGGCATTCCCGAACATGAGCTTACCTCCCTGCCAGAAGCCTCTGAACAGTGGGTTGTCCAGCAGATAAACAACTTGGCCGCGGCCCATTTCCTGCACGCCCAGCACCAGGCTGTTTTCAAGTTTATCGGTGACGTTAGCGCCCACAAACCCTGAGGCTGAGGTTGGCTCTTTGACTACGCCTACGTTCCAGCCGTCTTTCATAAAGTGCGGCAAGCTGTTGGTGCGTACCAGTGCATTGTAAATACTTCCGTAGCCGAAGGCCAGTGGATGGGTATTGTCCAGGGCCACTCTAAATACAGAACCTTGCACTTCTTCAGAGATGGACTCACGCTCCCGGTTGGCGTACTTTTTCAAATCGGCCTCTGTAGGCGCTTTTTTGGCAGCCGTTGAATCCGCGGCTTTTTTCTTAAGCGAGAAGTCTGGTTTGTCGGCTAAGAAATTGGCGGCGTTCTCCAGGGCAATCAATCTGCCGCCGGCGCGCACCCAGTCTTTAACTTTGTTGAGGTTCCTCTCTTCCAGAATACGGCCGTAGTTGCCGGTTGGTAAGATGAGCACGTCAAACTCATGCAACGGCACATTACCGAAGTAGTCATTGCCCAGCACCGTCACCGGATAGCCCAACTGCTGCTCAAAGAAATGCCAGATCTCCCCAAAACCGTAAGGACTCACGCCCTCTCCGGTCAATAAGGCTACTCTTGGGGCTTTGATGTACCTGATCTTGCTAGACCCGAAGTCCCCGCCGCTGGTCACAAACCCGGTGGTGCTGGCGGTAACTTTGATGCCCAGAGAATCGGCGGCTTTGGTGACACGCTGGTCGAAGGCAGTGCCTAAGTTTTCATTGCCGGTTCTGGTGATAATTAAAGAGCCTGGTGCGTAAGTTTCATTGTTCAGGACAAACGGCACCTCAGAATAGCGAACGCGTATCTTCGCTTTGAGCAAGGCCGCCAGGAATTTCATGTCTTGCATACCGTTCCAATGGGCCAGGTACGCATACGCGCCGTTGGTGACGGTATTGGTGACTGCCGTGGCTGGCTTTGCGTCCTTCATGCTAACTCTTGAGGTAAAGGCCGCGCCTTTTAAGCCATAGGCATAGGGTAAGGCCCAGGCCGTGATGTCATAGGTCACAGAATCCTCTAACCGCGCGTTGGGGTCAAACAAGACGTTGAGCAAGGTAGATTTAGGTTGGTAGCTGCTAATGACCAAATCACCGGCCTCATATTTGACGCTCTCCGTTTTTCCGTTTTGGTAGTTGAATCCTTTGGCACTTCCAGAACTGCTGGCGTACCCATATTTAATCTGTTGACGGTCTAGGTAATCCGTGAAATCACGCAAACGCCCTTCTTCGCCTTTCATCTTAAACACATAGCTGCGGTAGGTGCCAAACGGCTTAGTCTGACTCTCAGAGAAGAACTTTTTGAATTCCTTCACCACTTGGTCGTGCTTGTCAGACATGGCCTCTACGGTGGCTAAGCTGGCGGTGTAATGGTGGGCAATGCGCTGGCCCAAAGTCAGGCTGTCTCCGTCAGATTTCTGAATGACCACGCCTGCCCGGCCAGAACCTCCTTGCTCATAGGTCATGGCAATGGCGCCCTGGTAGGTGGGCCAAGTGTCGCCATAGCTTGGGTAGAAAAGGTCAAAGCTCTCGCGGGTAAAATACAGCCAGTTGTTTTTGTCAAAGTATTTGCGGTTGTATTCGCCCATCACGTTCTGGAACTCACGCTGCCATTTGGTGATGGCGTCATGGTAGGGCTTAGCCGACGGCGCGAAGTAATATGGGTTGTCAACGCCCTGCTCATGGAAGTCTGCGTGCAATTGCGGCATCCATTGGTTATAGACTACGCCACGCTGCTTAGATTCAATTTGCGTCTGCCAAGCCCAGTCGCGGTTCAGGTCAAAGTAGTAATGGTTAGGTCGTCCGCCGGGCCACGGTTCATTGTGCTCCCAGGCCCACGGCGAGGCATTGGGCTGTTGGTTTCTTACGCGGTTGTACCACTGCGCGTAGCGCTCACGGCCGTCTGGATTCACGCATGGGTCCAGGATGACCACGGTGTTCTCCAGCCACTTCTGGGTCTGGGCGTTGTTAGGATCCAGCAAGTCATGCAACACCTGCAGCACCGCCTCAGAACTCACTGACTCATTGCCATGGATATTGTAACTCAACCACACAATGGCCGGCTGCTTGCCACCCGTAGGCTGACCAGGCATAAGCCCAGCATTCTTCAAGTTGTTAGTTCTAATCTCCTCCAGGCGCTGCATGTTGGCTGGTGATGATATGGTTGCCAACAGCAATGGTCTATTCTCATAGGTTTTACCGTAGGTCTGCAACCTCATCTTGGCTGGATTCTGCGCGGCCAGATGCGTCACGTAGTCCACCAGACGGCTGTGGAAGGTAAACTGGTCGCCTAGCTTGTAGCCCAGAAACTGCTCAGGGGTTTGCATGGTTTGGGCACTGCTTAGCTGCGCCCAGCACAGAAACAAGGCGAGCAACAACCCACACTTGCTGCGGAAATTTATCATAGGTTTGGAAAAGGTAGTGTAGAAATCAGGGAATAAAACAAAGCTCCAAAGTCCGAAAAATTCAGCAGACCACCAACCGTCGTTTTTGGGCTCTTTTACGTAAAACAGGCCAAAAACGACACTGTCTCCTTTATGCTTCCATGAGGTTTGCGCCACCAGTAGTCATCGTAATAAAGAAACGGACTTCTTACGTATCGCAAAAAATAACGGTACCTGTTAGGGGAAACCCAATTGTCATTTGTCTAGATGATGCATGGCGCTCGTATACAGGGTCATTCCAATTGCTAATCACATATTCATTCACTACAAATCCATTCACTATGAAATTAACAAAAGTACTTTTCCTTTTCTTGGCCAGTGTGTCCATGTTGGCTTCCAGCTGTTCAGATGATGACGATGACACCAACAACGGCGCCCTAAAAGACTGCGTGCCTACCCTAGTGACCACCACTGAAGGCGGCGCTACCAACAAAACCACCATTGGGTATAACAATGACCGCCAAATTTCTTCTGTTATGATTGAGGGCGACGGCGCGCTGACGGGTACTGTGGCCTACAGCAATAGCAAGCCATCTAAGTTCACCGTAACTGAAAGCGATTTAGGACCGGGTTCAATTGAGTACACCTACAACAGCACGGGCCAATTAACCCAGATGAACATCTTAAGCTCTTTGTTTGGCAGCAGCCCTGTCATTAGATATACCTTAGAGTACAACGGCGCGGGCCAGGTTTCTAAGATCATCACGTCGCAGGCCAATCCATTTACAGGATCTGGCATGACCCAAACCGAGTATTCTACCTTCACTTATGACAGCAAAGGCAACATCCAGAAAGAGTCTGTGTACACAGGCACTGGCGCCGGTGACCTGGATTATACCATTGACTATACCTATGACAGCTATGTAAACCCCGCCAACGCCTTGGAGAAGTTAATTCGTGGCGTGAGTTCTCCTAATAACATCTTGACGGCTATTACCAAAGGAGCAGACGGCACTGTGTTTCAGGAGGAGTCTTATTCCAATGTTTACAAATACAACTCAGACAACTACCCTACAGAGTTTACGCAAACCCTGCAAAGCGGCACTGTGTTGAATTCTAAAGTAACCTATGACTGCAAATAAGTAGTTAGCGCCACTTTCATCAAAGCCCGTCTCTTCCCAAGAGGCGGGCTTTCTTTTTTTAACGAATGCAGATGCCCACGGCTACCTAAAGAAATGATGGTCTGAAAAGCCCAACTTCGTTTTTGGCTTGGTTTCTAGAAATCAGGCTAAAAACGAAACGCTTGCTGGCTACGGCAGAATTCTCTAATTTCCGGGGTCAACACCAACCAACTCCACTAACATATGAAACTAATCCTTTGGCGCTTCTTGCTGCTGGTACTATTGGCCTCCAGCAGTCTGGCTCAGGCGCAGACGCTCTCAGACTCGGCGTACATCAGAGAAAACTATACTAAGACAGAGCACCAAGTTCCCATGCGGGACGGCACCAAGCTGTTCACGGTGGTGTATGCGCCCAAAGACAAAAGCCAGAAGTACCCCATCATGATGAGCCGCACGCCGTATTCGGTGGGGCCGTATGGCGCTGATAAGTATAAGACCAGCATGGGGCCGTCTTCAGACATGCTCAGAGAAGGCTACATTTTTGCCTACCAGGACGTGCGCGGCAAGTACATGAGCGAAGGCGAGTTTGTGAACATGGCGCCCATCAAAACCAAGAAAGGCAAAAAGGACTTTGACGAAAGCACCGATACCTATGACGCCATTGCCTGGTTGGTGAAGAACGTGCCCAACAACAACGGGCGCGTGGGCCAATGGGGCGTGTCATACCCAGGTTACTACACCAGCGTAGGTTTGGTGAACAGCCACCCAGCCTTGAAAGCCGCCTCGCCACAGGCACCCGTGACCGACTGGTTCTGGGATGACTTTCACCACCACGGCGCGTTTTTCTTGCCGCACGCGTTTAACTTCTTGTCTAGCTTCGGGCAACCTAGACCGCAGCCCTCTCCTACCGGCGGTCCGCGTTTCAACCACGGTACGCCAGACGGTTATGACTTCTTCCTGCGCATGGGGCCGTTGAGCAACGCCAATGACCTCTACCTCAAAAACCAGGTGTCTTTCTGGAATGACATCATTGAGCATCCTAACTATGACAGCTTCTGGCAGGCCATGAACATCAGGCCGCACTTAAGAAATGTGAAACCTGCGGTAATGGTAGTAGGCGGCTGGTTTGACGCCGAAAACCTTTTTGGCGTACTGGAGACCTACAAAACCATTGAGAAGCACAACCCCAAGACGAATAACACCATCGTGATGGGACCGTGGTTCCATGGTGGTTGGTCGCGGTCCAATGGCCAGACCTTGGGCAAAGTTTCATTCTCCCAGAAGACTTCAGAATTCTACCGCCCCGAGATTGAAGCCAAGTTCTTTAGACATTACCTGAAAGGCAGCGGCAAAGGACAACCAGCCTTGCCCGAAGCCTACATGTTTAACACCGGCGCCAACCAATGGCGCGAGTTCGCCGCCTGGCCACCCAAAGAAACCCAGGAACGCTTCCTGTATTTCGGGCCGAACGGTAAATTGAGCTTTGAGAAACCTGCTACCACCGGCACAAGCTATGACGAGTTCATCTCTGACCCCAACAAACCCGTGCCGTTCTCAGAAGAGACCACCGTGGGTATGACCCGCGAGTACATGACCGATGACCAGCGCTTTGCCGGTCGCAGACCAGACGTATTGGTATACCAAACCGATGTGCTCACCGAGGACATCACCTTGGCCGGAGACATTCTTTCTGCCTTGAACATCTCCACCACCGGCACAGACGCCGACTGGGTAGTGAAACTGATTGATGTGTACCCAGACACCGCCGCTCAAAATGCGCATAACCCCGCCAACGTGAAGATGGGCGGTTACCAGCAGATGGTGCGCAGTGAGGTGTTGCGCGGTCGTTTTAGAAACAGCTATGAGAAGCCAGAGCCTTCCACGCCTAACCAAGTGACGGCTGTGAATGTGCCTTTGCAGGATGTGTTGCACACCTTCAAGAAAGGCCACCGCATCATGGTGCAAGTACAAAGCACGTGGTTCCCGCTGGTGGATAGAAACCCACAAAAGTTTGTACCTAATATTTACAAAGCCAAAGCCGAGGATTTCCAAAAGGCCACGCACCGCGTGTACTTCAGCCCGACGCAGTCCTCTTACCTAAAGGTGAAGGTTCTGTAGATTTTCTTCATATTCCATTTTGCAAGGCCGCTTTCTTCTTAGAGAGCGGCCTTGTCATTTTTGAGCTGTTTCTACCAAAACAGGCCAAAAACGATGATTTCTTCATCGTCAGAAAAAATATTTAAATTTTTTTTCAAGAAAAGTAGTTCTTCATCTTCTCTTCATCTTGACATAGTAGGTTTGAGCCAGTAATCATTTAAAACCCCTATAAAAGATGAAAAAGATAACTCTTGTAGCCGCCGCATTATTTGTAGCCGCCACCTCGTTTGCCCAGACTACTTCTACTACCACTGGTGCCACCCAAACCACCAACGTAAAGACCACACACGGTCAAACGGTAAGCACTGCCGCCAAGACCTCTGTTTCTGGTCAGGCCACGGTAGACGGCACCAACCACGGAGCTGTAGTGAGTGAGGTAGCCAAAACCAAAGAGGCCACCACCAAGAAAACTGAAAAGACTGTGAAGGCCAAGCAAGACAAAGTGAAAGCCAAAAAAGAGAAGGTTAAGGAAGCTTCGACCAAAACTCAAACAGAGGTAGAGGTGAAAACCAAAGCCGAAGTGGAAGCCGCCAAAGCCCGCAAGGAAGAACTAAAGGCCCAAGAGAAAGCTGCCCGCAAAGCCGCCGCTGAAACCCGCACCGAAGCCGAAGTGAAAGCCGACGCAGAAGTGAAGGCCACCAAAGAAAACCACGACAACCACGGCCAGACTGTAAGCACTACTGCTAAAACCACTACAGAAGCCGGGGTTGCCAAAGGCGAAGCCGTGAGTGCCGCAGCCAAAAAAGAAACCACCAAAGTAAAACGCAGCGCCCGCCGCACGGAAGTTGGAGCCGATGGAACTGTGAAAGCCAACGGTGCCTCTAGAAAGGCCAACGTAACTACGGGAGTGTCTACCAAAGGCATTCGTCCGGTGAAAGTGAACACTGCCACTACGCTTAAAGTAGGGAAACAATAACCCCCAATTCCGGTCACTGCCGCGCAGGTGGCAGTGACCATTTTTTTCACCTAATCCAGCACCTTCTCCTATGAGACTCTACCTAGCCTTGTTTCTTATAATCAACAGCTTGTTGGTGACTTCATTTCCGGCGTATGGTGCCCCCTTGACCATACTGCTTCTGCAAGAGGAACCAACCGAGCAACCAAATCCTTTACCTCTCAGAGCATAACCAGTATAGAACTCTGAAAAAAAATTGAAAAAATTTCGGCAGGACAGAAATCTTCATGTTCTCTTCATCTTGCCCTTGTACTTTTGACATACTACTTCAACCAAACTGATCTACCCCCATGAAAAAGTTAACCTTCATCATCCTTGTGCTTTTTACTGGTAACGCAACCTACGCCCAGGCTACGTCAGACAAGAAGACCACTACCAATCACGGCAAGACGGTAAGTACCGCCGCACATACTTCTGTTGCGGTAGAGGGTTCTGCAGATGCGGCTAGTAAAGGAGAATATGTAAGCACCGTGGCCCGCTCTAAAAAAGACGAAGCCAGCAAAGAAGCCAAAGAATTAGCCAAGGAGACCAAAGCCCAGGCCAAACAAATACAGCAAGAGCAAAAAGAAGCCGCCAAAGCAAAGGCGCAGGAACTATCTGAGACGGATGCTGCCATTGCTTCTACCGCTCAAATCAACCAGGATGCCTCTCTAGAAGACGGAGCATTAGCCACTGACGGTTCTACGGTCTTGTTTGCGTCAGCGCAAGGCAAAGGCCAGGACAAGGACAAAGCCAAATCTGACAAGAAAGACGCTCCTAAAGAAAAGGCTGACAAGACCAAGAAGGAAGTGGAAAACCACGGCCAGAAAGTGAAAGCTGCGGCGCAAGAAGCAACTGAGGGCACCAAAGAAAAAGGCCAGGAAGTGAAAGAAGTAGCCAGTGCCAAGCGTCAGCAGAAACCTGAGAAAGTAGAAGCTGGTGCAGAGGTAGATGTAGAGGTGAAGGCGCCTAAATCTGCTGCCCGCCCAGGTAGAGGAGCGGCCAAAGCCGTACAAGGCACCACTACTGCCGCCACCAAAACCGTAGGCAATGCCGCCAAAGCTGTGAAGCCCGTAAAAGTGGGAGGTAAAGTAGGCGTTGGCTCTATCATCAAAGTAGGCAAAAACTAATTGTAGCATATCCCCCAATACACTTGTAGCATATCCCCCAAAAAGTGCCCGTCGCTTCTGCCTTTGGTAGAGGCGACTTCTTTTTAACTCATAAACCTATACCATGCAGATGAAAAACCTGATTGGATTCTGTCTTCTTCTTGCCCTAGGCACCAAGGCCTTCGCGCAAACTGATAAAAACGGCTCTTCTACAGCTTCTTCTGAGGGTGCCACCGCAACCGCAGAAACTAAAACCGGCTGGTGGACCATTGGTCTGGAGAGCGCCAACAACGCCTCTTTTTACGGACGTAACACCGCCATTCAATATCCTTACGTGGCTGGTTCGCTTACCTATACCCATAAGAGCGGGCTTTGGGCGTCTGCCATGTCCTATCAATTGTTTGACACCGAGGACGTCATTGATGAAACAGATTTGTCAGTGGGTTACAATTTTAAGCTAGGTGAGCGCTTTGACGGGTCTGTGAGCTACACGCGCTTCTTCTTTGGCAAGAATACGCCCTTGATTCAGTCCGTGACCTCTAACGCGGCTACGGCTTCTGGTAACTATGACTGGCAGATTCTGTACACGGGCCTCACCACCAGCTACGTGTTTGGCGGCAGTAATGATATCTTTACTGTCTTGGACAACTCGCGCTACATTGCGTTGGATCCTCTCTGGAAAGGCAAATTCTCAGTGGGTCTAGATCCTAAAGTGAGCGTGATTGCCGGTACCCAGGACTTCGCCGAAACGCATACCACCGTCACTCAGAACAAAAAGAAAGGCACCGTCCTGGATCCCATCATTCCCGTGGGGGGCAATAAAGGGAGCGGCGGCACCACTACCACCACTACTACTTCGGTGTCCAAGCGCTTCAGGGTGTTGAATTACGCGGTGCGTGTGCCGCTGGTGGTAAGCGTGGGTAATTTTGAGTTTGAGCCGGCCTACCGTTATGCCGTTCCGGTGAACAAGGTAGAAGGCGATGAGTCTAAGCCGCAGTCTTTCTACTCTATGAACCTGAGCTACACGTTTTAAGCTATCTTCGCCTAAAAATATCTTGCCATGCACGTATTGATTGTAGAAGATGAAGCCGGTCTGGCCAATGAGCTAGTGCACTTTCTCACCAAAGAGCACTATACCTGTGACTGGGCGTCTAGTGGCCGCGAAGCCTCAGAGAAGATTGCCGTCAACCTCTATGATTTCATTCTGCTGGACCTGGGCCTGCCTGATTATGACGGCTTGGACCTGCTGGCCGAAACCAAGCTGCTGGACCATGACCCGTCAGTGATTGTGCTTACGGCCCGGGGCGCCTTAGAAGACCGGATAAAAGGCCTGGGCCTAGGCGCCGATGACTACCTTCCCAAACCGTTTTCCCTATTAGAGCTGCAGGCACGTATGCAAGCCGTGGTACGCCGCAAGTTCAAACTCAAGACGTCAGTGGTCGCATTTCAAGGGTTTGAGTTGGATACCAGTTCGCGCAAGGTTACTTACCAAGACCAGGAGATTCTACTCACCAAAAAGGAGTTTGACCTGTTGCATTACCTAGTGCTGCATAGAAACCGCATCTTGACCAGACTGCAACTCACAGAGCACATCTGGGGCAATATTCTGGAGGATGACTATGACTCCAACTACATAGATGTGCACATCAAGAACCTGCGCAAGAAACTCTCCACCCACGCCCCTACTGACTGGTTAGAAACCGTGCGCGGCGTTGGCTACCGTCTGACGGCTTAGTTAATGTGTTAATTAATTTAGAGATGTGAAGATTTGGAAATGATTTTTCCATTTTACTTCAATGATGATGCATCTTGAGTAAGGCTGCCCTTGTTGGTGTTATCACCAACAAGCCAGATAGCTTAATAAAGATTCTCACCGCTTAATCCGTTTTTACCTTATTTTCGCCAAAACAAGCCAAAAACAACACTTTTAAAAAGCCATTTTCAAATCTTCACATCTCCACATCTTCAAATTAGTTAGCACATTAACCCATGCGTCTTCAATCAAAACTAGCCTTGTTCAGTGCGGCCTCTAAGGTGGTCATCCTGTTGGTGTTGATTGCGGCGCTGCCTACGTTGGTGAACAAAGTGGCCTTGCACAATGCAGACGTGCGGCTACAGCAGAAAGAGGCCATTGTCTACCAGCTTATTGAAGACCAGGGCATTGAAACCTACATCCCCGAAGGCACCACCAGCTACGGTAGTTACAACCTGCTTAAGGAGGAATTTGTCTCTCTGGAGGAAATCTCTAGTGACAATGTCAACAACGGCATTGCCACCGCCCTGCGCAAAGTGGAGGGAGATATTGTGGAATACCGCCTGCTGTCTAGCACCTTTGACCTGGGTGACAAGCGCTACCTGCTGGAGATTGGCCGCAGCACTGAGACCATTGGCGAAAACAGCCAGACCCTGCAGACCTACGCCCTCTTTTTCCTGGTGGCAGTAGTCTTGATTACGGTCTTCGTGGATCTGGCCTACAACAAAGTGCTTCTTAAACCGCTCACCTTGATTGTGCGCCGCCTGCAGCGCGTGGAGCATCCTACCACGTTCAAGCCGCACGGCCTCAACACCTCTACTGATGATTTTCTGTACCTCAACAACACCATCAATGACATGATGGGTCAGATACAGGAAGCGTTCCAGAAGGAGAAGGAGTTTATTGGCAACGTGTCGCATGAGCTGCTCACGCCCATCTCCATCATGCAGAACCGACTGGAAAACCTGCTCTCAGACTCAGACACCCCCGAAACGCTCCTGGAGAAACTGGTAGACAACCTGCGCACGCTGCATCGGCTTAAAGGCATTATCCAGGCCTTGCTGCTGATCTCCCGCATTGAGAATGAGCAGTACCTGAAGGACGAAAGCGTCAGCCTGGAAGCCTTGGTACGCGAAGTATGTGAGGAAATCACGGAGCGCGCCGAGGTGCGCGAAGTCACTCTGGAGGTGCATGTGCCCACAGACTACGTCATTCCTCAGGCCAACCAGTCCTTGCTGTTCACCATGCTCTTCAACGTGGTCAACAACGCCATCAAATACAACAAACCGGGCGGCACCATCATCCTTCGGGGCGAGTCCAAACCAGAGGGTTACTCACTGTGCGTCACTGACACCGGCGTGGGCATAGCCGAAGAGCAGCTGCCTTTTATCTTCAGCAGGTTCAAGCGGTTTCACGCGCCAGACGGCGAGAGCCACGGCCTTGGCCTGCCCATTGTGCAGACCATCGCCAGTTTCCACCACATCACTCTGCACGTTCAGTCCAAACTGGGCCAGGGCACCACCTTTTGCTTCGAATTCAAGGACGCCTAGATCGTTTTTAGGCTCTTTTCTGGAAAACAAGCCCAAAACGGGCTGCCTTCTCTTTTGCCCTTGTCATTGGTTTATCCGTACCTTCATCCTAGCAACTAAGCGCGTATTTTTATGAAGATAGGATTTATAGGATTGGGCATTATGGGGAGCCGCATGGCTGCCAACCTGCAGAAAGCCGGCCACGAGTTGGTCGTCTACAACCGCACCGCCAACAAGGCAGACGAACTGGTAGCCCAAGGCGCGCATCTGGCAAAGTCTCCAGAAGAAGTAGGCCAGCAATGCCGCTTGGTGTTGACCATGCTCTCCACGCCAGAGGCGGTAGAGGAAGTAGCCATTGGCCCAGACGGTTTTTTGAAAGCGCTTCCCGGTAACTCCTTGTGGGTGGACTGCAGCACCGTCAATCCTTCGTTCACGGCGCGCATGGCACAGGTGGCTTTAAAGATGGGCCATCGGTTTGTAGACGCGCCGGTATCCGGATCCTTGCTGCCCGCCCAAAACGGTCAGCTGATTTTCTTGGTTGGCGGTGAGGTGCGTGACGTGGAAGAGATCAGGCCTTTGCTGGACGTGATGGGCAAAGACGTTACCCATGTAGGCGGTCACAGTCAGGGAGCCAGCATGAAAATGACCGTGAACATGCTCATGGGTACTATCATGGCGGGCTTTGCCGAAGCCTTGCGGTTGGGCACGTCACTAGGTATCTCAGAAGAAATGCTCTGCCAAACCATATTAGGCGGACCTGCCGCAGCCCCGTTCCTCAAGCTCAAAGAACAGAAGCTGCACACCAAAGACTTCTCCCCGGAGTTTCCTTTAGAATGGATGCACAAGGACCTGCATCTGGCCAGCGTGACGGCCTATGAACAGGGCGTGGCCTTGCCCGCTTTGCAAACCGTGAAAGAACTGTATGCCCAAGCCAAACAAGATGGCTATGCAGACCAGGATTTTTCTTCTATCTACGGCTTCTTACAACCATAAATTATCCTTCGTTTTTGGCCTGTTTTCCAGATTACAGGCCAAAAGCGAAGAAGGCTTTATATAACGTCACTTAATCGCAAAGTAGTTTTAACGGTGGCTCCATTTCGTTTCACTTCTACCTTAAGTTTGCGACCAGGCTTGCTTTGAAATAAGTGTAAGATTTCCTCTAGTGTTTTAGTAGAACAATTAACTCCATCAATATTTAACAAGGCATCCCCTTTTAGAATACCCGCTCTTTGACCTGGAGAGTTGGCCAACACATCTGAGATGGTATAGAATTTAAGCCCAGGAATGGGGGTCACAATCTCAAGGCCGCTTAGATTGAAATAAAATGGCGCGCTATATTTATGATTACGCTTCAAGAACATCTGCCCGTTCTGGTAATCAAAAACCACTCTAAACCGTTGTAAAATGTCTGCCCCTAGATTCCCGTTTCGGTTTTTAAGGTTAAGTGCGTGTTGAATAAAAACGGAATCGGGAAAAGAGACCGGTGGCCTATTTAGCACATAATCTCCTAACTGTAGAGTTTCAATTCTGCCTATTTGCCCATGGATTTCGCCATTTAACCCGCGACCTAGGAAAGCTTCAATGTGGTTTTTGGGTAATTGCATGGTTGGGATTGTGGGCAAATATAAAAGCATGGTTGTGCTTAACCCACTGTCTATTACCAGCCTTATTGGGTGTTTGGCACCATCTTCAGAACTTATTACCGCTTCCACGTAAGGTTTAGAATCTTCAATTGTAAGAGGGATACAGCTGGATTTCTTAAGGCGTCTCTGGGGATATTTGCCTTTTTTATAAAGGATTAACACCTTTTGTTCATAGTCAATCTCTACTATAAAATTCTTGAACAGCGTATATCCAATAATTCCATGAACTTCTATGCCAAGACGGGTAGATAGATTGAAGATGTTCTCCATGAGCACCAACATCTGCTGGCCTCTTGCCTCTATACCAGAAAAATGGATCCGATTGCCAGAGGTGCTTAATGCCTTTATACCTACCCCCTTTCCAAAACCTCTTAAATCAAGGGGTCTTACATTATTTAACTCTATTGAGTCCCGTCGCCCTAGCTCTGTAATAAGCGTTGTTTCCACGCCTGTATCTACAATGTAATTGAGGGGTTTAGAGCTATTAATGTTTACTGGAATAACGATTAGGTTATGCACCAGCTTAAATGGGATTTTCACAGAGTTCCTATGCTTCGGGAACTTGAACTCCTCCACCTCTACCTGTTGGGCAAACAGCAGCGGACTTGCCACAAGAAAGCATAAAGTCAGGAAATGACGCAACTGCATGAGTAAGGACAATTTTAGCTTGTAAGGCAGTACCAGTTGGTAGGTCTAGTAATATAATCAACTTCTGCTTAATTACATATATGTCTTGCTATATTTATAAAAGAAGTTTTTCTTTTTGGCTTACAGGCATGTCTTATATTTAACAACAATGCGCTTCTTCCTTTGGCGGCGGCAAGGCTGTTTTTGGCCTGTTTTCTGGAAATCAGGCCAAAAACAAAGGCCACAGCAAGTAGTGAAGGACATCTTTTGCTAACTTGCTGTTTTTAAAGCATTCTTGCCCATGAGCGCCTCCATTTACCAACAGTTACTTTCTCAGGTTTTCTCTGAAGAGACAGCCTCTTTGCAACAAAGAATCTCTCCCTTGTACCAAGAGCTGGAAGACGCTTTGCAACAGGCGCGCCCGGGCAAACTAAGCCAGGAGCTGGTGAGTTTCAGTTTTGAGCGCTTGCGGTTGGGCATTGGCATTACCTTGTTGCAATTGCTCACCGATCTGGGCGGCGATGAGGACAGTTCTGAGGTGCGTGATTTGTTGCAGGATGCCTTGGAGGCCGCCAGTGTGCATGAGATTGACAAGCGCATCCAGAAGAAAGGCCACCTGTTTGAAGAACTCTACACAGACTTGTATGTGAACGCCGAGGCCGAACATGTGCTGGCTCTGTTTGAGCGCACGCTGGAGTCTTCGTCTAAAGAAGAGACAGATGAGGTCTTGGAAGAAGCCCTGGAGCTGGCCCATGACCTTGAAATACAACCCGGCGGTGACGAGGACGATTTAGCTTAATTGATTCTTTCCAGCGTTTTGCCATGGAAATCACCTTAACCACGCCTGCCCTGCTCTTTCCGGCGCTCTCTTTATTACTTTTGGCATTTACCAATCGGTTTATGTCGTTGGCTAAGCTCATCCGGGATTTAAAGCACAGATACCAGACCTCACATAGCCAGTTGGTGTTTGGTCAGATACAGAACCTGCGCAAGCGCCTGATCCTCATTAGAAACATGCAGGCGGTGGGCATTGGCAGTATGTTCTCCTGCGTGTTGTGCATGTTCAGTCTGTACAAAGGCTGGCAGATGGTAGGCGAAATCATCTTCGGGATGAGCTTGGTGCTATTGATGATCTCCATGGCCATCTCCCTCTGGGAAATCCAGATTTCTGTCAAAGCCTTGGAACTGGAGTTGAGCGACCTGGAGCAGGAAGAAGCCGAGGCTCCCTTAATCTTCCCTAAAAACTAACCTCCCGGCAGCTACCTTTACCTTCTTTATTTTTAGTACCAATCGTATTTATATTTCATGAGTGCATCCCATCCCCGGCAGATT
Source organism: Rufibacter sp. DG15C (assembly GCF_001577755.1). Taxonomy (NCBI): domain Bacteria; kingdom Pseudomonadati; phylum Bacteroidota; class Cytophagia; order Cytophagales; family Hymenobacteraceae; genus Rufibacter; species Rufibacter sp. DG15C. Next base: position 312,824 of record NZ_CP010776.1, read on the forward strand.
TCCATCGCTGATTATACCTATGACCTTCCTGAGGAGCGTATTGCCCAGTTTCCCTTAGAGGTACGGGACCAGTCGCGTCTTTTGGTGTACCAGCAGGGCCGCATGGCAGATGCGCACTTCACAGACTTGGCCAACGCCCTGCCGCCGCATTCTCTCTTAGTGTTCAACAACACCAAAGTGGTGCAGGCACGGCTTCGTTTCCAGAAGGTCACGGGTGGCATTATAGAGCTCTTCTGCCTGGAGCCTTTAGAACCCATCCGGGAAGTACAGCAAGCCATGCAACAAACCCAGTCTGTTGTCTGGAAATGTCTGGTGGGCAACAACAAGCGCTGGCGCGAAGGCCGCCTAGAAATGCCCTTGGGTCCCAATCCAGAAGACGGGATTCTATTTGCTGAGCGCCTGGCCCCCGCCGAGGAAGGCTATGCCATTCGGTTCTCTTGGACGCCGGCAGAGCGCACTTTTGCTGAGGTTCTGGAAATTGCCGGTCTCTTGCCTTTGCCGCCCTACATGAACCGAGACGCCGCGCCAGAGGACCAGAACCGCTACCAAACCATCTACGCTGATGCCGCGGGCGCCGTGGCTGCCCCCACCGCCGGTCTGCATTTCACACCGCGTGTGCTGGAGCAACTGAACCAGAAGAAACACCAGGCGGCGTTTGTCACTTTGCACGTGGGTGCCGGCACGTTCAAGCCGGTCAAGTCTGAGGTAATGGAGCACCATTACATGCACCCAGAACAGCTATCAGTTAGCCGCGAGACGGTGGAGCAGTTGCTCCGGCACTTGGGCCAGCCTATCATTCCGGTGGGCACTACCTCTATGCGTACTTTAGAGAGTTTATATTGGTTGGGCGTTGGGCTGTCTATGGGTTCTTTGCCAACAGAAGATGATCAACTCTTAGTGCCCCAATGGCTGCCATATGACCAACGCACGTCGCTGTCAGTGCAGGAGGCACTGGAAAGCATCTTGACTTATCTGAACCAGCAGGGCTTGTCGCATTTGCAGGCCACTACGCGCATTCTCATTGCCCCGGGCTACCAGTTCAAGCTTTGCAACGGCATTATCACCAATTTTCATCAGCCAAACAGTACGTTGCTCTTGTTGGTAGCGGCCATGATTGGGCCGTCTTGGCAGAAGGTGTACCGGCACGCTCTGGCCAACAACTACCGCTTCTTGAGCTACGGCGACAGCTCCTTGCTCCTACCTTAAGGTGTGCTTCGTTTTTGGGTTGTTTTATGGAAAACAGGCCAAAAACGCCATGATGTCTTGATGGGGCTTGGTTAATTTTTCTATTCTGAGTAAGTTCCCATACGCAACTAACCTAACCAACCTAAACCCTATCTGTCATCTATGGCAAACTATTACCCTTCAGAAAAAAACATTGACCTGGAGTTCAAAGGCAAAGGCTCCCAATTATTTGAGATTCAGCTAGCCAACTGGGTCCTGACTGCGCTAACACTCGGCTTGTACTACCCTTGGGCCAAGGCCAACGTCTTGCGCTACACGTATGCCAAAACCAAGCTCGCTGGCAGTTCCTTCGCGTTTCATGGCACGGGCAAGGAAATGTTCTTGGGCTATATCAAAGTGATTGCCCTAATAGCAATCTTTTATGGCTCCATTCTCTACGCGACCATCACAGAAAATCCAGAATGGCTGACCTATACCATGCTGGTCTATGCGGTGGCTATCTTCTTATTGGTGCCAATGGCCATTCATGGCCGTATGCGCTACCGCATGTCTCGTACGTCTTGGAGAGGGATCCACTTTGGCTACCGCGGAAGCTTGAAAGAACTTTCCTTGTTGTTTTACCGGGATGTTTTCTTGACCATCATCACCTTTGGATTGTACCGTGCCTGGCTTGAAGTGAACCTGCGCCAATACATTGTGCAGAACCTGAGAATGGGCAATGTGCAGTTTCATTTTAGAGGCACCGGCGCCGAGCTTTTCATCCTGCACCTGAAAGGCACCATTCTAACTTTTATGACCCTGGGCATCTACCTGTTCTGGTACATGCGTGACTTGCACATCTTCTACCTCAACAACATGATGATTGAGCAGAACGGCAAGTACATTAACCTTGATTCTACCGTGACAGGTTTTGGCTACTTCAGGTTACTCATGGGCAATCTGTTCATAGTGCTGTTCACCTTAGGGTTGGGCTCTCCTTGGGCTACCATCAGGACGCTTAAGTTCATCATCAACAACACAGACATCATGGGTGACTTTGACCCAGACAACTTGGTGCAGACCGAAGACGAGTACAAAGACGCCGTGATGGAAGACATGTCAGAAATGCTGGACATAGGCTGGGTATAAGCAAGCGTTCTCCATGACTTCTTATACAGGCACCTATTATGACGGTCGTTCCTCGCAAGGGAAAACCGTAGACGTTCATTTGCAACCACAGGGCTTGGCGCTGTCCTTTTCTCCCTTGACGGGCGAAGAGGACGCGCCTTCTCCTTTGTTTTGGGAAGCCTCCCTCATCAAACCCAACGCCTATAGAGATGGGGCCAAAACTGTGCTCAGGTATGGAGATTTCCCGGCCCAGTCCCTAGAGGTGGTTTCCCCAGATTTTGCCGAGGCCATCAAAAACGCGTACCCAGAGGCCATCTTCCACCGAAACGCTCAACCCGTTCCCAAAGGTCATAGGCCGGGGCTTTATGCGCTGGCTTTGCTGTTCTTGGCGGGTTTAGCCGCCTGTTATTTTTGGCTGTTACCCGCCGCTGCTGACTTTTTATCCAGGCAGATGCCGGTGGCTACAGAAATCACTTTAGGCGAAAAGATTTACGCCCAGCTGGTTGACAAGGAAGAAGTTGACACCGTCAGGACCCAGCATGCCCAACGGTTCTTAAAACAGCTTTCCATCACATCTGAGTACCCGTTGGCCATCACGGTGGTGCAGGACAAGACCGTGAATGCGTTTGCCTTGCCTGGTGGCCACATGGTCATCTTCACCGGATTACTGGACCAATTGCAAACGCCAGAAGAGTTGGCGGCCTTGCTGGGACATGAGTACGCACACGTGCAAGAGCGCCACACGTTACGTTCCATGGCTCGTCAATTGTCTACGTATGTCTTCTTATCCCTCTTGCTAAATGACGTGGCGGGTTTGTCTGGCCTTATTCTAGAAAACGCCGACAAACTCAATGCCCTCCACTATAGCCGGAGTTTGGAGCAAGAGGCAGATACTCAAGGATTTTTCTTGTTAAAGGCGAATAAACTAGACCCCAAAGGCATGCAAAGGCTGTTTGAACGCCTGCAAAAGGCCGCTCCTTCTTCCTCAGAAGTGCCTACCTTAGTTAGCTCGCATCCGCTCACCTCAGAACGGCTGAAGCATTTGAATACCTTAATAAAAGCCAACCCTTATGCTGTAAAGCCTGCCTCCAGTAACTTACAGCAAGCATGGCGCTTACTGAAAAAGCAATAGGCACAAAATGAAGTTACATTAGGCATTCAAGTGCATACGTTGAAAACAAACTGACAAAAAAAGAGGAGGCTAAAAGCCTCCTCTTTTTTTGTCTATGACAATCCATTGATTAATAGCCCGGGTTTTGGGCTCCTAGGTTAGGATTGGTCTCAAATTGTTGGAATGGCAATGGCCAAAGATTACGGAAGGTGTTATCTGGCGCAGTGGCGGTAGCTGGGCAGAAATTCAAAACTGCACAGGTCTGGCCAAAACGTTTTAAGTCCATGAACCTGAGCCCTTCAAACGCAAACTCCAAACGGCGCTGTAATAAGATTTCTGTCAAGGCGGCTGCGTTAGAAGTAGGAACCACACTTCCCAGACCCGCTCTGTTACGAATCTCGTTGATGTCACTGATCACTTGAAGGGATGGTGGAGCACCAGCAGCCCCTAACCGAGCGTTGGCTTCAGCCCTAATCAAGTACATTTCAGCTAAACGCAGGATAACCACATTGTCACTGCCATTTACCACGTCATCATACTTAATCACTCTTCTGCGCGTGCCTTGTTGAACGGTAGTCTCTGCAAACCTTTCACCTCCATCACTGGAGAGCAGGTTAAAGAGTCCTGCAGAAACGTAGAATTTTTGGCCGGGTACTGCTGGGTTTGAAGAGCTAGCCAAGGCGTTTTGGTCATCCTCGTTAAAGGCCAACTCAAAAATAGACTCACTAGACGCATTGTCTGTCCCAGAGCCGTTAAAGACGTCGCCAAAGTTTTCTTCTAAACTAAAGGGGCCATTGTCAATAACCTCTGATGCCTTGTCACGGGCTTGGGCATAGTTGCCTTGCTGCAGGTATACTCTAGCCAAGAGCGCGGTAGCGGCCCATCCTGAGGCGCTGAAAACATCGTCATCATCTCCCACCAGTTTGGTTTCTGCCGTAGTCAAATCAGTGATTATCTGGGTGTACACTTCAGCCTCTGTACTTCTGCCTTGGCTTTGCACACCAGCTACATCAACGGTAGGCTTGGTGACAATGGGTACGCCGCCAAAAACTTTCACCAGATCAAAATAAGCAAGGCCTCTCAAGAAATGAGCTTCGCCCACAATTCTATCCTTTTCCTCCTGCTCAATATTGGCCAAAGCCCCTACTTCTTGTATCACCAGGTTGGCTCTACCAATGGCTGTGTAGATGGTAGCCCACGTATTAGCAATCTGCAGGTTGGTAGGATTAATATTACGATTGGCTACTTCTCTGTGGGTGGTAAAAGTACCTGTAAACGTCAGGTTGTCTGCATACAGATCTTGGTAATACAGGTAAGACAACCCATAATAATCACCTGCTTGAAAGGCGCTGTATACCCCCTGCAAGGCTCTGTCTGCTGACCTGGCATCTGTGATGGCGCCCTCAAACTCTATGCTGGAGGTAGGCTCTACGTCCAGCACATCTTGGCAGGAAGAGAATACGCTCAAACCTGCACTTATAAAAAGTATATAAAGTCTCTTTTTCATGTCTGAAAATTAAAGTCCGATGTTAACACCAAACGTGAAGGTTCTTGATTGCGGAAAGGTGTAAAAGTCTACCCCTATGGTGGTGTTAGAAGTACCAGCAAAGTTCACTTCTGGGTCAAAGCCTGGATAGTCTGTAAAGGTTATCAAGTTTTGAGCCTGAGCAAAAATACGGACGCTGCGTATTTTTGCTCTTTGCGTTAAGGTACCCGGCAAGGTGTAGCCCAGCATTAGGTTCTTTAGGCGGGCGTAAGAACCATCATAGATGAATCTATCCTGGTTGCTACGGTTGTTGCCGTTCTCATCTAAGTAGGTGGCACGTGGCGTGTTGGTCACATCTCCTTCTTTCTTCCACCGGTCCAGCACAATGTCACGCATGTTGTCATCATACGCGCCTAAGTGCTGCTGGTACTGCATTGCTGGGTTAGCAATGTCATTGCCCACAGAGAACTGGAAGAAAGCAGTGAGGTCAAGCCCTTTGTAACTAAAGGTGTTGGTTAAACCTCCTACAAAATCAGGCTGGGCATTCCCCAAGATGGTTAAGTCATCATCTGTGATTTCACCATCTTCATTGATGTCAACAAAGTTTACATCACCAGCTTGCGTATCAATGTTATCATCTCCATTGGCATCTACGTACCGGCCGGCATCAATCACTTGTTGGGTGGTGGAGAAAATACCATTGGTTTTAAAGCCATAGAAAGTACCAATTGGTTCACCTTCGCGCAGCACTAAGGAGTTCCCGCCAAACCCGTAGAAAATGTCCTGTCCTTGGTACAACTCCAATACTTTGTTGCGGTTAAATGACAGATTAAAGTCTGTGTTCCAGGTAAAGCCCTTGTTGTCTGAAGTGAAGTTGACGGTGCTTAATGTAAACTCAAGACCTTTATTTTCTACACTCCCAATGTTAGAAGAATAGCTTCTCAGACCATTTTGGGTAGGAATAGGTCGGTTATACAACAAATCATCTGTGGTCTTAATGTAATAGTCTATGGCAAGGTTGACTCTATTGCTGAACA